>CAYTRR010000015.1:0-82730 GCA_964440275.1 uncultured Spirochaetales bacterium | reverse complement strand
ATGGAGTATTGTTTTAGATTAAGTCGTATATAACGAATTTAGTTTTATATAATCATGACCGATATCATTAGTTAGCATAAACGCTTGAGCTTTGCCTTTATTCAAATTAATTGTAATTTCTATCGATTTCTTTTTCATTATTTTATTAGCTGGTTTTAAGTTGCCGAACAACTCTCCATTTTTAACAATTTTTATCTTTCCTATATGAATATCAATTTTTGTTGATTCAATATATTCAATTTGCGTGGAACCAACAGCAGCAATAATTCTCCCCCAGTTTGGATCTGAACCATACAAAGCTGTTTTAAACAAGAGAGAATTAGAAACTTTTCTAGCAATAAAGTCAGCTGTTTTTTTATCTCTAGCTCCCTTTACTGTAACCTTGCAAATTTTTGTCGAACCTTCTCCATCTCTCACAATATCTTCTGCTAAAGAATAAAATATTCTATAAATTTCTTTAGTTACTTTACTAAGATCAGTACTTTTATTATCTATTATTTTGTTTTCTGCCATTCCATTTGATAATCCTAGTACAGTATCATTTGTTGACATGTCCCCGTCAACACTTATGCAATTAAAAGATTGGTTGACACCATTATTGATTAGGTTTCTAAAAGTATTTTTATTAAATTTTAAATCTGTTATAAGAAAACATAACATTGTAGCCATTCCAGGATGTATCATCCCTGCACCTTTAGCAATCGCTAATATATTTCCTTCTTTTTTACCAATTTTAATTTTCTTGTGTTTGAACTTAATAAATTTATCTGTAGTTCTAATTGATTCTGCAAAATCTTTAAACGATTCTTGTTTAAGAGATTTTACTAACTTAGAAATCCCATTATTAACTTTTTCGTAATCTAGTTGAACACCAATGATGCCAGTGGAAGAGGGAAAGAAATTGTATGTTTTATAACCGGTTCTTTTTGAAAGGCTATTTAAAATTTTATTTGTAGCTATGATGCCTTTTTTGCCAGTACATGCATTAGCATTTCCGCTATTTGCAATTACTCCATAAATTTCATTAAATCTTAATACTTCCTTGCCAATTTCAAGTGGAGCAGCAATGACCTTATTTTTTGTAAACACTGCATGAGATAGACACTTCTTCTCGGACAAAATGAGTCCCAAATCTTTTTTGTTCGATTTCTTGATGCCACAACTGATTCCTGCGAATTTAAATCCTTTTACTTTTATCATTATGTTTCTAAGTATTTAACAGAATTGAACTGTTTTCCAGAGTGAAATTCGCTAAATAGAACAATAATTTTGACTAAAAAGGATTTTGAAGCATCGTTTTTCTTGATATTTTTTAAGTCTATGCTCTTTTTAAATTTAATGGTATCAGAATCCACTTTTTTTTGACATCCATTACACAAGGTGCCACCATTTTTTAAATCAAAAAATTTAATTTCTTTTAATGAAGTATTGCAATTGAAACACCTATTAATTATTGGTTCAATGCCAAGCTCTTTCAGATATTTTAATTGAAACTTTATTGTTTCATTCAAGCAGAGCGAATAATTGTTTCTATTCTTACGTGAAAAGAAATTTTGTAGAAATTCAAATTTATTTTTGTCTGGATTTTCATTTTCCTCGAAATTCTGGATATATTCATTAATTAAAGACGATAGAACTATAATTTTGGCATCTAGTTCACAAAATGGACTTGCATCATCTAAATTTGCTGATTCTAAGAGATTTATGCTGTTTCTATTGTTGTATTTAAATTCTATATCTATTAAATTAAATGGCTCCAATTTGCCTACGAATCTTTTTTTGCTTTTTTTTGCATTCTTAACTAATAAATTAATTTTACCTAAATTAATTGTATAAAAAGTTCCGATTACATCATAATCGCCATATTCTATTTTATTAAGAATGAATCCTCTATCTTGCATTTTGATTACATAATTAAAACCGCAATCAATAAATAAGAAATCGCGGAAAAAATATCATTAGCCATTGTAACGAATGGCCCCGATCCATTTGCTGGATCAGATTTATATTTATCTAAAAGCATTGGAAAGGATGCACCAAAAAGAGCTGACATTATAGATGCAAGTGACAAAGAGATACATATTACAATAAAGAAATTTATGCCAGTACTGGTATCACCAGTTATTAGCAATCCCATTACTCCTGCAACAAGTCCACAAATCAAACCTAAAACAAAAGATAATTCCAATTCAGAAATTATTATTTTTAAAGCTTGGTTGATATTTATAGAACCCATACCAAGACCTCTAATTATAATTGCTGAAGACTGTATCCCAACACTACCACCAGTCGCCATAACTGCTGGCATAAAAGCTGCCAACAATATAAATTCTTCAAGGGTAGCTTGGAAATAGAAAGCAATTATATATGCAATTATTAATTCTCCTACTAATGTAATCAAAAGCCATGGTAGCCTGGATTTGGCCTTTGAAATAAATCCTGAGTAAATAGGATGATTATATTCCTTGACACCAGCTAAAGAATATAGGTCTTCTTCTGCTTCTTCTGTTATGACATCCAAGACATCATCAGATGTTATTCGACCAATGAGTTTTGAATCTTTATCGATTACAGGAAGAGACACAAGATTATATTTTTTAAAGATTCTGCTTACTTCCTCTTGATCAATTTCAGGAGAAACTGATACTTTTATTTCCTGCATAATCGATTTTACATTTGAACCAGGATCAGCAAGAATAAGTGCTTTTAACGAAATAAATCCCACAAGCTTATCATTCTCGTTTGTGACATAAATTTGATAAAAATCTGGAACCTCGTCAGCTATAAGCCTAATCCAGTTTATCGTATCTTTAACTAGCGAAGAGTCTTTTACTTGAACTAGTTCCGTTTGCATGATACCGCCAGCGGAGTCGTTGCTGTATTGAAGAAGAGTTTGAACTTCGCTAGAATCTCTAGGATCCATTTCTTCTAAAATTTCTTTACTTTTATCTTCATCAAGATGAGAAATAAGGTCAGTTGCATCATCCGAATCGAGTTCTTCAATAAAATTTAAAATTGCTTTGTTGTCTAATTTAGTAAGAACATTTGATCTTATATCTTCAGGCAGTTCTAGTATTATTTCACCCGAATCTTCAACCGTAAGAGCAGATAAAATATCGCATATATCGTTTTCATCGAATCTTACAATCACATTAGCTATATCTGTAGGATTCTTCTTGTTGAGAATTTTTTCTATAGAAGACAAATTTTTACTTTCTAAGGCTTCTGCTAATTTATCAAATGTTTCTTTGTCCATATAACACCAGGTAAATCTTATTAAATTTGTTACTATATTTTAATGTTTGATAGGAAAAATACTAGCTTAGCTCTAGAACTAGTTACTTTTTCTCATACCTTATTTGTTTTACCTCTTATTCTTGCAGGCTACGTTGTATCATTTGATGAATTTAATTTATTAAATTTTGTCTTAATTTTGTGCTGCGCAGTTTCGGCAAGAACTATAGGAATGATTCTTAATAGAATAATAGATTCCGATATAGATTTACAGAATCCAAGAACTTCCAATAGACCCATACCTGCTAGAAAAATTAGCAATCGTTTTGTCCTTAATTTTTTAGGAACAAGTCTAGCTATCTTCTTCATCTCTTCTTGGTTAATATGCGATCTTGTTTTGATTCTTGCCCCCATCCCTATAATTTTCTTTTTGATCTATCCCTATCTAAAAAGATATACTTTTATGTGCCATTTCTTCCTAGGAATAACGTTATCCTTGGGACCTTTAGCTGGTGGAGTGGCAGCATCGTGTTCTATCCAAAGTATTTATGAAACTTTTCATATTGCGTTGTTTACAATATTTTGGATTTCCGGATTTGATATTCTTTATGCGCTTCAAGATTTTGATTATGATTCCAAAAAGGGGATATATTCAATACCCACATATTTCGGAAAAAAGAAAGCAATTGTAATATCAAGCATATGCTTCTTTTTGTCTTCTATTACGATTTTTTACTATTTATATATTAAAGAATCCCACGTATTTTCGTATTTATTGTTGATATTTTTAGTATTAGGGTTTTTAGTTCAGATATTGCGATGCAGCCGACTGGATTTTTCTTTTTTTAAATACAATTCATATATAGGATTCTTGATTTTAATATTAATTTTTTCAGATATATTACTTAGATGAGGACAGTTATTGCTATTACCGGCGCATCGGGTTCAAACTTTGCTCTAAATTTCATTGAAAAATGTCCAAACGAGAAATACCTTGTTGTATCTAAATGGGGGAAAAGGGTAATTTTTGAAGAACTAGGTGTTAAATTTGAAGAAATAGAGTCAATGGTTGATAATACATTTCCGGATCATGATCTCGCTTCCCCTTTTGCCTCTGGAAGTAACCATTTTGACTCCTTAGTTATAATACCGTGCTCAGTTTCTACTCTTAACAAAATTGCTTCAGGTATATCTGATACGTTAATTACTAGAATGGCTCAGATAGCTTTAAAAGAAAGAAGAAAATTAATAATAGCTGTTAGAGAGACGCCCTTAGACTCTATAACTCTTGAAAATGCGCTTAAGCTTTCAAAAGCAGGTGCAATTATAGCCCCTGTATGCCCTGGGCTATACATGGAAGAATCATCTATTTCCGATTTAGCTAATACTTTCTCTAGTAAGATTTTAAGTTTAATTGGCCTAGAGAAAGAAAATGGTTGGAGAAGTGAGAACATTCATGACCAATCAGAAGTTTAATGATCTGGAAACCTATATTGATTTTCTCGATAGAATAGGAGATTTAAAAAGGATTAAAACAGAAGTTGATCCAATTTTAGAGATTTCCGAAATTTCATGTAAAACAATAGAATCAAATGGACCCGCATTACTTTTTGAAAATGTTAAAGGATCTGAGTTTCCAGTAGCAACAAATCTATTTGGTTCCGAAGAAAGATTAAATTTATCACTTGGATGTGACCCAAAAAAACTTGGTGAAGAGATTGTTCATTTTGCAGAAAAGGCAATGCCTCCCTCTTTAAGCAATATTGCTGACTCCTTACCGTTTATTAAAAGAATTACTAATTTTAGGTCGAAAAATGTAACTATAAATTCTCCATGTCAGCAAGTTGAAGATAAATCGGATTTAGATAGCTTGCCAATAATTAAATGTTGGCCTGAGGATGGGGGTAAATTTATAACTTTAGGTTTAACAATTTCTCAAAGTCTAGAAAATTCAAAAAGAAATATGGGAATGTATAGACTTCAAGTTCATGATAGAAACACGCTTGGAGTACACTGGCATCCACATAAAGGAGGTGCAGCACATTACCATGAAGCCCGTAGTTCAGGAGTCGATTTTCCTATTGCTGTAGTTTTAGGAGGTGACCCATCATTAATTTTTGCTGCAATAGCTCCTCTTCCAGAAAATATTGACGAATTGTTGTTCGCGGCGTTCTTAAAAAAGAAACCAATTGAGTTATGTAAAGCCAGAACATCTAATCTAAAGGTTCCAACTAATGCTGAATTCATAATAGAAGGTGCTGTTCCCTTAGAACAGACTAAACTTGAAGGACCTTTTGGAGATCATTTTGGATATTATTCCATGGAAAGCCAATTCCCATTTATGAATGTTAAAACAATTACTAGAAAACATAATGCGATATTTCCAGCAACTGTTGTGGGAAGGCCACCAAAAGAAGATATGTATTTGGGAAATGCAGCAACACACATTTTTGGTCCTTTAATTAGACTTGTTAATCCGGAAATAAGAGATTTATGGGCTTATTATGAGGCTGGATTTCATAACCTACTTGTAGTTTCTATAGACGAAAAATATCCTAAAAACTCTGTTAAATGCATGATGTCAATCTGGGGTACCGGACAGCTTTCTCTTACTAAGTGTATAATCACAGTGCCCAGTTTTGTTGACCCGAGAAATATAAACGAAGTTTTTGCATATCTTGGTGCAAACTTTAATCCATCAAGAGATTTAACCCTTTTACAAACAACTCCCTTAGACACTTTAGATTTCACCAGCGGTAAAATGCATGTGGGTAGCAAAGTAGGATTCAATACAATAGGTGATGGAAAAGAAATAAGTAAAGATAATTTTAACGCCGTTGTCATAAGAGACCCAAGAAATTACTGTGCTCATATAAAAAATTACAAAGTTATCAACAAAAACATTATTGTGATTTCTTCAGATTTTAATCCAGACAAGTTAATTGAAGAAATATTTTCAAAAAAAATATTAAATGAATTTAAAATAATATTTTTAGTCAGTATTGATATAAATCTAGAAGACAATGTAGATTTGTTATGGGGAATTTTTACTAGATTTGATCCATCGATAGATATTCACTTCCAGGACTGCACAAGGAAGTCTTCAACTGTTACTTTCGAAGGACAGATGATCGTAGATGCTACTTTTAAATCCTGGTACCCTAAAGTAATTGAGATGGATAAAGATATTTCTTCTATGGTTAGCAAAAAATGGAACAATTATTAGATAATTTTGATTCTCTTTGTTTGGATAAAAACTTAATTCAACTGAAAGAGAAGATCTTACTTAATCAGAGACTAGATTTAAAAGATGCAGAAGCGATAATGCTATCTGAAGATATAAATTCATTAGGAGTTTTAGCTAGGTATAAAAAGTTTTTAAAAGACGGCGATAAAATATACTTCGTTGTTAATAGACATATTAATCCAACAAACGTATGTGCTCTTTCAAAGCATTGTAAATTTTGTGCATTTGGCGTTAAAAAAGGGACAACAGATGCGTATGAAATGAAAATAGACCAAATTTTATCCTTACTAAATGAAGATTTGAAAGAAATTCATATCGTGGGCGGTTTGCACCCTGACTGGAGTTTTGATAAATATCTTGAAATAGTTAGAGAAATTAATTCAGCAGCACCGCATTCTCACATTAAAGCATTTACAGCAGTTGAAATTGACTGGTTTTCAAAGATATCAGGATTTAGTTTTGAAAAAGTTATTTCAATGCTCATGGATGCAGGCGTTGATGCATTGCCAGGAGGAGGAGCAGAGATTTTTGCCCCGGAAGTAAGAAAAAAAATATGTACTCCAAAAACTACAGGTGAATCTTGGTTAAAAATACATCAGGTAGCTCATAAATTAGGATTGCCTTCAAATGCTACTATTCTATACGGACATCTAGAGTCAATTCATGATGTTATAGATCATTTAAATCACCTCAGAGATTTGCAAGATAAAACTTCAGGTTTCTTAGCTTTTATTCCAGTTCTTTTTCAGCCTTACAATACAATGTTAAAAGATGTTAAACCGTTTCCTTTTTCTTATGATTTAAAGGTGCATGTCTTAGCAAGGCTATTTTTAGATAATTTTCCTCATATTAAGGCTTACTGGATTACTTTAGGAGAAAAAGCTGCACAGGTTACTTTTCACTATGGTGTATCTGATGCCGACGGTACCATCATCACAGAAAAAATAATTCATGATGCTGGAGCACAATCGGAGGTAGGTCACACGAGGGATTTTTTTGTAAAAACTATTAAAGATGCTGGATATTTGCCTGTCGAAAGAGACGCATTATATAACGAAATTAAAATTTATAGCTAATAGACTAAACAATTAATTTCATGTATAAATATCCTTTCATTAGTCTGGCGGTGTAGCCAAGTGGTAAGGCGATGGTCTGCAAAACCGTTATACCCCGGTTCGAATCCGGGCACCGCCTAAATAAAGCCCGGGTGGCGAAATAGGTAGACGCAAGGGACTTAAAATCCCTCGGTTTCACAACCGTGCCGGTTCGAGTCCGGCCCTGGGCATAAAATGGCAAATTATTATTCGGTTTGGGATTCAATAATATAAAGAATATTTGTAATTGTATATATTCCTTAACGGAATCTTAAAAATTTGGAACAATATATTTTAAGTATTTAAAAGTTTAAACTTCTTCGTTTTCGTCAAAATCGTCATCTAAATCAGATTCAAGATCATCAATTTCTTCAATATCACCTAAATCATCTAAATCATCAATTTCTTCTAGTTCTTCATACTCGCCTTCGTCTTTATCCTCATCTTCGTCTATTGAGAAATCATCCTCAATTTCATCTTCGGAATTCTCTCCTTCTTCCCAGATATCTTCATCATATTCAACATCTTCCTCAGAATCTTCTAATATTTCTTCTCCTAAGTCTTCCCAGTCATCATCTGATTCTTTCCCATCTAATAAGAAAACACAATTTAACTCAACATCATTACTATCAAGAAGCATAAAAACAATCCCCCAAACAAAACAGAACTACAATTAAAATATATATAGATGTTAAAAAGTCAATAGAATAATTACTATGTTGAGATTCTATTGGTTTTTGAATAATTCTGTATATATTTAATATTATGAATAATTGTAAGGAAGGGTATTTTTTTGGCTATTTCTAAAATAGAAGATGCAATAAATGACATCAAAAAAGGAAAGATGGTAATTCTTGTTGATGATAAAGACCGAGAAAATGAGGGCGACCTAATAATTGCAGCGCAATTTGCTTCCCCTGATGCTATTAACTTCATGGCAACGAATGGTAGAGGGCTGATATGTTTGTCTATAGATAAAGATAGAGCAGATAATCTGAATCTTTTTCCTGTAAGTGATAATTTAAAACAAGATTTAGATTCAACAGCTTTTACTGTTTCTATAGATGCAAAAAAAGATACCACTACAGGAATTTCAGCTCAAGACCGTTCAACGACAGCTATGTTAGTTGCCGATGAAAGCAGCGTAGCTTCAGATTTTGAAAGGCCGGGCCACATGTTCCCATTGGTGGCAAGAGAAGGTGGGACATTGGTTAGAGCTGGCCATACAGAAGCATCAATAGATATAGCAAAACTCGCTGGTTTGAAACCATGTTCCGTAATTTGTGAGATTATGAATGATGATGGGACAATGGCTAGATTGAAAGATTGTGAAAAGTTTGCTAAAAAACATAAAATCAAAATTGCTACCATAGCTGATTTAATAAGTTACAGGCTAAAAAAAGAATCTTTAGTAGATCAAACAGCCTCTTGTGAATTACCAAGTCATTATGGTGATTTTAAATGCTATTCCTATGAAAGCAGTATAGATAAAAAAACCCATATTGCCCTTGTTTTGGGAGACATCAAAAAAGACAAAGAAACTTTAGTAAGAGTGCATTCTGAGTGTTTGACCGGAGACCTTCTTGGTTCCTATAGGTGTGATTGTGGCTCTCAATTACATGTGGCTCTTGAAATGATTAAATCTGAAGGTAATGGTGTTTTGTTGTATTTAAGACAAGAGGGAAGAGGCATAGGTCTTCAACACAAAATTAAAGCGTACTCCTTGCAAGAAGAAGGGCTTGATACAGTTGAAGCTAATGAAGCATTGGGATACAAAGCTGACTTGAGAGAGTATGGAACAGGAGCACAAATTCTTCGAGATTTGGGGCTAAACAAAATAAAATTATTAACAAACAATCCTACAAAAGTTGTCGGACTAGAAGGATTTGGTCTTAAGATTACAACCATAGTTCCAATTGAGATAGAGCCCGGAAAGTATAATCAGAAGTACTTGCAAACAAAAAAAAGAAAATTGGGCCACAAGTTAACAGTTGTGGAGTAATTACAGCAGTTTGCTGATATAAGAGTAACAAAATGGCTCAAAAACGACAACTTAACATTTATTTAGTTTCAAGTAGCTTCTACCAAGAAATTTCTGATAGACAAATTAAAAATACAATTTCTATACTAAAAAAAGAGCTATCATCTTCAGACTTAACTATCAATGTTATCGAGACCGAGGGTTCGTTAGAAATACCATTTATTGTAAATAGAGTCTGCAAGAGAAAGAAACCCAATGGTGTTATTGCATTAGGGTGCATTATTAAAGGAAAAACCAATCACTATGAAATAATTTCTAATTCTGTAACTAACAATTTAACTCAGTTGAGTTTAGAATATGATATACCTATTACATCAGGAGTTTTAACCGTTACTGAAAAGAAACAGATCAAAGAAAGAACTAATGGAGGTCTTAAAGATAGGGCAGTAGAAGCAGCTAAAAGCTTAGTTAAATTAATTAATGTTTCAAAGGATTTGTAATTATGAGATATTGGATAAATAGAAGAGCAAGAGAATTATCTTTAAGGTTTATGTATAGCTTAGATGTTAGGTATACAGACGAGCCTATAAATCCGATAGATTTTCGATCAAATATAATGTCTTTTTGGAGCACTAATCCGATTAATAATTACTATATGCTTAAGAAGCTAAGAATCAAAAAAAATAATATGATAGTTATAGGCTGCTATTCATTAAAAAACAATAGAATATTTTTGAGAATTATTGATTATGATAAATTTAATAAAACAATTTCCCCACTTGAAAATAAAGATAAATTTAAAAATTTTCTAAGAAACTATAATTTAAACGAGAAGACAGATTATGGAGATTCAGATTTCTACAAGACCCTTAGAGATTTATTTTCAAATTCGAGAAAAATTGTTACAAGGAATATAATTAAAAACAAAGCTACTGAAATAATAAGCGGGTGTGTAAAAAATATTAAACCAATTGATGATGAAATAGACCAAAGTATTAAAAACTGGAGATTCGATAGAATTAATTCAGTAGATTTGAATATCTTAAGAATAGCTGTTTACGAAATACTTTTTTCTAGAGGTATTCCTGTGCCAGTCAGTATAAAAGAAGCAATAGTGCTAGCTCTTAAATATAGTTCTGATGAATCTTGTAGTTTTATTAATGGAATTCTTGATTCAATTTCTAAAAGAGCTTTGCAATGATTGAAGAAGTAATACAAAAACTATCTGACAAAATCGACCTTGAAGCTGAAGAAATAAACTTTATTTTTACTGAGATGATGAAAGGAAAACTTTCAGATTCTCAGTGCAAGTCTTTCCTGCTTGCTCTTAATGCTAAAGAACCTTCTCCTGAAGAAATATATCAAGCATCTAGTGTTTTAATTGAAAATTTGGATTACGATCAAAGCAATACTCATGATCTTGATATAATTGATTTATGTGGAACAGGAGGTGATTCTAAATCTTCTATAAATGTATCAACTATATCATCATTAATTTTAGCTGCGATGGGTGTAAAAGTTGCAAAACATGGGAATCGCTCAGTTTCTAGCAAAGTTGGAAGCGCAGATTTAATTGAAGCACTTGGTATACATTTTGATGATTCTATTGAAGGTTCTATCAAATCAATAAAAGATTGGAATTTGTCATTCTTGTATGCACCTAACTTTCATAAATCTATGAAGCACGTTGCGCATATTAGGAAAGAACTTAAAACAAGAACTATATTCAACATTTTAGGCCCATTGGTAAACCCCTTAAGACCAAAAAAACAACTTTTGGGAGTATATGATAAAAATTTAATGATACCTGTAGCTAATGCTTTAATTAAACAAGGAACACAAAAAGCACTGGTTGTTCACGGAGCTGACGGTATGGATGAAATATCAAACTGCTCAGATACTTATATTGCCGAAATAAACAATGGCAACGTGGAAGAATATACAATTAGACCAGAAGATTTAAATTATGCTCGTTCTAATCCTAGTGATTTAGTTATTGATTCAGTTATTGATTCAAAAAAAATAGCAATGAGAATTTTCAATGGAGAAAATAAAGAAAATATCAATCCTGCTAGGTCTATTTGTGTGATGAACGCAGGGGCAGCTTTGTATATAGATGGAAGAGCTACTACCATAGCTGAAGGATGTCATTTGGTGGAGCAATCATTAGAATCAGGAGAAATAAAGAAAAATATTTCAAAGATTATAAATCCTTAAAATGAACATACTTGATAAAATCATAGAGAATAAAAAAGAAGAAGTTCAATTCCAAATGAAAAACTTACCTCTATCTAATTTAGAAGAACTAATAAAAATCAATAATCAGGAAAATTTAGAAAAAAAAAGAGATTTTTATGCAGCTTTGTCAAAAAAAGATGAAGTAAATATTATTGCAGAAATTAAGAAAGCGTCACCATCAAAAGGAGTTATTAAAGATGATTTTCGCCCAGTAGAACTCGCAAGAGACTTTGAAATGGGAGGAGCTTGCGCAATCTCAGTTTTGACTGATGAAAAATTTTTTCAAGGAAAGCTAGAATATCTAAACTCTGTTCGAGCAGTTACTGAAATCCCTTTATTAAGAAAAGACTTTATCATCGATGAGTATCAAATAATTCAATCAAAATGGTATGGGGCTGATGCAATTTTACTAATAGGCAGAATCTTAGATGAGAAAAAATTGAAAGATTTCATTAAAATTTCATCTGAATTTGATTTAGATATTCTGTATGAAGTTCATGATGCAGATGATATAAACAAGGGAATCAAACTAGGTTTAAATGTTTTTGGAGTAAACAATAGAGATTTGACAAGTTTTGAGGTTAATCATGATAATGTATTCAATCTTGCTAAAGGTTTGTCAGATAATCATATATTGATTAGTGAAAGCGGTATAGAGTCTAGGAAAGATATAATGAATTTATATATGTCTGGAATTAATAACTTTTTAATTGGTGAAAGCATTATGAGAGCCAAAAACAAAATGAAATTTATTCAAGAACTAAGATCATTAAAAACCTAAATTCTTTTTACAATATTTTTGAATTTTTCCAAGTTAAAATTATTCTTACAACTAATTTTAATTATTGGAATACCTTTTAATCCTTTAAATAGTTTGATATTTTTATCAAACGAACATAAATCATGTTTGTTTAAAACTATAAGCTTGATTTTTTTCTTCAGCTGCTTGTTGTACATATTCAATTCAGCTAGAAATTGTTTATGTTGATTGTTCAGTTCTTTTATATCTGCACAAGAGAGATCTAATACTTCTATAAGTGATTCTGATCTTTCAATATGTTTTAAAAATTTATGACCTAATCCTTTACCAAGATAAGCATCTTTTATTAGCCCAGGAATATCTGCTATTACCACATCTTCTTTTTCAAATTTACACACACCAAGATTAGGAGATACTGTGGTAAATGGATAATTTCCGATGATAGCTTTTGAATTTGTTATTTGTTTTATTATCGAAGACTTACCTACATTAGGGAACCCTATCAAGCTAACATTAGCTATTATTTTTAAATTAAGCCCAACTTTTAACGAGCCCCCTTTTTTACCACTAGTAAATTTTCTAGGCGCTCTATTTTTTGATGATTTAAAATTTACATTTCCTAGACCGCCAATCCCTCCTTTGAGTATTTCTACTTCTTGACCATCATCAATTATATCCGCAAGTTTTTTCATGTTCTTTAAATCTACAATTTCAGTCCCCAAAGGAACTTTAATTACTACAGCAGGGCCATTTTTTCCAGACTTTTTTCTTTTTCCACCATTTATACCATTCTTCGCTCTAAAAGATTTTTTATTTGTAAAATCTTTTAGAGATATTAAATTTTTCTTTCCTACAAAAATAATGCTCCCGCCGTTACCACCATCTCCGCCATCAGGTCCTCCAAATGGGACATATTTTTCTCTTCTAAATGAGGCTAGCCCATTGCCACCATTTCCGGAAACTATTGTTATTTGCACATAATCTAGAAAATTAGACATTTTTCACCTTGACTTTAAATCTCTGGGAAATATTATAGCATTTATGTTTTTAAGAGTATCTTTATTAATTCTTTTATTTTTTAGTTTCTCTTCGTGTACTTCCAAAGTAACCATCTTAAAAGGTACTGACAAAGAAATATATGACTCTATCGTCTCAGAAGTTAATAAAAAAAGAAAATGGCTTATTCTTGGGGGCACTGATTATGGTGTACTTGAAGACTTAATTACTACTTTGCAAATAAGATATCCATATTCTATTTACACACGTGAGATATATCTGTTATCGGGCGAGGTTTCATACAAAAGGAAAAGATGGGGTTTTGCAATAAATCGGTACCAAGAATTTATAAAGAATCATCCAAGTCACCCTAAAGTCAACTATGCAAAATATAAGATTTTCAAATCTAATTCAAAATTAATGAGAGATAAAGATAATGATATAAATCCAGCACTTGATATTATCAAAATGTACGAGACCCTTACCGATGATTTTAAACAAGATGAATATTTTAAAGATACAACTAATATATATACCGCGGCTAAGAAGTTTGTACTAAAAAGAGCTATTTATATTTCACGGTTTTATATAAAGAAGGAAGAATACAAATCTGCATATAGTAGAATTGAAAACGCAAAGTCCTCTATTCCGGAAATGGTTTCTAATAGTTATGAAGCACAGTACTTGTTAATTTTTTGCTTATCAAAAATGAAAGATCATGATTATATAATTGAGGATCTTAAGAATGAATACAAAAAAAAGTTTCCTAAATCCCCATTTTTGAAAGAAATAAATAAAATATAATGAAAGAGACAATAAAGCTTACTCGTTCAGATGTAGTTGAAATACTAGACCAAACTAAGTTACCATTTAGGGAAAAGATTATTGCAACTACAAATTACATCGAAATCATTAAAGCTATAAAACAACTAAGCATAAGAGGCGCTCCTGCGATTGGGGTTGCAGGTGCATTTGCTGCGTATCTTGCGTTAAAAAGTTCTCGATATCGACAATTTGAGAAGCTTTCTAAAGAAATATTGTTTAAATTAAAATCAATTGAATCTGCTAGACCTACCGCAGTTAATTTATCTTGGTCTATTAATAGATTCAGAAGAATAATTATTTCAAGTGAAGAAACCAATTATAAAAAATTATTAACAATTTTTAGAAAAGAAGCTATGGCTATTTCAAAAGAAGAAAGCAATGTATCTGTAATGATTTCAGAAGTTGGTTCTAAATTAATAAAAAGAAACTCTAAGATAATTACTCATTGCAATACAGGTTCTTTGGCAACTACTGGACCGGGAACAGCATTAGGTGTAATTAAATTTGCAAACACTAAAGTCAAAGGAATAAAAGTATTTGCTACTGAAACCAGACCTTTGCTACAAGGGTCAAGGTTGACCATTTACGAATGTCAAAAAAATAAAATTGATTGTACTCTGATCACCGACTCAATGGCTTCTTACATAATTAAAAAAGAAAAAATTGATTTTGTTATAGTTGGAGCCGATAGAATTGCAAGCAATGGAGATACGGCTAATAAGATTGGAACATATCAGTTAGCTATATCAGCTAAATTTCATAAAATTCCATTTTATGTAGCAGCACCAATTTCTACTTTTGATTTTTCCGCCAAAACTGGTTTGTCTATCAAAATAGAACAAAGAAATATAGAAGAATTAACTTATTTTGAAAAAAAACGTATTTCAAACTCAAAAAAGGCTTCTAATCCAGCCTTTGATATTACTCCAAAAAGTTTAATATCGGGAATCATTACGGAAAAAGGTATTATTCGTAATCCTAACTTAATTAAAATCAATAAATTTAAAAATCGTTATCTGTAGCTTCATCTTCCATGCATGAAACGCAGTATCTTGTAAAAGGCATTGCTCTAAGTCTTTCCTCATCTATAACTTCGTTTCCATAAGGGCATTTACCATATGTTCCTGCATCGATACGATTCAAAGCATCCTCAATCATAGTAAGTTTCTGTCTGTCTCTTTGGTTTAAAGACAGAGACAAATCTCTTTCTCTATCATTAGAAGCACTATCGTAAAAATCACCAACTTCAAATTTAAGATGGTCTGATTCAGATTTCATTACTTCAGCTATATCTTTAAGAATTTCCTCTTTCATAGAAAGCAATATATTTTTCATTTCTCTTTTAAATTTAGCAGTAAGCTTCTTTTTTGAGCATGTAGTATTAAATTTCTCTAAAGGAGCAACATTTTTCTTCGCACTACTTTTAATACTTTTACTTTTAACTGGTGTTTTTAGTGAAGCTTTTGTACTTTTCTTCTTGCTCTGATTTGTGCTAACCTTGGCCATGATAACTCCGAAAGACTACATAATAAGCTTATAAAAAGATTTGTCAAGACTATTAATATGGTGTTAATTTATAATGTGCCAGAAGAAAACAACAACAGAGATTTTTGGGTTACTAAGTATGGTCTAATTTTAGCCATGGCAGGGAATGCTATAGGTTTAGGTAATTTCCTAAGATTTCCTGTTCAAGCGGCTGAGAACGGTGGGGGAGCCTTTCTCCTTCCCTATATAATTTGTTTTATTTGCATAGGTATTCCATTGATGTGGATCGAATGGGGGATTGGAAGACATGGTGGATCAATTGGAAAAGGCACAACCTTTGGGATTTCTACCAAATTTAATTCTAATAAAGTTCTTCAAATCGCTTCCCTTTTAGGAATATGGATTCCTTTAATTATTTCAATATATTATATCTACATAGAATCCTGGACTCTTGGGTATTCACTAAAGTCCTTATTTGGAGAATTACAATCAGACATATCAGCGACTACAGAGAAAATGAGTTTCTTTAAAAATATTTTTTCTGAATATACGGGAAATTTTAATCAAACAAATAGTTTTCTTATTCCTTCTGTGTTTGCTTACGGTTGTTTCTTGCTTACATTGTTAATTAATTATGGAATTTTATATCGAGGCATCTCTAGGGGCATAGAGAAATTTGTAAAATTTGCAATGCCAGCATTATTTTTTATGAGCTTGTTTATGGTTGTTTACGTTTTTACAATAAAAACTTCAATTTCTTCCGCAATAGAAGGTTTTGATTTTTTATGGTCACCTGATTTCTCGTCTTTAACAAATCCTAAAGTCTGGATAGCTGCAGCAGGACAAGTTTTCTTTACATTAAGTTTAGGTTTTGGAGCTATAGTTACATACGCTTCTTTTATTAAAAAAGATGAAGATATCGCTCTTAGCGGACTTACTTCAGCATCGTTAAACGAGCTTATAGAGGTTGTATTTGGAGGATCGATTGTTATTCCAGCCGCTGTTGCTTTTCTAGGAGTAGCAGGCGCTGTTCTTATAGCTCAATCAGGAGCTTTCACTATAGGATTTATCGCAATGCCAGCTATTTTTGATGGATTACCATTAGGAGGAACAATCGGGTTCATATGGTTTTTTCTACTTTTTATAGCCGGACTTACTTCATCCATTGGAATATTGCAGCCTGTTATAACATTCGTCAAAGAAGAGTTTGCATTGTCTCAAAAAAAATCCAGCCTTATAGTAATTTTAGTTATATTCTTTTTTGCAAATTTTGTTATTTTCGTCCCCGAGATACTTGAAGAATTTGATTTTTGGGCTGGAACCATACTCTTGGTCGTATTAGCCCTAGTTGAGATAGCTATTTATGTAATATACATATCTCCAAAAAGTCACATAGATGAGATTAACAGATCAAGTCTAATCAAAATTCCAAAAATTTATAATAAAATATTTAAATATTTCTTACCTTTGTTTTTGATAATTCTAATTTTTGCTTGGGTAATCCAAGATATAAATAGTGCAAATTCAATGATATTCAAGGTATCATTTTGGTCAAAACTTGCTAGAATTCTTTTACTGTCAATTTTTCTTGGAATTTTTGGTTTAGTATTTAAAAAGGTGTTTAACAAGTGAGTATCGAGGCATTATTTTTCCTAGCAACTTCCTGGACTCTTATTTTTGCTTTAGTTATTTTTTGTGTCATCAAACTTAATAAGTGATATCTATTCTTTTTCTTGCCTCAAGGAAATCTGCAGCTAAATGAATTATTCCAAAAAATAAAATTACAAATGCAGCCAGTGTAGCAAATTCATAACCAATTACTGCAACTACCAACATCGCTGGCGAAAAGAACTCTCTTTTTGCTAGAAATCTAAACTTTGCCATTAGTTTGTAGAACAATGATCTTTTTTTAACAGGTATAATCCTGTCTATCTCTAAAGGATAATAAGCCAGACTTCCATTCTTGGTTCGGCGAATCATAAAGAACAAAATGATCGTTAAAAATATTATATAGAGTAAAACATTTAGGATTGATATTTGTCTTAATATTGTAATTTCAGGATTAATAGTAAAAAATTTTGGATTGTTTAAGCATATGCTAATTCCAAGAAACATAGAGAAATAAGAGACTTGGTCTAATGCAGTATCGAACCATTGACCAAATTTAGACTCTTTAAGACTAATTCTTGCGACTTCTCCATCACACCTATCAAGGATTGTAGATAATTGCAATATAATGGCACCAATTATTGGAAGGTTGGATGCATAAAAAATACCACATGATATACCTAGTGAACCTACAAAGAAAGTTATTAGATTTGGGTGAATATTGGTTTTCACTAGCATTTTGCTAATTGGAATAGAAATCTTGCTATTTATTTTTTTTGATACCCATCCACTAACATTTTTGCTAATATGTTCAAACAAGAAATCTCTACCAGCATTTGTAGCTATTTCTTTTTCTGATATTTTTTTTGGAGGGTCATTTAATACAACTTCTTTTATTTTTCCTTTCATACCTGACAGGTTGTCCAAATCTGACAAATTAGATTTTATGTCAGCTGATTTAAAGAAAACTACACCACAATTTTGTTCTTTATTGTCCTTCCCAATAAAAGACACATTCTCATCGTTTATCTTTTTAAATAAACTAGCAATTTGTTTTTTGTTTGCAACAACGTTGTTTTGAATTAAAAGAACATCTCTATTTGCAAGGAAATCATCAATTTTTGGTTTTGTTTGAATATTAAAGTTTTTATGCCGTTTGTACAATTCATTTAAAGGATATTCTTTATCTGAAATTATAAAACTTTCAGTAAAACTTTCATTTGATAAACTAATTAGTGACCTTTCAAATAAACTGATGCCAGCTATTTTTTCTTGTTCAAATAGACTTAATTCTTCTGAGTCTAAACCTTTTCCTTTGCAGAGGATGATTGTAATCATTTTAAAGAAACTATACTACATTTAGTTTTGTATTAGATTTTTTGTTGCTAATTATTGAAATATTTTGTTTTGCATTTTCTAAATCATGCGGATAATCTACATCATGCCAATACAGATTATTAATATCGACTGTATTAACCTTGTGTCCTCTCTGTAAGATCCTTTCAATCGCTGATACATACCATTTTTTGTTAAAATCGTCTGTTCTTATTTCTTTCTCTAGGGATCTTTGAAGTATTCCAACACCTTCTTGTCTAAAAACCCTTATTCCTACTGATTCTCCATCAGGATTCTTGATTTCTTTACTTATATCAACTAGCAAACCATCTTGAATTTTTATTTTCATATCCTCTTGAGGGTATTCTTCTTTCACTTTAAAAGGAAGTGTTATTTCGCTTTTACAGGATATTGCCAATTTAAGTACATTTAATTCAAAAACATCATCCCCATTTAAAACCACTACATCTGAATCTAGTTCAGCTCTTGCTGCCCACAATGAGAACAAACTATTGGTTGATTCCCAAAATGGATTATAAATAGTATTAATCTTAATCCCTAGTGAATCATAGTTACTAAGAAACTGCTCAACTCTGTCACTACCAAAACCTACAACAACATTAATTTCTTGAATCTCGGAAGATTTTAAATGATTTATTTGATGTTCAAGTATCGTTTCTTTGTCTAGAGTCAAAAGACATTTAGGTATATTTTTTGTGTAGGGCTGAAGTCTTTTTCCTTTACCCGCAGCTAATATAATAGCTTTCATTAACAATCTCCAAATCTTTAATCTTGATATTTATAACTTTTAAAAAAAATTAAGTCAATCAAAAAGGAATAAAAAAGGTTTTTTTCTCTCAATTAGTAACTATGGACTTAAATAAATTATTGTTTTTAAGTAAACGTATTAAATTATCCTAGAAGCCTTACAAGTTTTCCATCTACAAGTTCAACTTCAACTTGCTTATTTTTTTCATTTACATAAACAAGTTTAGGTTTATAGTTTGCAACTTCTTTTTCAGGCAACTGAATAAAAGAAACAATTATTAAGGAGTCACCTTTTTGTGCAGAATGAGCAGCCGCACCATTAGTGCATATTACTCCAGTATCACGCTCACCTTCAATAACATATGTTAAAAATCTTTCTGCATTAGTAAGATTAAAAACATGAACTTGTTCATATGGAAAAAGAGACGCTGCATCCATCAATGTCTTGTCTATAGTTATGCTACCCTCGTATTCAAGGTTTGCTTCTGTTACTGTAGCTCGATGAATCTTTGATTTGAGAATACTTAAAAGCATGTCAAATATTCTAAATTAAAATTCTAGATTGTCTATTAACCTAGTGTTGCCTATTCTCACAGCAACAGCGATAAAGTCCTTCTTAGATGGTTTTTTTGGGTAAGACATTTGTTTTGGATTCATTATTTCTATATATTCAATATTCTTTATTCCTGCGTCTTTGTAAGTCTTTTTTAAAGCAGCTTTTATGTAAGATGAGGTAACTTTTTTATTACTGCTATATAGATTTTTCGCAATTTTAAGCCCTTGGTAAATATTGTTTGCCAATTTCTTTTCACTATTATTTAAAAGGTTATTTCTTGAACTCATAGCCAAGCCTTCTTTCTCTCTAATAATCTTGTGTGGAATTATTTTTATATCCATATTCAATTCTCGTACCATAGTTTTTATAATTATTAATTGCTGCATATCTTTTTTACCAAATATTGCTTGATCTGGTTTCACAATATTAAATAGTTTTAATACAATAGTGGTTACACCATCAAAATGATTTTTTCTGCTTATTCCGCAAAGGTGATTTTGAAAATTTTGTACTGTTACTTTAGTCTGAAAATCCTGATTAAATAAATCCTGAGCTTTAGGAATAAAAACATAGTCAACCCCTAGATCTTTCAGCTTTTTAATATCGTTTTTTAAGGTACGAGGATAAGTTTTTAAATCTTTCTTCTCAGAAAACTGGATAGGATTTACAAATATGCTTACTATAACTATATTCGCTACTTTCTTTGCTTTTTTGACTAAAGCAATATGTCCATCATGAAGCGCGCCCATAGTTGGAACAAAAGAAACTTTACCTCTTCCTTTGATTAGCAAAGCTATTTTTTCCATCCTCTGGATAGATTTTATAATCTTAAGGGAATTTTTTTTCTTTGACATCATTTTTATAATTAATTGTAGCTTTTTTAATTGTTTGCCTTAGGTTTGTATAATTCCTGACAAAAGATGGATGAGGTGAGGGGGTTATACCTAACATATCTTCTGTCACCAATATCTGACCATCACATTTTTTACCAGCCCCAATACCAATTGTTGGAATTTTAAGAGAAGTTGTGATTTTTTCAGCAAGACTATCAGGTATTCCTTCTAATACTAAGATAGATGCACCATAGTTTGCAGCCTCCAGCGCCAAAGACATTATGTACTCTCTTTCTTCCTTGTTTCTTCCTTGTTTCTTGTATCCACCATATACATTATAAGATTGAGGACATAAGCCAACATGTGCAATAACTGGGATTCCAGAATTAGAAATTTTTTCAATAGCTTCCAACGTATCAAAACTTATTTCTAGTTTTACAGATTGAGCACCGGTTTCTTTGATTACTCTACCAATATTTCTTAAAGCATCTGCAGTCGATGCTTGATAAGTCATGAATGGCATGTCAACACATAGATGAGCTGCATTAATTGCCTTTGAAACTACTTGTCCATGATATATGATTTCGTCTAAAGTAACATTTAATGTAGTTTTGTTTCCTTGAAATACATTACCGAGTGAATCTCCAACCAAAACTAAATCACATATATTGTCTAAAATAGAAGCAGTTTGAAAATCATAGGCCGTAAGGGCTACAATCTTATCCCTTTTTTCTTTCATTAATTGAAGTTCTAAAATAGTTTTTCTCAACTTTACACCTTATTCATTTACAATTTACGATATAGCTTTATTATATTTAAAAAATATGTCTATTAATAGCGATAATTTCTCTCTTCTGAAACATCTTCCACCATATGTCTTCTCTGTGGTTAATGAAATTAAATACAAAGCAAGAAGGAGTGGTGAAGATATAATCGATTTTGGTATGGGGAATCCTGACCAACCAACCCCAAAGCACATAGTAGAAAAATTATTAGAATCATCACTTCAAGGAAAAAACCATAGGTATTCAGTATCAGCTGGTTTGCCTAAACTTAGGTTAGCTATTTCTAATTGGTACAAAAGAAATTACGATGTTGACTTGGATCCTGACAATGAAGTTATTGTTACTATCGGATCAAAGGAGGGGGTTTCCCATCTCATGCTTTCTATGCTTTCGCCAGGAGATGTTGTCCTAGTTCCTGACCCTTGTTATCCAATACATGGATACTCTGTTCTAATAGCAAGAGGTGAGGTTAGAGGTTTTAATTCTACTGAAAACTCCTCTTTGTTAGAGAACATAAAGAAAGGTTTAGAAACAAACCCAAAACCTAAGGCTCTTATAATTTCTTTTCCAAGTAATCCTACGACTCAAACAGTTGACCTAGATTTTTTTTATGAAGTTGCAGACTTAGCAAAAAAATATTCAGTAATCGTCATTCATGATTTTGCTTATGCAGACTTATGTTTTGATGGATATAAAGCACCAAGCTTCCTTCAGGTCCCTATAGCTAAAGAGTTAGGTGTTGAATCTTTTTCTCTTTCTAAAAGTTATAATATGGCCGGGTGGCGAGTAGGTTTTATGTGCGGTAACAAGGAAGTGATCTCAGCATTAAAAAGAGTTAAAAGTTATTTGGATTATGGTATTTTCCAACCAATTCAAATAGCAGCAATATCTGCATTAAATGAAACGCAGGACTGTGTTATTGATACAAGGAATACGTATAAAACAAGAAGGGATAAATTAATTTCCGGTCTTGCTAATACAGGATGGGAAATTCCATCTCCGAAAGCTACAATGTTTGTTTGGGCAAAAATTCCTGAACAATTGGCACATCTTGGGTCACTTGAATTTTCAAAGAAACTTATACATGAATGTAAAGTCGCGGTATCCCCAGGAATTGGTTTTGGAGCAAATGGTGATAGCTATGTAAGGTTTGCACTTATCGAGAATGAACATAGAATTTTGCAAGCAACAAGATCAATGAAAAAATTATTTACTTAATGCATTTTAAATAATATCCTTAGAACAAAACAAATAATGACAAACGATGGACAAATCAAACCTTCTTAAGATTTCAAAACAAATATATTCAGACAATAAAATTGCAATACAAGAAAGAATTTCTGTTTTTGATAGAATAAGAGAGAAAGGTACCAATGAGGAATTTTTTTTTGAATTAGTTTATTGTATTTTGGCAGCAGGTACAAGCGCTGAGCTAGCATTTAAAGTACATAATATTTTGAAACAGGATAGATTTGTAATTAAAGCAAATAAAGAACAAATTATAAAAAAATTAAAAACATGCTATAGATTTTATAATCTTAGGGGTGCTTATATATACGAGACCAGAGAATTCCTCAAAAATTCTTATGACTTCAATCTTAGAAAGATTGTTAGAGAAAGCTCTTCTCCCGAACTGAGAAGGCGTTTTTTCGTAGAGAAAAAGGAAATAGTTGGAGTACGAATGAAAGTGGCAAGTCATTTTTTAAGAAATATTGGCTTTAATGATTACGCAATTTTAGACAAACATGTAATAGAAATTATGAAAGAATTTAATTTAATCGATAGTCTGTCAAAAGTTCCGACAAATACAAAAAATTATATAAAGCATGAGAACGTTCTTAAAGATTTTGGAAAACAAGTTAACTTAACTATGGGGCAATTAGATTTTGTTTTATGGTATTACAAAACAGGTAAATTTATTAAATAGTTTGATATATATGAGTTACTATATATAACGAGGAACTAAATTTATGAAATTTGAAGCAGTAATAGGTCTTGAGGTTCATTCTCAATTAAAGACTAATTCGAAACTCTTTTCAAATTCTAATACTGATTTTGGTTGTGATCCTAATTCAAATGTTTCAGAAGTTGATTTAGGACTTCCAGGAGTTCTTCCTGTAATCAATACTCAAGCTGTTGATTTAGCTATTGTTGCTGGGTTATCTACAAATTGTGAAATAAATAGAGTTTCGACTTTTGCTAGAAAACATTATTTCTATCCTGATTAACCCAAAGGGTATCAAATAAGTCAATATGATGAACCCCTTGCTAGTAATGGGCACTTAGAAATCCAATTAGATGAAACAAATATAAAAAGAATTAGAATCAACAGGATTCACATGGAAGAAGATGCCGGTAAATTGATACATGATTTATCTGATGAACATTCTATGGTTGATTTGAACAGGGCAGGGGTCCCATTAATTGAAATAGTGACAGAGCCTGATATTTCTTCTTCGAATGAGGCAGTAGAATATTTGAAGAAATTACGGAATATATTAATTTTTTCAGGTGTGTCGGACTGCAACATGGAAGAAGGTAACTTTAGATGCGATGCTAATATTTCAGTTAGAGAAGTTGGAACCAAAAAACTTGGAACTAAAACAGAAATAAAAAATGTGAACTCATTTAGATTTGTTCAAAAAGCAATAGAATACGAAATTCTGAGACAAACAAAATTAATTAATGATGGTGAAAAAGTTAAGCAAGAAACCAGGTTGTTTAATTCTGATTCCAATAAAACATATGCTATGAGGTCAAAAGAAGATGCTCACGATTACAGGTATTTCCCAGACCCCGATTTGCAACCATTGATTGTAACAAAGGAGAGAATAGAAAGGATTAAATCTTCGACATATGTTTCTTTTGAAGACAAAATGCAACGATATCTTGAGGAATTCAAATTATCCAAAGCAGATACGGATATATTGCTATCCGATAAAGTTCTTTCTGAATTTTTTGATAAGACACTTGACTACATTGACGAGCCAAAAATTGTTTGCAATTGGATAGTCAGTGAACTTATTAAATATATCAACAATGAAAATTATTGTTTATCAGAAGAAAATTTTGCATCTCTTATAAAAGCTATTGTCAACGGAAATGTTAATAACAATTCTGCTAAAGATATATTGAGTAAAATTGTGAATACAAATAAAAATGCAGACAAGATGATTAAGGAGTTAGGATTGGAACAAGAAAGCTCAGAAGAATTATTAGATAGAATCATTGATAAAATATTAGAAAAAAATCCAGACGAGCATAAAAGAATAACAGATGGTGAAGTTAAATTAATTAGTTTCTTCGTTGGACAGGCAATGAAAGAAACGAAGGGCAAAGGAAACCCTAAAGTACTTAATGAAATTTTAAGAAAACGATTTAATGTTACTTGATACTATCAAATGATTTTTTAATTCCATCCATTATATCATCTTTAACATTGTTTATTCTTTCCTTCGATGGTTTTGCTTCAACATCATAACAAAGCGGCTCACCAAATTTAAGGACAATTTTTGCTGGTTTAATAAACTTAGTCTTTCTAGGAAAGGCTTCAAACGTTCCTTTGATTGCTAAAGGAATTACCGGCACCCCTGATTTAATAGCCATTATTGCAACACCAAGTTTTCCATCACCAAGCTCCCCATTACGAGAGCGTTGGCCCTCAGGGAAAAGTCCAACTAGATTATCCCTTTTTAATAATTTGATTACCTTCAAAAGCGCTACTCTATCACTAGTTGATCTTTTAACTGGTATACAATTTCCCAAATCACATAAGAAACGAAATAAAAAGTTTTGATTATATACATCCTCAGCCGCTAAAAAATTTATTTTTCTTCTGGTATGAAAAGCAGTTATAGCATTTATTATGATTCCATCTAAATGTGAAGTATGATTCGAGGCGATAACCGCACCCCCTGAAAGTGGGATCTTCTGAGGATTAACAACTTCAATTCTATGATAGATTTTAAGGTATAAATTAACTATAAATATTAGCCAATATTTTAAGTGATAAGACTTTACATCACCTGCTGGGTAGAAATCAGAGAGAAAGAAATCAGTACCTATATTTTCAAGTAATCTCCTTAGTCTAAGCATATTCTATTTTAATATGCTTTTAGGAATTGACAAACTTTATTAAAAGAAGTATTTTCACTATTTTAATGGGTAAAACCTCTATATTATGTCTTGAAAATGGAAAAGTCTTTCATGGAAATAGCTTTGGTTTTGAAGGGGAGTCTATAGGTGAAATAGTCTTCAATACGTCAATGACAGGCTACCAAGAAATTCTTACCGACCCATCATACCATTCTCAAATTATTTTAATGACATATCCTCATATAGGAAATTATGGTATTAACAATCAAGACAATGAATCAAATCAATGTTATGCAAAAGGATTTATTGCAAGAGAGTTTTGCCCTTATCCTTCAAACTATATTTCTGAGATGAGCCTAGAGGAGTATCTCATTAAAAATAAAGTTGTAGGTATTTCAAATATAGATACAAGAGAATTAACAAAAATTGTTAGAAACGATGGTGCACAAAGATGTATCATTTCATCTAACAAAACGAGTGTAGACGAATTAATGACTAAAATTAAAAGCTCACCACTTATGAAAGGCACTGATTTAACTTTAGAAGCAACTTGTAAAGAAACATATGCAATACAAAAAGAAACAAATAAAAAAAGTATTTTTGTCTATGACTTTGGATGTAAACAAAATATCCTTAATATATTAAGCAATGAACTAAATGTTAATTTAATTGTTGGACCGTCTAATACTACCCCTATGAAAGTTAAAGAACTAAACCCAGATGGAATACTCCTTTCAAATGGTCCTGGAGATCCATCTGCAGCGACTTATGCAATTGAAAATGTAAAAAACTTATTAGGATACAAACCCATGTTTGGTATTTGCCTAGGGCATCAGATTCTTTCTCTAGCATTGGGTATGAAAACTTTCAAACTTAAGTTTGGACACAGGGGCGCTAATCATCCAGTAATGAATTATGAAGATAAAAAAGTTGAAATTACAAGTCAAAATCATGGATTCGCTGTAAAGAATTCCAAAGTTAATGACGTTGAAATTACACATGTAAATTTAAATGATGGAACGGTAGAAGGTATAGAATCAAAATTAAATCAATGCTTTTCAGTGCAATATCATCCAGAAGCATCTCCAGGACCACATGATTCTAAAAAATATTTCAAAAAGTTTATAGAAATGATATGAAACAAATTCTTTTTATTATCGACCCATTTCATGACATTAACCCCGAAAAGGATACAACAATTTTATTTATGCGAGAATGCTATGACAGGGGCCATAAGATTTATTTTTGTGAAATAAATAACATGTCTTTTGGTTCTACCCTTAAAGCAAGATGTATAGAATTAAGAGAAAAATATTTAAATATAGAAAGACATAGTGTGCGTAATACAACTATTAGTAGAGACTACCCTTTAGTATTGCCAAATCCCGAAGAAATTAGCCTAGAAGAAATGGATATTATCTTTATGAGAAAAGACCCACCTGTTGACTTAGGTTATATACATTCAACCTACATGCTAGATACAATTAAAGATAAAGTTTTGATAGTTAACAACCCTACATCTTTAAGAAGTTTTAACGAAAAATTGGTTACTTTGAATTTTCAGGACATCATTCCTTCAACCATAGTTTCATCTTCATTGACTGAGATAGAGGATTTTGCAAAAAAGTATGAACATGGTGTTGTAATAAAGCCAACAACTTTATGTGGAGGAGAAGGTGTAGTTAGATATGAACCTATCAACAATAAGGATCTTCATGCTCATTCCGGTGGCCAACCGTCCGCGTTACAAGTTCTTCTGGGTGCCGATATACCTATTCAGGAAGATTTAATTGAAGAACCTAAGATAGTCCAAGAATTCCTTCCTAATGTCTTAAAAGGAGATAAAAGAATCATTCTTCTTGATGGAGAACCTATTGGCGCTATCAACAGAGTTGCTCAAGATGGAAGTTTTATTTGCAATTTTCATGCAGGTGGTAGACCAGAAAAAACAGAAATTACAAAATCAGATAAAAAGATTTGTAATAAAATTAAGCCATTTCTTGTAAAAAATGGAATTTATTTTGCTGGGATTGATGTTATCGACAATATGCTTACAGAAATCAATATTACAAGTCCCACAGGTTTACAGGAAATTAACAGGGCAAATAATACAAAGCTTGAATCAATTGTTTTAGATTCTATTCTAGATAAACTAAACAGATAGGTGAACATTCAATGTCAGATGAAAAAGAAATTGTATTAAAAATATCAAAGCTTTCCAGGCTTTCGATTGAAGAGAATAAAATTGATTCGTTTGTTAAAAGTTTTTCTGAGATTCTAAGCTATATCGACTTACTTAATTCTGCTTCAGAAGATGAATTAAAGTCTATTGAAGATTCTAATACTAATTATGCTCAAAGAGATGATGCTACCATTTCTAAACTACCTATTGATGAAGTTTTAAAAAATGCACCAAAAAAAGACGGAAACTTTTTTATAGTCAAGAAAGTTATTGATGAGGAGTAATTGAATGAAAAGTATGACTATAGAAAATATTATTAATGGATATAAAAGCAAAGAATTTCTTCCTTCAGAAATAACTAAAGAAATATTTAACAAAATCAAAAAAACAGATAAAAAATTTAATTCATATATTTCTTTATTTGAGGAAGCTGCTATTAATCGTTCGATTACGCTTGATAAAGATATTTCGAAAAATGATTATCCAAGTCTTGTGTACGGAGTACCTATTAGCTTAAAAGATATATTCCTTGTTAAGGACGAGCTTTGCACGTGTGGGTCTAAAATGTTGAGTAATTATATATCGAATTATAATTCTACGGTATATGAAAAGCTTGAAACAGCTGGAGCAATAATATTAGGAAAAAATAACATGGATGAATTTGCAATGGGTTCTTCTACTGAGACTTCCTACTATGGCCCAACTTTTAATCCATGGGACACAAGCAAGGTCCCAGGAGGCTCAAGCGGTGGTTCTGCGGCTGCAGTTGCTGCTGGACTCGCAATAGCCTCTATAGGAACTGATACTGGCGGGTCGATTAGACAGCCTGCTTCTTTTTGTGGAATAGTGGGACTTAAGCCGTCTTATGGAAGAATAAGTAGATTTGGAATGATTGCCTTTTCATCATCTCTTGATCAGGCAGGACCTCTAACAAGAAGTGTAAATGATGCTGCAATTCTACTCGATATATTGTCAGGATTTGATTCTAAAGATTCAACTTCTGCCAATTTAGACAGTACGCATTGTTATGAGCTTATAAAAAAGGAAGACTTTTCTCCCAAACAATTTACTATTGGTATCCCTACATCCATGCTTGAAGATGGATTAGACAAAGAAATAAGTTCAAACTTTAAGGATTTAATTAAAACACTCAAATCAACAGGCTTTAAGATAAAAGAGGTAGAACTTCCGAATGCCAAATTTTCTGTTGCTGCATATTATATCATCGCACCTTCCGAAGCCAGCTCTAATCTGTCTAGATACGATGGAGTAAGATATGGATTTTCTGAAGATATAAAAAAAGCAGACTTAGAACAATTTTATATAAACAATCGTTCTAAAGGATTTGGAGATGAGGTTAAGAGAAGAATTATGTTAGGGACTTATGCTTTGTCTTCAGGTTATTACGATGCCTATTATTTAAAAGCAGTGAAAGTTAAAAATATGATAATAAATGATTTTAATTTGGCTTTCAATGAAGTTGATTGCATTTTGTCCCCAACTTGCCCAGAATTACCTTTCAATGTTGGGGAGAAGAAAGACAATCCTTTAAGCATGTATTTGTCTGATATTTTGACAATCCCAGCCAACCTCGCAGAGCTTCCATCCATATCTATTCCTTTTATGTTATCAAACACCAAATTGCCAATAGGGGTTCAATTAACTACAAATAAAATGGAAGAAAATAAATTATTAACGATTTCATCTTTATTAGAGAAAGAGATTTCTTTTAAAGAGCAGCCTTAGTTTTTATCCCACATTTTTAAAGCTTCACTATATATAATTTTTTTACTAATACTAAACTTTTTATTTAATATCTCTACACTTTTCTTAAAGGAGACATCTTCTTCTTTAAGTATTTGTAAAAACGAAATTAAATCTTTTAAGTCGGAATTGTTAACAGATTCTTCTATCTGTGCTTTTGCTATGAGTACGAATTCTCCTTTATTATAAAACGAATTATTTATATCTCTTAAAATCTCATCAGTAGAACCACTTATAGTCTTTTCATTAATTTTCGATATTTCTTTTGATATAGATACATATGTCCCATCAAAGTTGTCTTTAATGATATGTAAAATTAATTTAAGAGTTTTTGAGTTAGCAAATATAACTACAGGCACCCCGATGGATAAATTCTTTTTTAGGACCTCCAATATTTTTATTTTTCTTTTTGGTAAAAAACCCAAAAAAATAAAGTTGCTTATATCCATGCCTGAGAGAGTAAGTGCTGATATAACTGAACATGGCCCCGGGATGCTCACAGGCTCTATTCCAGATTTTATTAATTCAGAAATAAGTTTATGACCAGGATCTGAAATCAATGGTGTTCCAGCATCAGAGATTAATGATACTGTTTTCCCACTATTTAATTCTTTTATTATTTTCTTTGTTATGGAGAGAAATTTATCATCATGATAGGGTATTAAAAGTTTTGGTATAATTTTACAATGATTTAATAATTTTAGAGCCCTAGCTTTTTTTTCACATAGTATAATTTCTGAATTTCGAAGTATTTTTATAGCTCTATCTGAAATATCTTCTAGATTCCCAATCGGGGTGGATACAATATTGAAACTCATAACATTTCGGAGGGCCAGGGACTCGAACCCTGAAGTCCGTGAGGACGCCGGTTTTCAAGACCGGTGCATTGCCAATTCTGCCAGCCCTCCATAATAACTAAATTCTATATTATATATCATTAATCATCTCTTTTTATAGAACATATCATATTTGCTTAATTTGATTTTAAAATTATTTATGTTAACTTTTCAGCTTAATGAGTGACGACAAAGTTCAAGATATTCAAACTGAACAGCCAGATGATAGCGTTATTACTATGAAACAACTCTTGGAGGCCGGTGTTCATTTTGGACATCAATCAAGTCAATGGAATCCTGCCATGAAAGAATATATTTATGGTTCTCGAAACGGTATCCATATAATCGATTTACAAAAAACTCTAAAGTCCTTTTTAGTTGCCTATGATTTCGTAAGAGATATTGTTTCTTCAGGAAAGGACATATTGTTTGTAGGAACAAAAAAACAAGCCCAATCTATCATACAAGAAGAAGCGCTTAAGTGCGATATGCCTTTTGTTAATTCACGATGGCTTGGCGGAACACTCACTAATTTTAATACTATTCGTTCAAGAGTTGAATACTTAATACAACTAAGAAAATTAAAAGAAGACGGTGAAATGGATAATTTACCAAAGAAAGAGCAAATATCTTTAAACAGAGAAATGAAAAAGCTCGAATATTTATTAAATGGTATTTTGAATATGAGAAAAATGCCTGGCGCAATATTTGTTGTAGATACGAGAAAAGAAGATATTGCAATTAAAGAAGCAAAAAAAATCGGCATACCAATTGTTGGCATTGTTGATACTAACTCAAATCCAGCAGATGCTGACTATGTAATTCCAAGTAATGATGATGCAGTAAGAGCGGTAAAGCTTTGTATTGAAAAAATTGCAAATGCAAGCAATGAAGGAAAACACATATATGAAGAAAAAGTTAAATCCGGTAAAGTTGTGCCGGACAAAGAAGAGAACGAATTTCTAGTAGAGAGAAAAGCTTTTGTGTTCAAAGCTGATACTAAAGAAGAAGAAGATTCTGTTGCTTATTCTGAATCAGAAAACCAATTACAAAAAGAAAAGGAATAACTATGAGCAATCCTGTGTCTCCAGAACTTATACGAAAAGTACGAGAAAGAACTGGAGCACCATTGTTAGAATGTAAAAATGCGCTGCAAGATGCTAATGCCGATACTGATAAAGCAATTGAAATTCTTAAAATAAAAGGTTTATCAAAAGTAGAAAAAAAAAGTGGAAGGAATACTCCAGAAGGCCTAATTTTTTCTTATATACATGCAGGTGGGAAGATAGGTGTTTTGGTTGAGATTAATTGTGAGACTGATTTTGTTGCAAGAAACGATGAATTTCAATCTTTTGCTAGAGAAATAGCAATGCAAATCGCTGCTTCTGATCCAATCTTTGTTTCTAAAGAAGATATTGATGATGAATTTATCCAAAGCGAAAGAAAAATTATTCTTGCTCAAGTAGAGGAATCTGGGAAAAAAGCCGAAGTAGCTGAAAAAATTGTTGAAGGGAAATTAAACAAAAGATTAGAAGAAAGCTGCCTAATGAATCAAGTGTATATTAGAGATTCTAAAATCAAGGTTGAAGATTTACTAACCGAGCTTGTATCCAAACTAGGTGAGAATATAAAGATATCCAGGTTCATAAGATATCAAGTTGGAGAAATTCAAACTGATGATTAAAAGAAAAAAAATTTTATATTCCAGGATATTACTAAAACTTAGCGGTGAAGCACTCCAAGGTGACTTAGGATACGGAATTGATAACAAAACTCTTAAGAGAATTGCTAACGAAATTGGAGAAGTTGTAAAACTTGGAGTTCAAGTTTCGATAGTTATAGGGGGAGGCAACATTTATAGAGGAGTATCAGCTGCTGGTCAAGGTATGGATAGAACCACTGCTGACTACATGGGAATGTTAGCCACAGCAATTAATTCTCTTGCATTACAGCATTTTTTAGAAAAGGAAGGCTTAACTACTAGAGTTCAAACCGCACTGGAACTTAATAGAGTGGCAGAACCTTATATTCAAAGAAGGGCTATGCGACATTTAGAGAAGGGCAGGGTAGTTATATTTGCTGCTGGAACAGGAAATCCTTATTTCACCACTGACACTGCAGCATCACTAAGAGCTTTAGAAATTAATGCTGAAATTATATTAAAAGCCACAAAAGTAAATGGTGTATATGACAAAGATCCAAACAAGTATAAAGGTGCAAAAATGTTTAAATCTTTAAAATACATGGATGTACTCAGAAAGGAATTAGAGATAATGGACTCGACTGCAATTTCTTTATGTAAAGACAATAAAATCCCTATATGCGTATTCAATTTGTTTGTTAAAAACAACATAAAAAAAATAATTCAAGGACAAAAGATAGGAACTATAGTTAATTAAAATGGACAACTTGATAAAAGAATGTGAATTAAAGATGAAAAAAACTACAGAATCTTTTTCAAAAGAAATTGGAAAGATTAGAGGAGGCTCTGTAAACAAATCATTGTTTGATGAAATTAAAGTAGACTATTACGGAACTCAGACGCCTTTAAACCAGGTTTGCAATATAAATATGAACGAAAGTTCAACCATATTAATAACTCCTTATGATCAAAGTGTTTCAGAAGAAATTGTAAAGGCAATACAGAAAGCTGACCTTGGATTTAACCCTAATAGTGAAAAAGATACAATTATAATCAACGTACCACCGTTAACTCAAGAAAGAAGAGAAGAGCTTGTTAAATTTTTAAACAAAGAAACAGAAGCCTTTAGAATATCGATTCGGAATATAAGAAAAGAGTTTAATGAAGCGATAAAGAAACTTCAAAAATCTAAAGAAATCACCACGGATGATGAAAAACTATATTTAAAAAAAATACAGACCCATACAGACGAGTATATAAAAATCATAAACGAAAACTGCAGCAAGAAAGAACAAGAAATCTTAAATATTTAATCTTATTTTACATTCCATCTAGCTTGAATGGCTTTTAAACTCACAACTTGATAAACTGCAGACAATCCGACCAAAATATAAACTGTATTTTGTACAACGGGATATCCTGAAAATAGATAAGAGACTAAATCGAAATCTAATAGTCCTACCATTCCCCAGTTAAGTCCACCAATTACAAGCAATATAGCAACTACAACATCTAAATTTCTCATGAAAAAACTCCTTTAGGTAATCTAAAAGTAATTTAACTAAGAAGTTTAAAACAACAACTTTATTTTATAATTTTTTCTAAATTCTCTAAGTAGGGTCTTAGAACCTTTGGTATTTCAACGCTACCATCTTTATTTTGATAATTTTCCAGTATTGCTACAAGGGTTCTTCCTATAGCTAACCCTGACCCATTTAAGGTATGAGCAAATTTTGTTTTATTCTCTAATTTGTAACGTATATTTGCTCGTCTTGACTGGAATGAACAAAAATTACTGCATGATGATATTTCACGATATTTATTTTCGGAAGGAAGCCACACCTCGATATCATAAGTCTTCGCAGAAGAAAAACTCATATCCCCAGAGCAAAGAGTAACCACTCTGTAAGGTAGCTCTAGTTTATCCAGTATTTCACAAGCATCCTGAGTAAGAGTCTCAAGTTCATCATACGAACTAAGCTCATCAACTATCTTAACTAATTCAACTTTGTTAAATTGATGTTGTCTTATCAATCCTTTAACATCTTTCCCATAAGAGCCAGCTTCAGATCGAAAACATGCACTATAAGCAACATACTTTATAGGCAAGTTAGATATCTCTAAAATCTCTTCAGAATGAATATTGGTCAATGGGACCTCAGCAGTTGGTATTAAATAGTTCTTTGTACCTTCGATCTTAAATAAATCCTCTTCAAATTTAGGAAGGTTTCCAGTACCAACAAAACTATTTTCATTGCAAATGAAAGGAGGGAATATTTCTTCATAACCTTTTTTCCCATGTTCGTCTAACATAAAATTAATAAGAGCTCTTTCAAGTTTAGCGCCTAAGCCTTTATACAGGTTAAATCTAGAACCTGTTATTTTGGCAGCAACTTCTAGGTCAAAAAGGTTTAAATTTTTTCCAATCTGTGTATGATCACTAATTGCAAAATCAAATTCTCTGATTTTACCTACTTCTTTTACTAAAACATTATCTTTAGATGACTTTCCAGATGGAACTGAATCATCTTGTATGTTCGGATATTGCAACATTAAGACTCTGAACAAACCATCAGCATTTCTTCTGAGTTCTTCTATGTTCTTTATTTCACTTGAGAGTTCTTTTATCTTGGCTAATTCAGTTTTGTTCGGTTTTCTTTTTTCATCTGAAATCATCTTGTTGAAATCATTTTGTTTTTTTCTAAGGTTCTCTAAATCTTGGATTACCTTTTTTCTTCCCTTAAATACCCTAGAAAAATACTTATAATCGAAGTCATAGCCTTTTTCTGAGTATTTTTGCTTAATTAGCTCTTCATTTTCATATATATAATTAGGGTCTATCACTTAAATTTGAACTCACTTTTTTTTTCGTATATCATAACATGAATTTAATTATAATTTTAATATACACGAGGTGGATAATGGAAAACAAAGAAGTAGATATTGTATATGTAGGTCATTCAACATATATTTTGGAAACTAAGGATGGAACAAGGTTGTTAATTGACCCATGGTTAAAAAACAATCCCGCTTGTCCTGAGAATCTCCAAGAACCTAAAGACATTGATTATATTTTAATAACGCACGGGCATTTTGATCATATTGGTGATTTGTTTGCAGCATGTGAGCTTAACAAGAAAGCCCAAGTAATTACAAGCCTAGAAATTGCTTCATGGCTTAATGCTAAAGGAATCGCTAATACATTGCCAATGGGAATCGGAGGCACTCAACCTATAGATGACGGCATAAGAGTAACTATGGTTAACGCAGTACATGCTTCTGGAATAGCAGATGATTCATCAGATGCAATGCTGTACGGTGGAGTTGCTAATGGATTTGTTGTTACATTTAAAAATCAATTTAGTGTTTATTTTGCCGGAGACACAGCAGTTTTTTCTGATATGAAATTAATTGGCGAAATATACTCTCCTGACGTTGCTGTATTACCAATTGGGGATCATTTTACTATGGGACCTAAAGAAGCATATTATGCTACAAAACTTTTAGGGGTTAGCAATGTAATACCTTTTCATTATGGAACTTTCCCTGTATTGGTTGGGACCCCAGAGGAGTATATTGAACTTGTTAAAGATTTGGGTGTCAATGTATATGTTATGAGCCCGGGAGATGTGTTGTAAAATTGAGAAAACCAAGTGGAAGGCAATATATCAACTATTCTTTTTATAAGTTGTTACCAGATTGGTATGCCATAAAGAAGAAAGAAAGAGTTGCATATTTAAAAAAAGTTAATAGTATTTTGTTGAAATACGAAAAAAAACTTACTTTAAATTCCTATTCAACATATGGAGTTAGAGCAGAAACTGACTTTATGCTTTGGAGAGTTTCCGAGAGGCTTGAGGATTTTGAAGATATGACTTCTGATTTGATGCAAACAGGTTTTGGGGCTTTTGTGGAGAACAAATATTCTTTCTTGTCTATGACTAAACATTCTCAATATGTTAGTAAAAATAAAAGTGTTGCCCAAGAGGGAGTTAGAATTAAAATCTCCCCAAAGAAAAGAAAATATTTAATCGTGTACCCTTTTATTAAAAAAGTTGAATGGTATTTGTTATCTAAGAAGAAAAGGCAAGATATGATGACTGAACATATCGCAACTGGACACAAGTATCCATCAGTTAGTATTAACACTTCTTATTCTTTTGGCATAGACGATCAAGAGCAAATGGTTTCTTTCGAAACCGATTACCCAGAAGACTTTTTAGATTTAGTAGAAGAGATGAGATCCCAAAAAGCCAGAGAATACACAGAAAAAGACACACCAATTATTACTTGCATTAGGAAGAGTTCTGAAGATTTAATAAAATTATTTTACTAAATTTACAAAATCGTTATAGATTGCAAAAAGCATCAAAGTTATTAATGCTGCAAAACCTATTCTATTTGCGAAATTTAAAATCTTCTGGTTTATTTTTCTTCTCGTAATCATTTCTATTGAATTAAAAAATATGTGACCACCGTCAAGAAGGGGTATTGGAAGCAAGTTGATTATTCCAAGATTGATGCTTATTACAATCATAAATTGAAGTAAAGAATTTAGACCTTTTTCAGCTGCAGCTCCAGAATATTTAGCTATTGCTATTGGACCAGCGAGAGAATTCTTAATATCCCCCATGCTTGAATCAGAACTAAAAAGACCAGATAAAAGACCCATAATACCGTTAAATATTAATTTTGTGGCTCTTACTGAATCATTAAAACCAGTAGTTATAGATGCAAGGATCCCAAGCTTTTCTACTTTTAGATTAATCAAGGGAGAAATACCTAGTAATTTTCTAGAATTATCTGGAAGAAACACAACTTCTTTGCTAACCAGATTGTTGCCTCTTTTAACTTTTATTGAGAACAAGGTGACATTGTTTTCATTCAGTATTTTACTAATTTGATACCAATTATATATTTTTGTACCATTAATTTCTTTTATGATATCGTCTTTCATTAATCCAGCTTCCTCAGCTTTGCTTCCACCTATTATTTGATCAATTACTGGTTCTTGGACTGGATAAACTCTATCTAGGATAGAATTACCATTAGAATCTTTTGGCAAATCAAACTTTTGAATTTCGAAATCTCTAACTAAAATAATTTCCTGCTTATTATTTACAAAAGAATTCTTATTCTCTAATAACGATTTCCATGTTTCCACATCTCTTCCATTGATTTTTAAGATTAAATCATTTTCTTGAAAGAAAGAATTTTCAGATTTATTTTCGTAATACCCTACAACTGGGACCTCGTCTAAAAATTTAGGCATTTCAATTCCCGACAAGTGAATTATTGGAAAAAATATAAATGGTATTAACAGATTCATCAATGGACCAGCAAAAAGAATAATTTGCTTTTTGTAGTTAGGTAAATTTTTATAACTTCTGTCTTCTTCAATTTGGGGGTGTTCATTTGGGTTGGAATCGTCACTGAGAGATTCTTCCCCATGCATTTTGACGTATCCTCCTAAAGGCAGCATGGATAGCGAATATTCTGTTTCTCCGTATTTGAAAGTGATAAGTTTTTTTCCAAAACCAATAGAGAATGCTTCTACTTTTACATTAGCCCATTTCGCTGCTAACAAGTGACCTAATTCATGAATGAATATAAGGAAACTAATAACTATAAGAAAGGTAATTATACTTGTCATGAGTATTACTATAACCGATTACATATATTAAAAGCATCTTCAGACGCTGTTTTATTTATTTTAAGAATTTCTTTTAAAGAAGAATTGTATTCAGGAAAGCTATTCTTCATCGTTTTCTTTATTACTTTATAAATATCTAAAAACGCAATTTCTTTTTTTAAAAACTGACTAACCGCAACAGAATTTGCTGCGTTCATAATCGTTGGCATAGTCCCTCCAATTTCCATAGCTTTTCTTGCAATACTTATAGCTTCATAGGCACTTTCTTTTATTGGGATTAATTCTATTTTTTTATCAATTTTAAATTGATAATTTCTTTTGTTCTGCCTAAGAGGATAGTTTAATGAGTAGCTAATTGGTATTTTCATATCATTAAAACTTCCAGATATAGAATAACTTCCATCAACAAACTCAGCTATTCCATGAATATGACTATCAAGATTTACAACCGGAGTAATCATTTTATGATTTATATCAAACATAATTGAAGCCTCAATAATTTCTATGGCTTTATTCATCATAGTTGCAGAATCAATAGATATTTTTTCTCCCATATTCCAAGTAGGGTGTTTGAGGGCATCTTTGGGTTGGACGTTCTTAAGGTCTTTTCTTTTTTTATTAAAGAAAGGTCCTCCAGAAGCAGTTATATAAAGTCTTCTTATGTTCTCCTTTGGTTCATTACCAATTAATTGAAATAATGCAGAATGTTCACTATCTATAGGAATTATCTCAGCATTGTTATTTTTAGCTATTTTCATTATCTGTTTTCCATAAAGCAAAAAAACTTCTTTACTAGCAATACATACTCTTTTGCCAAGCTTTAGAGAGTCAATAGTTGGGACGAGCGCGTTAACCCCTGATGTTGCTACAACAAGACTTTTGATGTTTTTACTCTTGGCTATACTTCTTAGACCTTTTTCTCCTGAAAGGACAACAATTCTTTTTAATAAAGGGTTTTTTTTCAATAGATTCTGATCCTTTGTGCTATCTACGGAAACCATCGTAGGTTTGAATTCAGAGATTTGTTTTAAAAGCAAGCTTATATTCTTTCCTGCAGCTAATGATTCAATCTTAAATTTATCTTTTTGTTCTTTGATAACTGAAAGTGTTTGTTTGCCTATAGAGCCGGTGGAACCTAATATGCTTACAGAGTCTCTTTTACTCATTACTAGCTCCTCCAAACTTTCTATCTATTTCCATATACTCATTAATGCAGTTTTGAAAGTCGGAAACTTTAAACTCCGGCCAATATTTTTCGCTTATTAATATTTCAGAATAAGCAATATGCCATAATAAATAGTTTGATATTCTCGATATGCCACCAGTTCTAATAACAAGTTCAGGATCAGGACAGTCTGGTAAATATGTATGTTGTTTAATTTGTTCTTCACTTATTTCTTTTATACTCTTATCTTGGTTATTGAGTTTTTTTATAGCATCAATTATTTCTTCTCTACCACCATAATTAATTGCAACATTAATACAAGTGCCAATGTTGTTTTTTGTTTTTTCTGCTAGTTTATAAATCTGGTTTTTTACATTTGGGTCTAGCGCATCAATTCTACCTATCGGATTAAACTTCATTCCATGTTCAATTATAAAGGTACTTTTTTGATTAAAAAATTCTAAGAACAAAGCGAACAAAGAGTCTATTTCTTTAGATGACCTTGACCAATTTTGTATAGAGAAAGCATACAAAGTAAGATATTTGATTTCATTCTCATTGCAATATATACAAATTTCTCTAGCTGTGTCTAGACCTTTCTTGTGACCAAGAATAGTTTGGGTGTTATTCTCTTTCGCCCATCTTCGGTTACCATCCATTATAATCGCAATATGTTCTGGTTTTGGATTTCTCATTCTATTTTATTAAACTTAGAGATTTAGAGAGAATTATTGTTATTATCCCTATTATATATAAAGCCACTAAAACAAAAATAGATAAAGGATAGATACCAAGAGTGAAGATTAATAGAGGTATGCTCTTGTCAGTTCTCAATTTGGCTAGATTAGTTGTTAGATAATCAAAACCTTCAAAATATCTTTTTATAATTTTAAACATATAAATACTCTATTAGTACTCATTCCTTATCGCTTTTATTGGATCCATTTTTGATGCTTTGAACGCTGGATAAATTCCGAAAAATATACCAATTATTCCCGAGAAGAGAGTAGCTATTATTATTGATTCTGTGTTAATTATAGCAGGCCAACCCACAAGAGTGGAAGCTACCTTGCTTAATACGTATCCTAGTATGACGCCTATAACACCTCCAGTAATAGATAAGAGTGCAGCTTCTGATAAAAATTGAATTATTATATCTTTGCTCTTTGCTCCTATCGTAATTCTAATTCCTATCTCTTTAGTTCTTTCAGTTACAGAAACAAGCATGATGTTCATAATTCCTATGCCACCAACTATTAGGGAAATTGATGCAATTGTAGATAGCAATACTTTCAAAATAGTCGTTGTTCTAACAATCTTTTTTGTTACAGCTTCGTAAGAACGAAGCTCAAAATTATCAAATTCATCTTTAAGCAAATTCCTTCTTTCTCTCAACATCTTACGAATGGAGTATTTTGTAAATTCCACATCATCTGTTGATGTTGCTGATACAATTATGTTGCTTATACCATAGAGTTGACCTCTATAGTCATACCTTGCAAGTGAAGTATAGGGTATAAGAATAAAATCATCTTGATCTCGTCCACCGGGTGTCAATCCTTTTTCTGACAATACACCTATTACTTTAAAAGAAATTCCATCTATCCTTATCGTTTGATTCAGAGCACTCTCTGCACCAAAAAATCTTTTATTTACTGAAGACCCCAGCACACATACTTTTGCGCCATCTTGAACATCGACCCCAACAATAAAAGAACCAAGGTCAGCTGACCAATCATTGATTAATGCAAAATCTTCATTAGCTCCAATTATTGCAACAACTTGTGTTGTATTTCTGTATTGAACTTCATTCGATGTTTTAACGATTGGTGTGACATAAGAAACCGTTGGCATTTCTTTCATTAACTTTAATTCTTCTTGATTAAAATCTTGAGCCCGTCCTCTATATATCCCACTTGCTGTTCTTCCAATAGGCTTTAAAACTATTGTCTTTGCTCCCAAACTTACTAGTTGTTGCTCTATAATAAATTTGGCACCATTGGTTATAGCGACTAGGATAATAACGGAAGTTATTCCGATCACAATACCTAAAGAAGTTAAAAGAGTACGAGACTTATTTCTAGACAAGTTTGATTTTGCTTCAATTATATTATCTAATATATATCTTCCAATCATTTGTTAAATTATCTTCCCATCTTTTATATTTATAATATCCATAGTTTCTTTAGCGATATCGTTGTTGTGAGTTATTACTATGATTGTTTTTCCAGAAGTATGTAAGTTTTTCAAAAGTTTGATTATCCCTTCACTAGTCCTAGAATCTAAATTTCCAGTAGGCTCATCAGCAAGTATTATGTCGGGGTTATTTATCAAGGCTCTTGCAATTGCCACTCTTTGTTGTTGTCCACCTGACAGTTCATTAGGAAAATGGTTTGCTCTGTCTGTGAGCTCTACCATTTCTAAGCACTCCATTGCTCTATCTTTTCTATCTTGTCTATTGTAAACACTTGAGTATACCAACGGCATCTCAACGTTTTCAATTGCGGTATGCCTGGAAATAAGATTAAAGCTTTGAAATATAAATCCAATCGATTCACTTCTTATTTCTGATTTATCGTCATTAGACTTTGAAATAACATCCATACCTTTTAATTTGTATTCTCCAGAAGTTGGAGGATCTAAACAAGCCATAATATTTAATAAAGTAGTCTTCCCGGAGCCAGAAGGACCCACAATAGATACGAAATCATTTTCATATATTTGAAGACATATATCAAAAAGAACTTGGAGCTTGTTTTCTCCCATATAATAAATCTTGTTTATATCGGACAATTCAATAAGAGTATCTTTGCTCATTTACTTAATATCTTTTAGGTTGTGGTAATGCAAACCTACTTTTTTTCTTTTCTTCTTGATAAATTGTTACTCCAGTAACAATATCATCTTTGTCGGATAATTTATAGGAGTTATTATTTGTACCCAATACTTCTAAAAATTCTACAAAATCGTTGTCTCTTATTCCAGTATTTATAGGAATTGCAGAAATAGAACCATCTCCATTTAGAATCCATATTATTGGAGTTGTTGTATTTTGAGGAGGCTGGTTTTTAATTTTTATTATTTTAGGAGGGACAAATCTTAGAGCAGATCTTGGTATTCGTTTTATTTGAGATTTTGTCTGAATTTTTATTGAAGCATCAACGCTCATACCAGCTTTTAATTCAACATCAGCTTCAGATACACTAGCGATTATTTCATAAAAAACAGGAGATTTATCTCTATGAGGATTAAGATTTAATGGCTCAACTATTTTTATTACAGTCCCATATAAATCTTTGTTAGGATAAGTATCTATCCTAAAACTAACTTCTTGACCTTCTTCGATTTTAGTTATTGCTCTGCCGTCAACACTTAAGCTCAATTTTAAACGATCAGCTGATGAAGAAACTGTAAATAACCATGTGTTAATATCAACCATGCCAGAGTTTATTACTTGTTCGTTTATGTAATCAACTCTACCTTTTATTGGAGAAGTAATTTTTAATTGCTCAAGTTCTTCTTTGAACTTTAATTCCTCTTTTTTCATTAATTCCACTTCAACCGCAATCTTTTTTAGGTCAGATACACTTTCCTGATATTCATTCTTTGAAATATATCCTTTTTCTAATAATTCTTCATCGGCATCAGCTTTATCTTTAGCTTGTACTAAATCAATTTCTAGTAGTTCTAATTTCTTCGACCTTACTTCAAGGTCTTTTTTAATTTCAGATGAATCCAGCTCTAATAGAATTTGACCAGGATCTACTAAGTCACCATACTTCACATTTATTTTTAGAATAGGAACCCTTCTTTGTAAAGTAGATTTAATTTTCTGCTCCTGTTCAGGCGCAATCTTTCCAGAAGTTTTTACAAATTCACTTATGTTTCCTACAGTGATATTTGTTGTAGTCAATTGATACGCTCCATTCTTAGTTTTTTTCTCCCCAGTTATTAAATCTCCAGCAACTCTATATACAAGAAACAGAAGTAAAATAGTAACAACTACTTTTTTGTTTGCCTTCATATAATTCCATGTTTTTGATAAAATTCCGTTAGGAGCTGTTAGTGTAACTAGAATTTTTGCTAGAATTTCAAAAAACTTATTCATCTAGCAATTACAACCCCAGCTATTCTCTCTATTCTCGCAACCTTTATTTTGTAATCATAAATTGCATTTTCATATTCGGTTTCTTGCTCAGAAAGCAAATCTTGTGCTTCTAAAAGTTCCACCATGGATTTTTCACCTAGATTATAATTGGTTTTGATGTATTCATAGTTGCTTTTAGCTGCTTTTACAGACCTTTTTAAAACATCTATCTTGTAATAATCGGTATCTGCATCAATGACACCATATCTAATTTCAGTACCTATATCCCTTTTTAAGAGATTCAACTTAGCAATCTGTGAATTGAGCATTGCTTTATGCTCCTGTATTTGATAGTAGGTTCTACCCCCTTGAAATAATTGCCATGTCAATCCCATACCACCAACTAGGTCATTATCTTTATCAGAATCAGGAACACCTTTACCTTCAAATCTATAAGCAGCCCTTGCAATTATATTTGGAAGAAAATCTCTTTTTAATGCAGAAATTAATGATTTTAGACTTAGAATCTTCATCTCAGCAGATCTAACCGCATTAAGATAGTTAAGATTAGACTCAATTATTAAATCTGGATTCAAGTCAACTTTTTCATATGTAAGATTTGAAGAATATGTAATATTCTCTGGCTTTGGAACTCCCATTAAATTAAACAAATCTTCTTCAAGTTTTTCTAGAGCACCTTTAAGCTTTATGGCTTCAAGCTCACTTTGATCGACATCGAGACTTCTTGATGTAACCTCTAAGGCCGAGATTCTTCCAGCAGTTAGAAAAGCTTTAGCTTGATCTAGCTTAGTTTTATTAGTCGTAATTTGATTTTCTATAAGAGTAATAGAATTTTGTATTTTAAGTATTTTGTAGTAATTCTCAGAAACCTCATTCAATACCGCATCTTCTTCGTTAGCACTTTGATATTCCATTGCTTTTATCATATATTTTCCAGAATTAATTCTTTGATTTAATTTCCCAAAATCAAAAACTAATTGATCTACAGTTAATGAAGACGATCTTCCTAAGAAAGGAAAAATTACATTCAATCCTACTTGAGGGAAATACTGAGATGTATGAGCACCTTTAGAGAATTTTTTTGCCCTTATCTCTTGATCCAAGTAAATGATTTTATAATTATTACTTTTCGCAATTTCAAGAGCTTTTTTTAACGTTAAATTTGCATAATTATTCGAATAAGCCGGTAGGCTGAACAGAAAAACTAAAGCAAAAAAAAAATGATATAACCGAGACATTTTGTAAAATCATTATAGCATGACTAGTAAATTTGGTACATAATTCAGTGGATTTTCTATCAATTTCAATTTAATTGGGTTTTTACTATTTTATCCGTTTTTCTCCAATAAAAAATGCCCCATCACGATTGATCATCGCTTTACTTAGTTGAAAAAGAGCAGGTCTGGAAAACCTTGCAATAAATTTCCCTTTTTTTACTCCACAGTAAGGGATATTTCCCTCAAAATACAGGGATTCTAATACTAATTTCTCCTGTGTTGAATCATTTAATTGGATTTTAAGATCTAAGTTTGAGATGTCTTCTATCTCTACAGATTTAACAATAAAAGGCTTGTCTTCAAATTTAACGAAGGCTTTTGATTGTCCTTCTTTGATAAAAAAATCTCCTTCATCATCGGTTGAAAGATTTTGATAATTATACAAATATATCCTTTCATGGGTAATTGGCTTTCCGTCCTGGAACCAATTGCAATCTTTGTCAACATGAAATCTATAAATTTTATTCGTCATGGAGATAATACCGACTTAATCCACACATTCTTTTTTTTCTTAAATTCTAATCTTTGATGCAATCTAAAATTCGAACCTTGCCAAAATTCAAATAAATTTGGATCTAAGATGTAGCCTGTCCAAGAATCTGGCATGGGAACTGGTTTTTTTTCTATAATATATTTTGTTATATTTATTTTAAATTCTTTAAGGATATCGTTGTAAGTTGATAGTTTGGAACTTTGCTTTGAAACTAAAGCACCTATTTGACTCTCTATAGGTCTCGAATAAAAATATTCCTCAACCTTTTCTTTTGGAATTTCTTTTAGTTTTCCTTCAATTCTAACCTGTCTTTGAAGTTCTTTCCACCAAAAGACCATGCTAGCATATTTGTTTATTTTAATTTGCTTTCCTTTTTTGCTGAGGTTGTTTGTATAGAAAATTAAATCCTTATCAATGCCTTTTAGCAGCATCATTCTGGACGTAGGCTTGTTATTCAGGCTAGTTGATAAAGTAAAAGCATTTGGCTCCGAAACTTTTTTTTCTGCTTCTTTGTACCATTTTCTAAATTTTTTCAATGGGTTTGTCTCGTCATCAAAAATAGATTTTATTATTTTGTACTCTTTTCTTGTTGATCTAATTTTCATCTTATTAATAAATTACTAAAAACCAAATGTATTGTCCAATGCATCTGAAACATTTTTTGTGAAGTACCTAAATTCTGAATCAATCAATTTAGTAGGGATTACTTTTTGATTTGCAAGTAAAATCTCATCTGTTAACTCTTTTGAGAGTAATCGTGGAACCCTTGAGGGTACTTTTATAAGAAATTTTGTATTAAACTTTTGGGATAAAATATTAAATAGCTCTTTGTTTGTAGTAGGGGTAGGTGATACCGCATTCACAGGGCCACTTATTTTCTTATTCTTTAATAGGAAACTTACTATTCTAGACAAGTCCTCAATTCCTATCCAACTTATATGGTTCTGATCTTTACCAAAATAAACACCGAAGCCTAATTTTAGAGGCAATTTTATAGGCTTTAAAAATCCACCATTAAATAAGAAAACTACTCCAATTCTCAAATTTATATTTCTCTCAGAATACTTATTAAAGGAATTTTGCTCAATTTCCCATTTTTTAGTAGTTTCTGCTAGAAATCCATTTCCAAGTGGCGAATTCTCCGTAATTCCATCCTTTGTTTCATTTCCGTAAATACCAATAGCAGAGGAATGAATTGAACAATTAAGTTTTATTTTATTCTTTTCTATAATCTCTAGAAGTGATTTGGTGGCGGCAATTCTACTTGTTTGAATATCCTTTTTCTTCTGTTTTGTCCATAGCCCTAAAACATTTTCACCAGACAAATTTATCAAATATTTAATATTCTTGGAAATATTTTCAGGCAAATCCAATACTTTACTAGAATATGGGTTCCAAGGTATAACTGTTAGATTTGTATTTTTTGTTTCATGAGATGGATTAAAAGTATTATCCGAATTTTTTGAGTACTTGAGCATTAGAATTTTGTATCCAATGGAATTTAAATGAGGAATTAGATGTGTACCTACATTACCTGTTCCACCTGTAACAATAATGTAATCAGTGTTGTTTAAATCAAGCATTGTGAGATCATGGGAAAGAATGCTAGCTCTATAATCGAAAGATCTTTCAAGTCTCGATAATATGTAATTGTTAATATGGTTAAGACTTAGCCAAGGGGTAAATTCAATATCATCAATAAGCTCAGTTTTGTTAGATTCTAATCGATTAAAAATATGTTTATGGCTCCACGATTTAAAAGGACTTTTAATCGCAAAATCTTCAAACAAAACATTTTCTTTGTAATTCTTATGCATTATTTTCCAATTTAGAGCTACAAAAGGAAACACATGTTGCGTCAATAAGATTTCACCAGAATCAATATAAGTATTATTCGGAGAATGTTTTTTTGTTACTTTAATTTTATCCCAAGGAGGAGTAAGTCTTTCAAGAGCTAAATCTGCCTTATGCCAACTAAAAAGTTTCTCAATAGAACAGCTGTAGTTATTACGAGCAATAAATTTAACCATTTGTTATGATAGTAATAGATTTCTAGTATATCTTCTAATATTTTTCTTTCTGACAGAAACTTTTTTGGTTTTAACACCACTAGAAGGATTCGAAACAGAGCGTTTCTTTGTTAAAGTAACTTTTTTTTGACTCAACTTAGCAGACATATAAATTTAGTTTAAGAATCCTTGAAGACTCTCCCCATGTAGTTTGTTAATTTTATTTAGCGCTTTTTTCTCGATTTGTCGAATCCTTTCCCTTGTTAAACCATACTTACTACCAATTTCCTCAAGTGTAAGGATAGGGGTATTGTTAAAACCAAACCTTAACTCAAGTATTTCTTTCTCTCTTGGATTTAAATCATCTAATGCAACACAGATTTGTTTGCTAAGAGAACGCTGACAACTTATTTCATCTTGAAGAAGTTTATCGTCTTCTAAAAAATCTATAAACTGTGCAGCTTCATCGGAAGTAATTGGAGAATCTAACGAAACGGTTTCTTTTCCTGAATCTAAAATATGCTTGACTGCTTCAGTTGGAAGGTTAACCTCATCAGAAATTTCTGAAATATCAGGTTTACGATTTAACTTCTTCTCCAACTTTTTATAAGTTTCGAAAATTTTTGCAGATTTTTCAGAAATATAAACAGGAAGCTTTATAGACCTAGATTGACTCATGATTGCTCTGGCTATAGACTGATGAATCCACCATGCAGCATAAGTTGAAAATTTAAAACCACGTTCATGATCAAATTTTTCAACAGCTCTCATAAGGCCTATGTTTCCTTCCTGTATTAAATCAGCTAATGGAATCCCCTTGCTAGGGTATTTTTTTGCAATGCTGACCACCAATCTAAGATTTGACAATGTAAACTTATGAAACAATTTGCTTCTCTTTAACTCAACCAAATTGATAAATTTATTAATAACTTTAACCCTGTTATTTTTGGAATCGATTAATTTCTTTCTTAAGAAAGATATTTTCTTATCACACCATTTTAGCTCATATGCGATTCTCTGCTCTTCTTCTTTTTTTAGCAAAGGCGAAGTTAATGCTTTTGAATAATACTCTTTTACCGTATTATATTCTGCTGCAGAATTAGAACTTTCTGATACAGTATTTTTGTTGGTGATAAAAGAACTTTTTGCTGAACCTTTTTGATTTGAAGATATAAATTGCATGTCAATATATTACAGACTGTCCTATCAAATGTCAATATTAATTTAGAATATATCACTAAAACCTCGACAAATATTAATCGTATCTTGACATATATTCAATTTCATTCACAATATACCCATGATTAAAGAGTATCCGATGAGAGTTGTCAGCAAAATCACTGGTTTATCTGCTGATCAGATACGAAAATGGGAAGAAAGATACCCCATTCTTAAAATCAATAGATCTCGCAAAGGTAGTAGAAGATTTACTGATAGAGATTTAGAGATTCTGCAATTAATGAACGAAGCTAAGAGTATTGGTTTTACTCTACAAGAAATTGGCACTTTAAAACTTATTGATTTAAGAAATTTAGTTGGTGAGATTCGAAGTGGTGAGAAAAAAATTGAATACCCTGAAATTGAGAAATTAAACAATCTTACACGGCCTTATTTTGATAGTTGTATCGAGTGCACTAAAACTTACAATGTAAGAAAATTAGAAAAGAATATTTATGATGTTGCATTGGAGCTAGGCAATGTCTATGTGATACATAAATTTATTATTCCTTTTATAAAACACATAGGTAGATTATGGAAGAATAATTTAATCTCAAAATCTCAGGAAAGATTTGCAAACGCAGTTATTAGAAATTATCTAGAAAATTATAGATCTTCTTATCGTAACCAGACAGGGCAAGAAAAACTTCCATCTATTATTATTGCTACACCTAAAGGTCAAAAAGCAGAGCTTGGTTGTTTAGTCAATGCATGTATAACTTTATCTGCAGGATGGAATCCAATTTATTTAGGTACCGATCTTGATTCCGACAATATAGTTGAAGCTTTCAAGGCTTCGAATTCTAAAGCCATAATTCTCAGTATCCTTTACCCGTTAAATGATGAAATGTTGCCATATGAATTAGTCCAAATAAGAAAGAAAATAGGGCCAACAGCTCAAATTATTATCGGCGGAAAGCGATCAACTTTTTATATGGATTCTTACAAAGAAATTGCTGCAAATGTAGTAACTGACTTGTTTAGTCTTCCGAATGTTGTTTCTGACGTCAAAAGAAATTTAGTTTAAATTATCAATCTTTTTTATCATTAGTTTCAGAGTATCTTTTTTGTTAGAGTTTCCTTTCTCTTGATGTGGCTTATTTATTTCTGCAATTCTAGATAAAGCTGCTAAATAAACTTCTTTGACTTCATATTTACTTATTCGAATTTCTTTTTTTTTCAGAGATGTTTTCATTTTTATTATATAAGCACTTTTTTTTTATTTTCAACCTACAATTTTAATAAAGAAAGAGAACGTAACTCCCCTATTGAGATTGATTAACAATTTCAAAATAGGGCAAAGACGTGGTTTACACATCTTTGCCTTTATTTAATGACTATGAAAACTTGATTACTTATTTACTTATAAAAGTTTAAGATCACTAGCTTTTTCTTTGCCATTCTCGCTTACTACTTCAAAAGTTACCTCATCACCTTCATTAAGTGATTCGACACCAGCAGTTTCGAGTGCTGAAATGTGAACAAATACGTCTTTGCCCCCATCTTCTGGTTCAATAAATCCAAATCTTTTTTTGGAGTTAAACCATTTAACTTTACCTTTAGGCATAAAATTGCCCTCCTTATAATACGTCCCCAAGGGGATTTGAACCCCTGTTTTCGCCGTGAAAGGGCGGTGTCCTAGACCAAACTAGACGATGGGGACATGAGCCGTGCAGGACTCGAACCTGCGACCCACTCCTTAAAAGGGAGTTGCTCTACCATGCTGAGCTAACGGCCCTTTGGACAATCATTATATATTGTTGCCCCTTTTTGTCAAAGCTAGTTTAAAATTCTAGTAATATGAATTTTTTTAATTTTAATAAGAATTTCTTTTTAGCAACTTTTTCTAATTGTTTCTTCTTTGTAAACTTCTCTTGCTTCTTTTTGTTGCCTTTGTTTTTAGATAATACAGGATATTCCAAGTCAGAAATAGGAATCGTTATGTCTATTTTTGGATTTTCGTCTATTTTGCTTACACCATACACTTCATCCTTAATAGACAAGTATGGAAAGAAATTATTAAGCTTAATAGCTTTATGTATGATGATCATTTCATCGATTTCTTTTGTATTTATTGAAAACTATTATTTGATTCTTTTTTCAAGAATCTTACAAGGTGTTTCTTTTTCCATTTTTTTCAATTCTTCATCAGCAATTGCTTCAAACAATCTAGATGACAAAGATAAACAAGTAGGACTCTCTTTTTTTAGTTCCTTTACAATTTTATCTTATTTTTTAGGGCCATACTTTTCAGAAAAGATTATAATAAATTTTGGTTTCACAGAATTTTTTATATACGCTTCTTTTTTTTCGTTAATCGCATTTATTTTAATTCTTTTTGTTAACGACGAAGTTGATTACAGCCATACTACTATTGATACTTCTAGTTTTTTTAAAGTAATTAAAGAAAATAATATATTCAATTATTTGTTCGCTAACTTCTTACTTGCTTCCGGTTTTGGTGTAGTTATGAATTTCTTATCATTATTTCTAAAAGGAAAAGAATTGTCAGTAGGATTCTTCTTTATTGCTTACAGTGTAGTCGTATCACTATCCAGAATATTCCTTTCATCACGATTTGCTTCTGATAAGTTGTATAACAAAATACTTATAATGTTAACGTTTTTTTCTATATCAATATTCTTTTTGCCATTTGTTGATACTAAATTTCATGTAATTATATTTTCAATAATTTTCTCTTTAACCTATTCATTGGTTTATCCTTTCTTGTCATCAATAACATTGTCTGGAAAATCAAAGTCATTAAGTGGAAGACTTTTTGGAGCTTTAAATTCATCTTTTAGCATAGGAGTAAACTTGATGACTTTTTTCTATGGTTTTATTGCTGAAATTTGGGGTTTTAATATAATGTTTAAATGTGCTTCTATCTTAATTTTTACTGGGGTTCTGTTTTTAATTATCAAAGATAGGAGGCTGGTATAATGTCACTAGAATTTAAAAATCTTATCAAACATGAATTCAATAAAAACAAACTTTTGTTTAATTCAGAACTAATTGAAGCCTTAGAAGTATTTGCACAATTCTTAATATCAGAAAATAAAAAATACAATTTAACTACAATATTAACACCAGAGGATATAGTCAATAAACACTTTATAGATTCAATCTTAGGTTTTGAAAAATTCTTAGACAGAGAGTCATTAAAAAAAAGTTTTCAGATAATGGATATCGGTACTGGAGCTGGATTTCCAGGAATTCCGCTATTGCTATATGATCAAACCTGCAAAGACAATCAAAGAATTAAAAAAATCCATTTGCTAGATTCCAGCAAAAAAAAAACCGACTTTTTATTTTTAATGAAATTAAAGATAGAAAAAATAATAGATCCAGATTTAATTGAAATACACAATTCCAGGCTCGAAGATTTGTTTTTCAAGGTAGATTGTCCAGATTTGTATCTTAGTAGGGCAACAGGGAAGATCGATAATGTTGCAAAGTTTCTAGATAAATTTCTTAAAAATAATTTCAAGTATGTTTTCTCCCAAGATAATAAAGAAATTTATTTCTTACATTATGGAGGACCTGAATCAGTAGTTTTACCGGATAACGAAAGCCGACTATTTAAGCTTAATAAGAAAATTAAATTTAAACTCAATAGACAGGTTAAGAATATATACAAATATCAGTTCTCATCAAATAATTATTTAAGAAAAAATGTTTTATATTCGATAACTAATCAAAGATAGATTTAAAGTCAGTCTAGGTTTGCAGCAATCTCTCTTACCTGATTTACATTTTTTTTGATTTCAATCGAATAATCAGAAATCGCAAAATCTTTACTTTTAGACGATAAGGTATTAGCTTCTCTATTAATCTCTTGCATATAAAAATCTATTATTAGACCCTTAGAGCCTGAAGATCTAGCAATTTTTCTAAGTTTATTAATATGAGATTCAAGTCTTAGAATCTCTTCTTCTATATCAATTCGTTCTATTAAAGTAGCAATTTCTTTCTTGATATATGAATCATCAGTGACATTAATCTTCGAAAATTCCGCATTATATTTTTTATCCATCTTTTTGGTGATTTTAGCTATTTTGTTTTTAATCTTATCAAGGGATTTAGAGATATTCTCAATCTTTTTATTGATATCTATCAACATTTTCCCCCCTTCTTCTTTTTGATTCTTTATCAGTTGATTGATAGCTTTTTTTATTAAGGAAATTTGATATCTCTCAACCTTTTGATTTGACTGTAAATTCACAGACTCAGTATTAACTATCTCTTTAAGCTCAAGCAATGATATTGATGGAGTAAGATTGTTTTTCTTTGCTATGTTGACTAACTGCGATAAAGACTTTTCTATATATTTAGATTTTATTAATGCTTTTTGATTGGTAGTATTTATTAAAATTCTAACCTTGCCTCTTTTAAGTTGTCCCTTGATGATTTGTTTGATTCTCTCTTGTAATTTAAAATTATTATTGTAATCAACAATTGAAATATCTAAACTTTTACTATTTTCAGATTTAATTTGAATCAAAAAATTGATTAAATTTAAAGATCCAGATATTGATGAAAAACCCGTCATACTTCTTGTCATAAAATACTCTTTAAACTTTACAATAAAATTTAATACAAGTATTATCCTTTATTTATGACCAAAAACAAAAAAACCATCGCGCTTAATGGTGCATTAGGTAGAATGGGTCAAGCAATAGCAAATATTTGCAAAAAGAATAAAGATTTTCAGATTCAATATGCTTTTGAATATCCAGATCATAGTAAAATTGGTAAAAATTTGTATACTGAACTGGAAAGAAAAAAGTTTTCATTAAAAAAAGTATTAGTAGAAGAGCAGATTAAAGATTTCAACGTAGACTTTATTGTTGATTTCTCCACACCTGAATCAGCAATAAATATTGCAACAATTGCTTCTACTTTAAAAATTCCTTTGGTCACTGGAACTACAGGATTTACAAGTAGTCAATTAAGAAATTTGAAATTACTATCTAAAAAAATTCCCATACTCCAATCTTACAATATGAGCGTAGGTATAAATGTTCTTTTGAAGATTCTAGTTCAGAATATAGACTATTTTCAATCAACAGATATCGAAATAACTGAAAAACACCACAAAAAAAAGATTGATAGTCCCAGTGGAACTGCAATATTAATGGCTAATACTATTCGTACTTCTTCCAAAAGAAAATCTGAGATAAATATAACTTCAATAAGGAAAGGAGATTCGGTAGGTGAGCACACTCTTGCTTCTTTTGGGAATAAAGAAAATATTTTTATTACGCATGAAGCCCTAGATAGAAGTATCTTTGCAGTTGGCGCATTGGTTATGGGTAGGAAATTAATTAAAAGAAGGAAAGGATTCTATTCTATTTTAGATCTATTGTAGCAATTTATTAAATGTCTTTTGTTGTTAAATATAAAGATTCTAAATCAAATGCAAGGATAGGAACAATAAATACAAAATCCGGTGAAATTGAGACTCCAGTTTTTCTTCCAGTTTGTACGACTGGTGCCCCTAAAGCCTTAACTGTTGATTCTATTAATTCTTTAGGTTTCGATTCCATAATTGTTAATGCATATCATTTATTTCTAAGACCTGGCCATAAAAACATTAAAGACTTCGGAGGTTTGCATTCGTTCCTGAACTGGAAAGGGAACATTGTAACAGACAGTGGAGGCTTTCAGATATTTAGCTTGTCTTCCTCTGCTAAGATTGAAGATCATGGAGTACATTTTAAATCTTTTATTGATGGAACGAACCATCTAATAACTCCTGAGCTTTCAATCGATATCCAAGAAGCATTAGACTCAGATATTATGATGATACTCGATGACTGTCCAAAATCTGATTCTGAATACAATATGATGATTAATTCGATAAATAGAACACGGGATTGGGCGATAAGATGTAAGGAGTCAAAACAAAGTTCTAATCTACTATTTGGTATCGTACAAGGTGGAACATACAAAGACTTGAGAAAATTATCAGCAGAACATATGAACGAGATTGGTTTTGATGGTTATGCTATTGGAGGACTTGGGTTAGGAGAACACCAAGATTTGATATACGAAATAACGGATTATACATGCTCCTTGCTTCCTAAAGATAAACCCAGATATTCTATGGGCATAGGAAAACCTGAGGATATAGTTAATTCTGTTGCTATGGGTGTTGATATATTTGACTGTGTAGTACCTACAAGGAACGCAAGAAATGGTACACTCTTCACATCAAGAGGTAAAATCAATATAAAGAATAAGGTTTATTCAATGTCAGACAACCCTATTGATCCAAATTGTAATTGCTATGTATGCGAGAATTATTCTATTGGCTATATAAGACATTTATATTTGTCTAAAGAAATTGCTGCGTTATCTCTGATGTCATTATCCAACCTTTACTTTTACAATCAATTGATTAATTCTATTAAACAATCGATCAAAGAAGGGACTTTTGTAGATTTTAAAGAAAACTTTTTTAAGGAGTATCAAAATGAAGAAAATTAAAAAAATATTATTTATATATATAGGATGCATGTTGTTTTTAGTATCTTGCGCACCACCGCCATCAGAAGGAGATGCAGGATTGCTGGGTATCGTGGGACCATTCTTGCCCTTTGCTCTTATTATAGTCATTTTTTATTTTCTTATTATTAGACCTCAAGGCAAACAACAAAAAGAAAGAGAAGGGATGCTAAACTCACTTAAGAAAGGAGATCAGATCCTAACAAGTGGTGGAATAATTGGAAAAATATTAGATATGCATGACGGAGATATTTTGACAATTGAGATTTCAAAAGGAGTTAATATTAAAATTAAAAAAGAATTTATTAGCTCAATCACTGATACGCCTAAGAATAAGAGTTAACGAATTATGAACAGATTGAAAATATTCCGACTTTTATCCTTGATAGTATTCTTACTATCTTTAGCTTTCATCTATCCAACTTTTAACTTTAATAAATTGCCAGAATGGTGGAAATTTGTTTTCCCTGAAAAGAAAATTAATTTGGGTCTTGATTTAAGAGGCGGAGTATTTGTTGTTATGGGTTTAGATGAAAATATTTCGGAATCAATTATTTCTTCAAAAGAAGAGCAAAGAATTAAAGATTCAATTTTAGACAAAAATATTCTTCTTAGAGGTACTTCATCTAGCAATAATGAGATAAAAATTAATTTTTATGATCAAAAGAGCGCAAAAAATGCTTATGAATTATTATCTAAAAAATCCTCTTACATAATGAGCCAATCTGAGAATTTAGTAACAATCAAACTATCAGATGAATTCATATCAGATACAAAGAAAAAACTTTTATCCCAGGTTAAAGATGTTCTCTCTAATCGTATTGATCAATTTGGTGTCGTAGAGTCATCAGTGCAGTTGTCGGGGCAAGACAGAATTGTAATTCAAATACCAGGAGTGGATTCTCGTGAAAGAGAAAGAATATTAGGCATAATATCGAAAACTGCAATGCTGGAGTTTAAACCTGTTATTGAGCAATCTCCAAGCAAAGAATTTCTTATTTCTAAATATAAACTGAAAGATAATAAAAATAGTTTCTCGATTTATCAGACGCAGGATAATCCTAAAGAAAAGGATTTTATTATTACAAAAAGTACATCTCCGTTAAGGGGCTCTTCGATTACAGATGCTTCTGTTGCTTATGATGAACTTAATAGAGCTTATGTTGCATTTAGGCTAAATGCGGAAGGGACTAAAATATTTTCTCAGCTAACCAAGGACAATGTTGGAAACAGGATAGCAATAGTACTTGATGGGAAGGTTAAATCCGCACCTGTTGTTCAAGATCAGATATTTAGTCGAGGAAGCATAACAGGAAACTTTTCTTTTGAGCAGGCTAATGATATAGCAATAGTTTTAAAATCAGGGTCTCTCCCCATTCCTGTTTCGATTATGCAGGAGAAAACCATAGGCCCATCACTAGGTTCAGATTCAATTAGTAAAGGACAGACTTCTATGCTGTTCGCCTCAATTTTTATATTTATTTTTATTATCCTTTATTATAGGAGGCTTGGAATTGTATGTAATCTAGCACTAATTTTTAATTTCGTTACAATTTTCGGGTTGCTTTCCGTCTTTGGTGTCACCTTAACTTTCCCTGGAATTGCAGGATTAGTTTTAACTTTGGGGATGGCTGTTGATGGAAATATTATAATTTATGAAAGAATTAAAGAAGAGCTTGCAAAAGGGAAAGATAAAGCAGCAAGTATAGAAGCAGGTTTTGAGAAATCTTTGTCAACAATTCTTGATGCGAACTTTACAACTCTAATTGCTTCTATTTGCATGTTTCTACTCGGAGATGGTCCAATTAAAGGTTTCGCAGTCACTCTTTCGATAGGTATTTTTTCAACAATATTTTCTAATATAGTTTTTACTAGAGTTTTGACAAGGCATCTTATAAATCCAGAATCTTTATCAGGTGGAAAAAATGAAGTTTAGTTTTTTTAATGCTATGAAAATAACATTTTTTGTTTCACTCTTTTTTATTGTTCTGAGTTTTTATCAGATCAACAAACAAGGACTAAGTTACGGAATAGAGTTCATGGGAGGAACAGAGGTTGTCGTTAGCTTTGAAGATAAGGTAGAAATTGATAAGATAAGAGGCATTTTTTCAATCTCAGGCTTTGAAAATATTTCAATACAAAAGTATGGAGAAAAAGATGAAAACGAATTTCTAATCAGACTACCAATAAATGAAGATGCCAATGTTTCAGGATTGTCTACATACAAAGACAATTTCAAGTCAGTTGTTGATCAGAATTTTTCGCCCGGTTCATATTCAATTAAAAGGATTGATTTTATAGGTCCGAAAGTAGGGAAAGAACTAATAAAAAACGGTATATACTCGATAATTTTTGGATCAATTGCAATTCTTATATATGTGTTTATAAGGTTTAGTTTTGGCTTTGCACTTGCTGCAGTAATGGCACTATTTCATGATTTTATAATTACTACTACTTTAGTAACATATTTAAATATTGAAATTAGTCTAGCTACTATAGCGGCACTATTAACAGTAATAGGCTATTCTGTTAATGACACTATTGTCATTTTTGATAGGGTGAGGGAGAACATTAAGATCACCAAGCTTCCATTAAACGAACTTATCGACGTAAGTATTTATCAGACTTTGTCTCGTACGGTTTTAACAGTAATTACTGTCCTTATAGTATTGGTACCTTTGTTTTTCTTTGGAGGTGTTGAAATTGAAGATTTTGCACTTATTATGATTATTGGTGTCACGATTGGTACATATTCATCAATTCTTTTTGCACCTTATATTATGTATTTCTTGTCCCGAGGTAAAATAAAAAAGAATGCCTGATAATCACATAGAAAAACTTAAAATCGATCTAAATAATATTTCTACTGAAAACGAACTTCTAAATATCAAATCAAAATATTTAGGAAAAAAAGGTCAAATAACAACTATGACTACTACTTTAAAGGACTTATCAATCGAAAAGAAGAAAGTCGAAGGACAAAAAATAAATATTTTAAAGAAACAAATCGAAGCACTCATAGATGAAAAGTTTAAACAGATTAGAAACGACTACATTAACAGCAAACTAAAAGAAGAGAAAATTGACATAACTCTTCCTTCTAGAGGAACAAATTATGGTAGCGTTCATCCAATATCTCAAGTCCTCACGGAAGTCATAGGAATTTTTGCTGATTTTGGTTTCGAGATTGTAGAAGGACCAGAAATTGAAACAGATTATTACAATTTCGAATCTTTGAATATACCAAAGGATCATCCAGCTAGAGACATGCAAGATACTTTTTATCTTGAGAAAAATCAATTGCTGCGAACTCATACTTCACCAATGCAAATAAGAGTGATGGAAAAAAATGAGCCACCAATAAAAATTATTTCACCAGGAAAGGTTTATAGATGTGATAGTGACGTTACTCATACACCTATGTTTCATCAAGTTGAAGGTTTATTAATTGATAAAGAAGTAACATTTGCTGATTTAAAAGGGATATTGATAGAGTTTTCATCTAGATTTTTTGGCAAGGACATTAATATTAGGTTTAGACCAAGTTATTTTCCTTTTACAGAGCCAAGTGCAGAATTAGATATTGAATGGATAGATAAATCTGGGACGAAAACATGGATGGAAGTTTTGGGCTGCGGAATGGTTAATCCAAAAGTTTTCGAGTTTGTTGGCTATGACTCAGATGAATTCGCTGGAATTGCATTCGGTGTCGGAATCGAAAGATTGGCTATGATTAAACATGGAATTACAGATATTAGATATTTCTACCAAAACGATTTACAGTTTCTTAGTCAATTTTAAAATCAGGAGGTTATTATGAGTATAAAACCAGATCATTGGATAAGAAAAATGGCTTTAGAGCACGGTATGATAGAGCCATTTGTTGACAAACAAACTACAGAAGGTGCAATTTCTTACGGTGTTTCCGCATATGGTTACGATATAAGAGTAAGTGACGAATTCAAAGTTTTTACTGATGTATTTAACACAGTTGTTGATCCCAAAAGTTTTGATGAAAAATCGTTTGTCACAATAGTTGATAAGGAGTGCATTATTCCACCTAACTCTTTTGCTTTAGCCAGAACGGTAGAGTTTTTTAGAATTCCTAGAAGTACAATTACTGTATGTGTTGGCAAATCAACTTATGCTAGATGTGGCATAATTGTAAATGTCACCCCTTTTGAACCTGAATGGGAGGGATATGTTACTCTTGAAATTTCAAATACCACACCTCTTCCTGCAAAGATTTATGCCAACGAAGGAATTGCTCAGGTCTTGTTTTTTGAGAGTGACGAAGAATGTGAAGTTTCATATGCTGACAAAAAAGGAAAATACCAAAGTCAGACTGGAATTACTTTACCGCGCATGAAAGATTAGACTTTAATTAAAATAGTCTCATGTTAGAATTCAGATAACCTTTATGTCAGTGGCAGAAAAAACCTCTCCTAAAAGTCAATATAGTGCTAAGTCTATTCAGGCCTTGGAAGGCTTGGAAGCCGTAAGAAAGCGCCCTGGAATGTATATTGGCGATGTAGTGAAACGCGGATTTCACCATCTTGTTGTTGAGGTTTTGGATAATTGTGTTGACGAAGCTTTAGCTGGTTATTGTGATTTAATATCTTTAACTATCAACAAAGACGAGAGCATTACTTTGGAAGATAACGGAAGAGGTATTCCCGTTGACAAGCATCCACAAAAGAAGAAACCAGCGGTTGAAGTGATTCTTACTACTCTGCATGCCGGCGGAAAGTTTGATTCCAAAACTTATGCTGTCTCAGGAGGTTTACATGGTGTAGGTGTAACAGTTGTTAACTTCCTTTCCGAATATCTTGAAGTCGAAATAGCGAGAGATGGAAAATTATGGAAACAAAGGTATGAAGAAGGAAAAGTCGTTTCTAAGCTTACTCCAACAGGTAAATCAAAAAAAACAGGCACCAAGATTACTTTTAAGCCAGATATAAAAATTTTCCAACCAGTTATTAATACTAAAGGAAGCTACGATTTTGAACCAAAATTTGATTTTAAATATCTTTGCAATAGAACTAGAGAGCTCGCTTTTCTAAATGCTGGTCTAAAGATAACTTTGAACGATGATAGAACATTAGAAACAGAAACTTATCATTACAAAGGAGGGATCACTTCATTTGTTGAACATCTTAATCATGGTAAGAAAACCATAAACTCTAAGCCAATTTTTGTGTCAGGCAGTAAAGACAAAAACATTGTTGAGATAGCTATTCAATACAATGAAGGATATTCAGAGACTATTTATTCATATGTAAACAATATAAATACTATCGAAGGTGGAACTCATCTTAGTGGTTTTAGAAGTGCACTAACAAGATCAATTAACAAATACGCAAAAGAATACAATATTATTAAAAATGGCAATGTGCAAATAATGGGAGATGATACAAGAGAAGGTCTAACTGCGGTAGTATCTATCAAAGTCCCAGAGCCAAAATTCGAAGGACAAACAAAAACAAAGCTAGGTAATTCAGAAACATCCGGAATAGTAGAGTCTCTACTTAATGACTCGCTAGGAGACTATTTTGAAAAGAATCCATCACATGCAAAAAAAATAATCAATAAAACTATTGATGCTGCTAAAGCAAGAGAGGCTGCAAGAAAAGCAAGGGATTTAACTAGAAGAAAGGGAGCTCTTGATTTAGGATCTCTGCCAGGAAAGCTAGCTGATTGCCAAGAAAAGGATCCTGATAAATCAGAGTTATTTATTGTAGAAGGTGAGTCGGCAGGAGGATCAGCAAAACAAGGGCGCGATAGAAAAACACAAGCCGTCCTTCCTTTAAAGGGGAAAGTGATAAATGTGCAGAAAGCAAGACTAGATAAAGTACTGGGAAATGATGAGATTGGAACCTTGATTACTGCTATGGGTGTTGGAGCGCCCAACGATACGAATGCAGAAGAAGAGTCACTGGATATTTCTAAATTAAGATATGGAAAAATTATTTTGATGACTGATGCAGATGTTGATGGGTCGCATATCCGAACCTTGCTGCTTACTTTTTTCTATAACCATTACAAAGAAATTATTAGACAAAAGAAATTATATATTGCACAACCACCATTGTTTAAAATTAAAAAAGGAAGTAAAGAAACTTACGTGCAAGACGAGTCAGAATTGGATAATCTTATTTTAGAGAATTCAGTGAACGAGCTTATATCCGAAGAAAGCTTAAAAAAGAATAAAATCTCATCATCAGATTTACTTAAAAATATTGGACATTATAGAAGGTATCAAACTATTCTTAAGTTAATTGAGAGGCAAGGACATGATTCAAAAATTATTAATATAGCTATTAATTTATTTTCCAATACTACTAGTATTAATTTATCAAAAATTAAGTCTCCTCTTCAAAAAGCTTTAAAAGAATATGAAAAGAAGAACCCCTTATCTAAATTTGTCATTGAGGAGTCAAAAAAGACCGAAAAATCACTAATTGTTTCTCTAAAATCAAAAGGCAAAACGTCTAAAGCTGAATTAAGTGAGGAACTACTAAAATCTCCAGTTTTCAAGAAGTGCTTAGATGAATACACAAGTAGTTTGAAGAAATTAAAATTTCCATTTAATTTCAAAACCAAATCAGGAGAGTCTTATGTAACAGAAAATCTTGATTCATTATTAAATGCCTTTATAGATATTGGAAAAAAGGGTTATAACATTCAAAGATATAAAGGATTAGGCGAGATGAACCCGGATCAGCTTTGGGAAACCACACTAGATCCTTCTTTAAGAATCCTTAGATCTGTCAACATGGCTGACATAGAAGATATCGAGAAAGACGGAGACGAGAAACAACTATTCGAGGATTTAATGGGAGACCAAGTTGAACCAAGAAAAAAAATTATCGAAAACAATGCTTTAAATGTAACCAATTTAGATATTTAATTATTTTTTTACAATTTTTTTGATGTCATTAATTTCGTCATTAACTGATTGATTGAAGTCTTCTTTAATATTTAAAACATCTCTATAGAATTTGCTACAGCTTTTAGCAATTTTTGGAACTTCATCAGGTCCGAAGAGTAATATAAAAACAATAAGAACGAAAAGTATTTCGGTAAATCCTAATCCAAACATATAAGAAGTATAAATTAAAAAAACTATTTTGAAGGTTTTTTTATTGTAAGTGCCATAAAAGCGCCAATCAAGCAGACTGTTATGGAAATATAGAAACCATATTGATATGTATTGAACTGATCAACTAAATAACCTGCAAGTGGAGGTCCAATTAGGGCTGATAATGAAAATCCAGTTCCAAAAACTCCAAAAATTTGCCCGGCATTAGTTTTTCCATAGAAATCTTTTAATAGACTAGGAAAAATTGGTATCCATCCTCCATAGCAAAAACCAAATAATATTCCAAACATTGCATAGTCATATATAGTGTTAGCATTCAAGATAATTAGTATTGATAAGGATTGACCAAGAAAAACAGAGAAAAGAATCTTGTTCCTGTCTACAAAATCTGCCAGATAGCCCGTAACCAACCTACCAAGAAAACTACCAGCTGCTATTGATGCTGGCGCAATAGAGGACGATAAAAGGTCTAAATTGTTATTTATTGCGTAATCAAACTGAAGTGTAACGACCATTAAGAATGCAAGCATTCCAAAAAACATTAAAATGTAAAGTATAGGAAAAGCATCAGTCCTTATTGCTTCAGCAGTTGTCCATTCAGTGAGAGAAGGATCTTTGTCATTCAAGAAAGGTCCACCGTAAGGTTGCAAACCTAATTGCTCAGGATTTTCTTTCATTAAAAATGCTGAAAAAGAAAGTGTGAATGTTATTAGAGCTAAAACCATAAGGGTTGATTCCAAGGAACTTGTCTCTAATATGTAAGCCGATAAAGGATTAATAATCAGTCCACTTATTGGCACACCTGCTGTAATAATCCCAACTACGAAATCTCTTCTCTTGTTGAACCATCTTTGTGCTATTGCAACAGCTGGTATATAGAACGCACCATCACCTATACCTGGAAGTACTGCATAATTTAAAAAAAGAGTAATTTTTGTATCCGAGTAGGCTGTAAAAAGAAGACCTAATGCTGTGATAACACCACCAATAAAAATGATTTTTTCAGGTTTATGCTTATCTATAAGCCTACCAAACACAATCATAGAAACTGCAAAGACCAAGCACCTTACAGAAAAAATTGAATTTACAACAGCTTTTGTTAGGTCATATTTTTCTTGTATGGAAGGTAAAAGAATTCCAAAGGAATACAGCAACAATCCATCCAAGAATACCAGCAGAACAGCAGCTATAACTACTATCCAACCATAAAAAAATTTGTTTCTTGCCATTTCTTTAAACTCAAAAAGGGATTTGTCTAGAATGTATCAATCAACTTAATGAAGATATTATCTCTTCTATTAGAACGTCTATAAACTTTGAATCCAAACCCACTATTTTCTCTTCACCAGAAGACATTATTTTAATTCTTACCGAAGAATTTTTAAATTCATCTTCACCAATTATAGCAACAAATTGACAAGAAAGCTTGTTCGCAGTTTTCATTTGTTTAATGAAACTTTTGGAGTCATATTCCAACTCAACCTTAAAACCATTTTTTCTCAATAGAGTTGCAATTTTAAAAGAATATTCAATATATTTTGAATCTTGATAGGCTACATAAAAATCTAATTCTTCTAACCCCAAGGACTCTTCAGATTTATCTGTTTGGTTTTCTAACAAAAGAATCATTCTTTCGATACCTGCAGCAAAACCTATAGCTTTAGTAGGAGGTCCCCCAAGATTTTCAACTAGTTGATCATATCTTCCACCAGCAAGAATAGCATCATGTGAACCAAGACTAGATGAAGTTGCCTCGAAAACAAAATCATTATAATAATCGATACCTCTAACTAGTTGGTCATTTACTTTATAAGGAAAATTCAAAACATCTAAAGTCTTTTTTAAGTCATCGAATCTTTTTGAGGACGCTTTAGATATATAATCAGAAGTTTTGGGTATATTCTCAAAATTATATTTGTGAATTGCTTTGTCGAGGAATCTTAATGGATTTCTATCAAGAATTTCTAAATCTAATTTGTTAATAGATTGCTTATGCTTTTTACCTAATTCTTTAATTGCAGCTGAAATTTTCTTTAATGATTCAGAATCTCCAATTGTATTAATTTGAAAAGAATAATCATCAATCCCAACTCTTTCTAATATATCCTTTGCTAAATGCAAAACTTCAATTTCATGATAAATTTCATTAGAACCAAGCAGCTCAACTCCAACTTGGTGAAATAGCCTGTATCTACCTTTTTGTGATCTTTCGTATCTAAACATCGGGCCAAGATAGAAAAGTTTATTAATTTTTTTTAATTTGTATAAAGAATTTTCAATATAACTTCTAACAATAGGAGCTGTCCCTTCTGGCCTTAGGCAATAAGACAAACCATCTTCATCATCTTTCTTTAAAGAAAACTCATACATTTCTTTTGAGACTATATCTGTATCAGATCCAATTCCTGATTTAAAAATGGATGTATTTTCTAATACTGGAGTAATAATTTCAGAGTAATTATATATAGACATACTATCTTTTAGGACTCTTGCTATATAGTTCCAGTAAGAAGAATTCTCTATAAGATTCTTTCCAAAAGGTGTGATGTCTCTAAAGCCTTTAACAATTTTCATTTTCTATACAATACCAAATCTTAATTAAATATTGTTTATTAATCAATTAATCAATAATATATTAATAATGAAAATATATTACATAGGCAGTCCGGAGGTTTTCACAGAAGGTGCTAGCTCTATACATGTTGCTAGAATGTGTGAAGCTTTTTCTAAATTAGGGAATGAGGTTACACTTATGATTCCACTTGCGTCAGATTGTATAGACGACTTTTTCTCTTTTTATGGTGTAAACAAAACTTTTAAAATAAATTCTTGTATAGGCTTTGGAAAAGGACCCAAGAGACATTTTCTTCATGGAGTAGTTTCTTTTTTCAAAAGCATTTTTTTTAATGATTATGATTATATTGTTACAAGAAACATCACCTTCGCTTTTATGGCTTCTTATATTAGAAAAAATATTATCGTTGATATACACCATCCTCCTGTTAATCTGTTTTCAGTTCTAGCAGTTAAAAGATTTATCAAATCAAAGAATATTGTCAAAATAGTTTGCAATTCCCAAGGCACGCTAGATTCAATTAATAAAACAGGTATAGATAAATTTCAGGTTCTTAACAATGGAGTTAATCTTTTAGATTTTGTACCAAGTAAAGGGCCTGAAGAATTTAAAGCTAGTTTAAATATACCGACTGAATCAAAAATTATTTCATACATAGGAAATACTTATCCTGGTAGGGGTATAGAAAAGATTGTGAGGCTAGCAAAAGATTATAGAAACATTTATTTTTTAGTTGTAGGGGGAGAAAAAGAAGATAATAAAATATATAAGCAGTCAATATCTGATGGACAGAAAAATCTTATTTTTACTGACCATGTACCGCATACCGATATTCCAAATTATCTTATGGTCTCAGATATATTGTTAATTCCTTATGATGAACATTTTACAATTAAAGGAAATAAAATCGCTACAGACTACTCTTCGCCCATTAAGTTGTTTGAGTACCTATCTGCAAGGAAGCCAATTGTCGCTTCAAATCTACCATCATTTGCAAATATATTAAAAAATCGTTCCAATGCTTTATTAATAAACCCAGATTCATATGAAGATCTTCAAGAATCCATTAATCTTTTATTGAAAGATCCAGAGATAGGAAATAAACTTTCTAATAATGCTTTTGAGCTTTCCAAGAGTTTTACTTGGGATAACAGAGTTTCTAAAATGTTAACAGGTCTAAAGTGATTGTGATGAATATACGGAAAATAATTATCATTTTTATATGTACAACTTTATCCCTTTATTCTGAAGTCCAATCAAATAAAGACGAAAAGAGTTTTATAAGTAAAGAAAACAAGAGCTTTATAGAGGATTCACTTAATATTCATTATTTTATGTGGGGAGGAAGGATCCTTTATGTTAGAAACAAAGATAGTAAGATTTTTGATACAAGTGCAAAGAAATGGAAAAAAAATATAATGAATCCGGAATGGAACGATGGAGATGGTTTTGCTACTAATTACATATATCACCCATATTTTGGAGCACTTTATTACCAAATATATAAGGACCTAGGATACAATGACAATCAGGCATATTTAGGAACAGTTCTCCAAAGTTCATTGTGGGAGTTTGCTATAGAAGGAACAGTTGAAAAACCTTCTATTATAGATTTGCTAGTTACTCCTGGACTCGGAATACCATTAGGCATATATTTTGAAAAAACAAATAAGAAGTTAGAACAGTCATCAAGCCGATTAGCGAGAACACTTTCTTATATTATCAACCCAGCAAAAATTTTTCTTAATGAAGGAGACGCTGGTTTTTTTAATCCTATAACTGGAACTTTTATGATATACAAGCCCTTTAAATATTCGGAGGAAGATGATTTAGATTACGATTACAATTTTCTAAACAATAACGGATCATATAGAAATTTATTCAGACTCCGAACATATTTTTTTGATGTTAAGCAGTATAGAGGAGGAGGATCGGATATTTTTTATTTTGTTGATATGGAATTTGCAAATAATTCAAAAGACTTTAGCCTATTTTTATCGTTCCCATGGGCGGGCGCTTATGATGGAAATGATAAAAGTTATGAAGTTGTAGATAATGGTTTTGAGATAGGGAACATGAAATCCGGATTCAAAAAATTAATATACGCAAGTTCTAAATTAAAATTTTCGGGAATATTAAGTTTAAATTTTCCTACTTCAACTATATGGGATGACTCTAAAAATAGATTAGAAAAATTATATTCCAATTCACTTTTTTTAAAAGACACTCTTCATGATGTTACTGTTCTTACTTCAGGTGTCGAGATTAACACTAAATACTTTAGTTTTGGGACCTCTATTGAAAGCTTCTTTAATTCAGATGATTATAGTGGAGAAAGAGAGGAAAATTTTCTTGTATATGATGGCAAAGTCAGTTTATTTAGATCAAATAATTCAACTTATCTGATATCTTATGATTTTAAAATAATTAATCAAATAACAGAGGATAATAAGCCATTAGATGCTTTATCTTCTTTGAACTTGAGAATCCAAAAGAACTTCAATGTTGGTTTCGGTATCATCATTCCAAATTCAGGAAATATAAAAAAATATGTTCATAATGGTATAACCGCAGATTTAGTTTTTCCGTTCAATTAAATCTAACTTAGTCAATCTGTGGCTAAAGATGTTTCAAGGTCTTCTATAGGCATAGCTGCTAAAGTTATGAATTGAATTGTTCCTCTAGATCCTAATTCGATTGAGACCTTTGAAATTGTTTCGTTGTTTGGAGCTTCCAATATATTTATAAAATCATATTCACCTAGAACAGCATATTGCTCAAGGACTTTTGCCCCCATCTTTTCTATTTCATCGTTTACTTCTTTAATCCGCTCAGGACGCATTTTAACCGTCTTTCTGCCTTCGTCTGTTAGATTGCTTAGCATTATGTATTTAGGCATTATATGAGATCCATAAGAGTTTTTTCAATTTGATTCTTGGGGAGAGAGCCTACTATCTGTTCTTTTAACTCTCCTTTTATGAAAATAAGCATAGTCGGGATACTTTGTATGCCAAATTTAACAGCTATTTCTTTGTTGTCATCAACATTGATCTTAACTATTTTAATTTTCCCTTCGTTGTCTTTAGATATCTCGTCTAAGGTCGGGGCAAGAGCTTTGCAGGGTCCACACCAAGGTGCCCAAAAATCTACAAGAACTGGGACTTCAGATTCTATTACTTCTTTATCAAAATCGATATCATTTATTTCTACAACATTACTCATTTCATTCTCCACAAACTATTATAATAAAAAAAAATAATTATTAAAGTTTATCACAATAAGTTAAAATTAAAGTATCTTCACTTCCAGTAAGGATGTTGCTTTATGCCAAAAAAAGTTTTTAGAATAGAATCAGACTCAATGGGAAAGATGAAAGTTCCAAAGAAATCGCTTTATGCAGCTCAAACTGCAAGAGCGGTAGAGAACTTTCCTATAAGTGATTTAAAGTTTAAAAGACCATTCATTGAAGCACTTGGGGTTATAAAGTTTTCAGCTGCTAAAACTAATAAAGATTTAAAATTGTTGTCACCTTCTATTGCTAGTGCAATAATGAAAGCAGCAAATGAAGTAATAAAAGGAGACCATGACTCTGAATTTGTGGTTGATATTTTCCAAACTGGTTCTGGCACATCAACTAATATGAATGCCAACGAGGTAATCGCTACACTTGCTAACAGGTACTACAAAGGCAAAGCCAAAATTCACCCAAATGACCATGTAAATTTATGCCAATCAAGCAATGACGTAATACCTACAGCAATGCATATATCCTCATTAAAACTGATTATCACGCACTTGATTCCTAACTTAAAAATTCTTGAAAAAGAATTAAACAAAAAATCAAATAAGTTTAAAAATATTTTCAAGATTGGAAGAACTCATTTGCAAGATGCTACTCCCATAACTTTGGGCCAAGAATTTTCTGGTTATGCCACGATGGTAGGAAAATCGATAAATTTCATTGTCCAATCTTCTGATTCACTTAGAGAATTGGCACAAGGTGGAACTGCTGTTGGTACTGGTATAAATTCTCACCCCAAATTCGCTCAGAGAATTTCAAAAGAAATATCAACAAAAATTGGTATCAAGTTTAAAGAAGCTCCAAATCATTTTGAATCCCAAGCATCTAAGGATGCACTAGTTTTAACTAGCTCTTCCTTGAAAACATTAGCTACTTCTTTAATGAAGATAGGTAATGATATTAGATGGCTTGGAAGCGGACCAAGGTGCGGTCTTGGAGAAATAATTTTACCAGCTATTCAACCAGGATCTTCGATAATGCCCGGCAAAGTCAATCCAGTTCTTGCAGAGTCGTTAACTCAGGTCTGTGCACAAGTAATAGGTAATGATGTTACAGTCTCAATCGCAGGCCAATCAGGCAATTTTGAACTTAATGTAATGATGCCTGTAATGGCTCACAATATTCTCGAATCAATCGAGCTTCTGTCTAGTTCATCAAAAGTTTTTGCTAACGACTGCATTTCAGGAATTAAAGCCGACTCTAAGAAGTGTGAGAGTTTCATAGAAGATAGCTTGGCGATGTGCACAAGTCTAGCTCCAGTTATTGGATACGACAAAGCTGCCGCTGTTGCAAAAAAAGCTTTTGCTGAAGGAAAGTCTGTTAGAGATATAGTTTATGAAGAAAATATTTTAGAAAAAAAGAAAGCGGATGATATTTTAAATCCAAAAAAAATGATAAAACCTAGTTTATAATGAAGAAAAAGCTGACAACAAAAATATCAAACATAGAAGATATTGCTGTAAGTGTGGAGTATTTTAAGGAAAAGTACTATCCCGATATACTCAAAGAAACAGTACTTTTAGAAAATATCGTTAACCAGATTAAATTAGAACCGAGAATCCTTTATGATGAAAATTACGTGAAAGGATGGAAAGATGACTTAACAATTGAGAGAGAATCTAAAGTTAAAGTAGTAATTAATTTATTACATTCTGTTTTAAATGAACTGGAAGATTCTAAAACAGCCTTAAAATCAAAAAAGAATTTTGAGAGATGGAATAAAGCTAAAAATTGGTTAAAAGCTATATTCAATGCTGCTTCATCAGGATCTGCTTCGAAACTAGTTTATTTTGGATTAGATGCTGAAGGATTTCCTTCAGATGCTAAATTGTTGTCAGAATTTAATTCTTTAAAAAATAAGCTAGAAAGATTTTTTATAAAATATTACCCAAATTATATTGATTCTAAGAAAGCTAAAAATAGTAAAGAAATCTTTTTCTTAAATCATATTAACCCGATTTCGATTGATGAAGCACTAAGTGATTTTGCCTCTATCTACAGCAAGTCTTTTGCACCATATACAGGAGTTGTTGCTGCAAAAGATTGGGAAGAAGTTGATACTATTGATAAAATTGTTTTACATATTCTTGCAAATAAATATAGAACTACATTCCAATCTATCTCAGTAAGAATGAAGCTTATATAAATTTTATACTTCGTCTTTTGTGTTAAAATTTAATTTATGAAATCTAAGAAAAAAAATGATGCATGGATAGATGGAGAAATATTAACGGAAAGATTCTTTGTTGAGATTAAGAAGTTTGTAGAACAAGTTCATGAAGGTAAAACAGGAATCTTGTCTTGGCTTTTTTTCTGTAAGTATTTTAAAGATTTCCAGCTAACGAAAAAACCTTTACAGCTAGCTCTAGCAATTAAAGAGCATCCATGTGTTCTTGATCACCCTACAGTTAGATTGCAAGTGATTGCATGGGCGTTACAATCTAAGTATCCAAACAAAGAAGATAAAGCAAGTCTGAAAGAATTTGCTTTAGGTTTGGGTGATTATCATTTAAATAAAAAATCTAAAAACTCTATACCTTTCAGCAAAGAACATATTTCCGGTACATATAAGTATATTTATAAAATGTTGTCAGATATGCGCAAAGAGTTAAAACCCAGGTCGGTTGAAGAAAGAAACTTTGCACTCAGAACTTTGTTTCATCCAGGAAAAGCAAGAATCATACCTCTTGAGAGTAAAATTGACGAATGGTCAAAGATTAGAAACCTACGTGAGTTAACACTTAATATAACGCAGTATTTTTTAAGTTATAAATGGAGCCTCGAATTTAAAAATGATTTTGTAAAGAACGAAGACCATCTTTTAGTACCACCTAAATTGATACCGATGAAAACAATTGAGAAATTAATTAGTTGATTTGTTGATATCTTTTTGATTTGCAAATTCTATTTTGGACCATCTATTGATTAGAAACTCAACTAGAGCAAGTGCTTCTGTATACTGATTTTTCTTTATCGCATATTTGAAATCCGATACTATTTTTACTGAGTCTTCTTTATCTAATGTATTAGGAGGGAACGAAATTAAAAGGTCACCATAATTTAGAATAATTTTGCTTTCTTGTGAGAATTCATTAGACCAGTCTATAATTTGAGTTAAATCATCTCCTATTGTATTAAAAAACCTGGAAAGATTTTCGATCTCATCTCCCACTGATTTTCTAAGTTTTGTAAAGTCTTTAATCATCTTGTCTATTGATCTAAGATTGCTAGTGTAATGAATAGCGCCAAATCCCCAATGTGTCTTAAAAACCTTTTTTTGATTTTCTGCAAAAAGAAAGAACCAATGAATTGGAACAACATTGTTAACAAGAAGAGAATAGGGCGCATCCCCCTTTTTTATACCATTTGGACATAAATAATAATTTTCATTATCTTTAACAAATAAACATTCTTTTAAATCTTTTTTTTCTAAAGATAAATGATCAGCAATCGAATCTTGAAAGACTGAGTATTCATTCCCAAACCATACTCCATATGGAGACGTTGGACCACCCCAGTAATCTTCGTAAAAATCTATATATTCTTTCCAATAGTCTCTATCTTCAACATCTTTTAAATTTTCATAGATTTGGAGATAGCAAGATGGCATATGTTGATTTTCCTATATTTGTAATTATAATTCAACATACTTATATGAGACAGAACATCTTTTTGATACTAGTATTAGTTATTGCTTGCCCTAGCTTAGCCCTAAGTTCTGATTTACATTTCTATGAAACTGTGCCTCTAATTGGAAAATTGGTAATGTTGTTAGTTGCTTTTTCTGTACCAGGCATATTGATTTTTTCTCATATAGGATTATTTGAATACTTAGATACTGACAAATTTCCGAAACCTCCATCCTTATCCAGAGAACAACAAGAATTACTCTCAGGAACAATAGTTGGATTAGTTTTCGGAGTACTCCTAACCGTTGTTTTCATGATAATCTCTTGATATAAATATCCATAATTATTGTTATTTTTTTTGATTTTTCCATATTTTATGTGTTATAGTGACCTAAAATGTCAGTCAAAATTGACCAAATCATAAGATCTGATAGAAAAAACCTAGAAGTACAGATTTCTGTAGAAGGTTATATTATTGTAAGAGCTCCTACGGACGAGACTATGGAGTCAATACAGGAGTTTTTAGACTCAAAAAAATTCTATCTATTAAGAACACAACAGATTGCAAAAGTTAGATACCTAAACGATTTACATAAGAAATACGAGGAAGGAGAGAAGTTCTTATTTCAAGGCAAAGAGAGACCTTTGAGAATCGTAAGTAATCAATCAATACCATTGCATTACACGGAAGGAGTTTTCTACTTATCTAGTTCATATTTAAAATTTGCCAATAAAATTTTTATCGACTGGTATAAAGAGAAAGCTAAAGAGCATATAACTGAAATAACAGACAGGTACTCTAAGCTTTACAATATAGGATACGAGAAAATTATAATTACAAATGCTTATTCTCAATGGGGCTCATGTACCGGAAATGGAAGTTTAAATTTTAGTTGGAGAGCAATCCTTGTTCCTCTTGAAGTAATAACCTATCTTGTAGTTCACGAACTTGCTCACATAATGATAAGAGATCATTCAAACAACTATTGGAACAAAGTCGAAGAGATGATGCCTGATTACATCAAATATGAAAATTGGCTGGACAAAAATTCACATATTTGCGCTATGTTTAAAAACGAAACTGGCACTATATCTAAATCCAAAGCATCTAAAGAAAAAACTGAAGACAGCAAAAACATGCAGCTTGAGTTTAATATTTAGCTTATGTCTGAAAAGTTTAAAAAAACAATCAATAGAGCGATAATATTTATACTTTCGTTACCTTTTGCTATTCCTATATTGTCACCAATCCTTCTTCTTTATGCTTTGTATCTAAGCACGTTTCCGGAAGGTAGAGCAAAATTACGAAGATACTACGCTTTTACCCTAGATATAATAGTCAAACTCAAAACCTCTAAAGGTCGAAGCGAAATTTGGAAAATGTGCAAAGACTATTGGTATGGAAAAAACTAAATCTAATTCGCTAGACTAGGTATTTTGTATAATGAATAGGCCATAATACCCAAAATAGTCAAAAATAAGATTAAAAAGAATATTTTCTCTATTTTTTTATTCATATTTCTATTATAGACAGAAAATTAAATTTTCATAATATTGCATTTCAATTTAAACCCAGTAATATAAAACGATGGCTCAAGGTATAGATTGGAAGCAAAAAAAGGCCTCAACAATCCAGGACACCATTTTTCCTAAAGGATTGTTAGAGAAGTCTTTGTTCAGACCTAAGATCAAAGGTAATGTTCAGCAGATAAGCGACAAAGGAGAAGGCTATCATACAAATAATCCATTTAAGTTAGTTGCCTATGATTGCCTCGAAGAATATCTAAGAGATAGGAACCCTGATAAATTAATTGAGGCGATTATGCATGATTACACTATTATGCAGGGAAGAACTATAGAAGATTTAGAAAACTGGGATCCTAAAACAATTGTTGGGGATGAAATAATTGATATAACTATTTTACAAATGGCTCATGTTGGAACTCCGAACGAAGATTTGCAAGTTGTTTCGCCACCTACTGTTGTTTGGTCGACAATCAATAACTGGAGAAGCTATTTAACTTTTCATAGAGCTTCTTTTTACGCCTCAGAAACACAAGAAATACTTGAGAAATATTTCCTTCGTATAGGCGGAGCTTTAATTCCTTCAATCATTCCAGTCGCTGACGGTGTTTTTACAGAAGAAGAGAGAGAAATCAGAGAACTCAAAAGCGCTTAATTCTAGTGACAACTTATACCAGTTGTTTTTAATTTCCAATAATTATATGGTAGAGGAACTATGAAACCTGCAAGTAAAACAAGCGGTAAGCTTTTAAGATTTATAATTGCAGCACCATTTAAGATAAAATCAGTATAATTCATAGCGATTTCCATCGAGATCATGCTAACTATGCTCATTCCAAAAGCAGTTTTCACAGCATTCTTAACACTCATTGACTTCAGTAAAACAATAACTTCTATGGTAAAGCTTGTTATTAACCCATTAAGCATTGCTAATAACATAACTTCCATAGTACTTATTTCGTATTGACTATTTTGAAAGAAATATATAGTCCCCAAGTCACCGATAGAACAACCAAATAGGCACCATAGAGTATTAATTGAAGATTTTTTCCAAGTATGAATACAAGTCCACATTCATCTATCGCCTAATTAAATATATTATAAGTATGATCATTAATACTGCAGTAATGCAGAAGTAGAATAGAATTGTTTCTTGAATCATCACACATCTTATAATACATTATTAATGTTATGACACAATCTTGTGGACCTGGATCGCAGGTATCAGTAATCGGCAGAACAATGATTAACGAAAAAGATGCCGAGTCCTATATGAAAAAATACAAGCTTTATGACAGAAAAGATTATTTCCCAACAAATATAAGGACTATGGAGATAAACGAATGGGAAGCGTTTGCTAGAAAGAACCCATACCTTGCAAAGTATTATAATAAAAAAATGCCAGGGTATTTTTTTATTGCCCTAGAGACATGGAATTCAGAATTAGATTTTGATACATGCAATCCCTTTGTTGAAACTATATTCGCAGATACAGTAAAATATTGGAGAAATTTAACTTTAGATGAGAATGAGGAAGTCTCTAGTGAAGCCAAGATACTGCTAGAAAATGTTGGGTTAGCATTAAGTTCACTACCTGGTTAATGATAGTATGGGATTAATTAGATTTATATTAGGCAAGATAATTCTCTTTCTTGATTGGTTAACATCTCCAAAGCCACTAAATATGACAAAAGAAAAAATTGATAGTATAGCGGCATATTCTTCTACTCTTACCCTTTACGAATTTCGAGCTTGCCCTTTTTGTGTAATGGTAAGAAGATTTTTGAAAAAGAATAATATTGTATTGGATATTAAAGATGCAAAAAGAGATAAAGACTACGCTCAAGAATTGATATCAGGGGGTGGGAAATTACAAGTTCCATGCCTTAGAATTGAGAAATCTCCTGAAGATGTTGAATGGATGTATGAATCAAAAGATATTGTTAAATTTTTAACTAAAGAGTTGGAATTGTAGTCTTGAAAAAGGAATTAAAAAGCAAACTAACTGATATGCAATACCACGTAACTCAAGAATGTGGAACAGAACCCCCTTTTACTGGTGAATTTCATGACAACAAAGAAGAAGGTGTTTACAAGTGTGTTTGTTGTTCAGCTGACCTTTTCCATTCATCAAATAAATTCGATTCCGGTACAGGTTGGCCTAGTTTCTTTGATTCAATCGATAATGAGAATATTTTATTTCAAGAGGACACAGCTCACGCAATGGTTAGAATTGAAGTAAGTTGTAAAAAATGTGGAGCCCATTTAGGGCATATTTTTGGTGATGGGCCAGAACCTACTGGAATGAGATACTGTATAAATTCCGCATCTTTATTGTTTCAAAAAGCTTAGAAGTTAATTTTATTCATTATTTCATGTAAAATTCATTATGGGCGAAGATGATAATGGATTAAGAAAACCCATCGGCTACAGCAACAAATTTTGGAAGAATAAAAGCCAAAAAGGAATGACTGATGAACAAAAATTACAAGAATTTCATAAAGATGAACATGCTGCAAGATATGGTGCAAAAACATCAAAATACAAAAGGGGATCCGCTGAACTTGGCTGGAAGATTGTAGCTAGAACGGATTTAAAGGGAGAAAAAAGATACCGATGGGGCTCTTTAAAAGATTTACATCCACCCAATTTAGCCAACCCTCTTACTTGTAAGATTCCTTCCTTGATTGATTTTTTAGACACAAGGCAACCGAAATACTTTTTTTATACTTTAAAAAACTGGGACTTTGAAAAAGAAAAAGACTTGCCAGTCGAGACAAATATATTATACAAAGCTCTTTTATATTGGAGACTAATGCTTTTCACTGGAGATTTAGATGAAAAGCAGCAAAAAATAGTTAAATATTATCTAGATACTTCGAATAAAATAATTACAGCCAGAATGCCAATGTCTGATTTTTGGCCATATGGTGATGGATTAGTTCATTACTATTACTACAAGAAAAAGGATACATATAAGGATAGAAACAAAGAACCAAATTTTATAAGCTTCAACCCAGAATGCCCATACATATTTTTCAACTATTTTAATGAAATAAGGGCAAGACTGTCTTCTTATGCAAGGGAAATTGAAGAAGAAAAAATTCTTAAAAACAAAGAAAAATATTGGATAAAAATTTTTAAAACAATTTTTGAAAAAACAGAAATACCTAACCAGGTCACATTAAAAACTAATTTTAATTATCAGAATTTGGATTTAGTTGTCTCTTCTTATATAGCATGGTCACATAACAAATTAAAACCAAACAAAAAAGAGCCTCAAATACAAATTTTTGCAACTTGGAAATCAATCTACTCTATCTTCAAAGAGCTAGAAGTTTTAAAAGAGAGCTCTTCTGATCTGTTCGATGTTGAAGAGATAGCAGTCGAGAAAGTAGATTACGAGTCAACTCTTGGAGCTCCTGTCTATACTGTATGGACGAAAAAGAATTTTGATTTATAATCAGTGAGGGAATAATAAAATGTTACAAAATATTTTAATTGTCGCTCTCGGTGGCAGTCTTGGTGCAATACTCAGATATCTTTCAAATATTTTTTTTACTTTAAACTTTCCTTCAAAACCCTATTTCTCAACCCTTTTAGTTAACATATTGGGTTCATTGTTAATTGGATTATTTTATTATTTAAGTCATTTATTTGACTTAAGAGAAGGTGTTAGAATCTTTTTCGTTGTTGGGTTTCTAGGTTCTCTTACAACATTTTCTACCTTCAGTTATGAATTCATAAATATGATAGATGAAAAAGCATTTGTCTTAGCGGCCAAATATATATTGTTCAACGTTTTATTGAGTGGTCTTTGCGTATTTTTATTTATTAGGTTAATAAAAGGCTAATTTATTTTGCTAGGTATGAAACCGCTTTACTTATTCCATCGATAGTTAAATTATACATTTTATCTTCTGCTAAATATCTGGTGTATTCAATAGACTGTGAGTATTCCCACTCATCTTTTGGAATAGGATTTAACCATACAACTCTATTGAAATGATTTTTTATTCTTCTAAAATAGAATTCGCCAGGTTTTTCATTGTAGTGTTCTATTGATCCATTTATATGTGTAATTTCGTAAATTCCCATAAATGCATCCCCCACAATTATTATCTTATAATCTTTTCCGTATTTGTTTACAAGATTTTGGACATCTATTATCTCTTCCCTTCTATCATTATCTTTCCAAACGCCTTCATAAATAAAATTATGAAAATAATAATATTCCATATTTTTGAATTCATACCTAGCAGCCGAGAAGAGCTCTTCACAAAGTTTAACGTGTGGATCCATAGAGCCGCCTACATCGAAAAACAATAAAACTTTTACTTGATTCTTTCTTTCGGGGCGCATTTTGATATCCACATATCCACCATTCTTTGCAGTGCACTTAATTGTTTCCTTTAAATCTAATTCATCATCACCATTAATACGTGCAAATTTTCTTAATTTTTTGAGAGCTACTTTAATGTTCCTTGTTCCAATTTCAATATCATCATCTAAGTTGATATATTTTCTTTTATCCCATACTTTGACTGCTGAAAAATTTCTATTACCATCTTGTCCAATCCTAATTCCAAATGGATTTGAGCCATATGCACCATAAGGGGAGGTACCGCCAGTTCCAATCCATTTGTTGCCACCTTGGTGCCTATTTCTCTGTTCGTTGAAAGTCTCCATGAATTTCTTCATTAGTTCTTCTAAGTCTTTGATAGATTTAATTTTTTCTCTATCTTCTTGTGATAAAGTCTTTTCAAATTCTTTTCTAAGCCATTCTTCAGGTATTTCATCTTTTAAAAAATCTAAATCTACATTGTCTATACCACTAAAGAAAACAGAAAATGCTCTATCGAAACGATCGAAATATTTTTCATCTTTTACCATGAGAGACCTACTTAAATAATAGAAGTCTTCAGTACTAATAGTAACAATTCTCTTATCTAGTGCATGAATCAAATCTAATAATTCTTTAAGAGAGCATTTTATACCCGATCGTTTTAGATTTAAAAAAAAATCAATTAGCATTACTTTTCTCTTCTAATCATAAATCTTAATTGCTCGAGCAAAGAAACATCTTGCTCATTTTTAATTAATGCACCATGTAGAGGAGGTATTGCCTTTTCTTCATCTCTTTCTAATAACAAGTCTCTAGGTATGTCATCAGATAAAAGCAATTTTATCCAATCTATCAATTCTGATGTTGATGGATTTTTCTTTAAGCCAGGGACTTCTCTCAAATCAAAAAAAATATTTAAAGCTTCTGAAAGTAGCTTCTTTTTTATCTTTGGGAAATGTACTTCAATGATTTTTTCCATAGTATCTCTTTCAGGAAAATTAATGTAATGAAAAATACATCTTCTTAAAAAAGCGTCAGGAAGCTCTTTTTCGTTGTTGCTGGTAATAACAACGATTGGTCTATACTTTGCTATTATATTTTCTTTTGTTTCGTAAACATGAAATTCCATTTTATCGAGTTCCAGTAGTAAGTCATTTGGGAATTCTATATCAGCTTTGTCAATTTCATCAATAAGTAAAACAATTTTTTTTGTAGACTCAAATGCTTCCCACAATTTACCTTTAATTATGTAATTGGAAATATCTTTTACTCTAGGGTCACCTAGTTGAGAATCTCTTAGTCTGGTAACAGCGTCATATTCATACAGTCCTTGTTGAGCTTTTGTGGTGGACTTAATATGCCACTTGATGATATCAATGTTTAATGAATTTGCAATTTCCTCAGCTAGGAGCGTTTTTCCTGTTCCAGGTTCCCCTTTAACCAAAAGCGGTCTTTCTAGGGTAATTGATGCATTTACAGCCAATTCAAGATCGGGTGTTGTTACATATGTATTTGTTGAACTAAATTTTTTCATTTGAATATTATAATTGTTAATGAATAATTAAAAAGCGAAAAAAACTTTTAATAGGTTTACAATAGAATTAATAATGAGTGAAAGAATTAAAAAGAAATCCACTGAAGCTAAAAGTAGCATAGTAGTTTTTCCTAATGACACAAACGATTTTGGGACTATGTACGGGGGAAGATTAATAGAAATGATGGATATGGTGGGAGGAATATGTGGAAGAAGATTCTGTGGCCACAAAGTTGTTACTGCCTCTATAGAGGATATGCAGTTTATAATTCCAATCAATAGAGGAGACGTTATTGAATTTGTTTCTCAGGTTATATATACAGGTAGAACTTCATTGATTGTTAAAACAAAAGTGACAAAAGAGTCCTATGACGAAGATAAAATTCTTTGTGCAAGAGCTTATTTTGTTTTTGTTGGAATCGATGAAACGGGAACACCTATTGAGGTACCAGAGTTGATTTCCGAAACACTTAAAGAGCAAAAGAATCAGCAGATTGGAGCAGAGATAAGGAAGCGACAAGCTTTACAAGAGAAAAGATTTGAAATTGAGCTTAAAGAAAATCTATAAAGGTTTTATAAAATGTTCGATCTAACTATCCTTTGGACACATTCACCCTATATCTTTTCTTCTGATTTTATATCAGTTCGCTATTACTCACTGTTTTTTGCTTTAGGAATTATTTTTGTTTACGTAAAAACAATAATTAAATTATCTAAAGATATAAATCCAAAGATCTTGGATGATGTTTTTATACCTTGTATATTATTTATGCTTTTATTTTCAAGAATATTTCATTGTCTTTTTTATGAATTTACATACTATTCGACTAATCCAATAGAGATTTTTCTTCCATTTAGACTTAGTCCTTTTGAATTTACAGGCTATCAAGGGTTGTCCAGTCACGGGGGATTTGTAGGGTTTATTTTTTCTTTTCTAATTTTTTATAGAAAAAAAATGAAATTTAATCTTTCAATCAAATTTCTCGATACGGTTTTCTATTATTCAATTATTCTTATAGGATTTATAAGATTAGGAAACTTCTTCAATTCAGAAATTTTGGGAAAAGCTTGTACAAATAGTTTGTGCATAATATTTCCACTTTTTGATTCAGTCCCTAGGTACCCTGTGCAATTATACGAATCATTAACTTATTTTGTAATTTATATAGTCCTTAGTTTCTTTCGTGAAAAAATTGAAGCAGTACCAGGTAGATTACTACTTTTAACCGTTTTATTTGTTTCTATTTCTAGGTTTTTGTTAGAATTTTTAAAAGATATTCAATCCGACATAAATATCGGAGTTCTTACTATGGGACAATTACTTACAATACCAATTGTATTAATTTCAATAATTGCTTTTCTTGTATTAAATGGAATTGGAAAAAAATACAGATAGTAAAAAATATGGTAAGTTTTTGTAAATTGATAATTAGTAGATAATTAAATGTCAGATAAATCTTTTAATTTTAACAAAGAACTATTACATAGATTTGTAAATACAGCTCAGCCATATTTTTTTCCGTTAAATGTCCCTAAGTCAGGTTGGAAACTTTTAGTTACTCTTCTTTTGTCAATCCTTTTTGTAATAGCTATAAGCCATTTTTCACTAATAGGTATAGCAGCATTAATTGGAATCTTTTACCCCACGTTTCTAATAGAAGTTGCTCCAAATTTTAAGAGTTTTGTAGACAATCTAAGCTCAGGATACTTACCATTAATTTCTATAGTTTTTATTGCACTATTTATATTGTTTGTATCAATCAATAAAGAGCACTTAAAGCCAAGAAGGTTCCCTTGGCTACTTTTGCTGCTAATTCTATTTTTACTTTTTTGTGTAACGGGCTTGAATGTTGGCCTAAGTTATATTTTTAGATTTTTAGATACGTCACTAAATTTAAGAAACGAGAATGCTTTCTGGGATTTTTTATGGGTATACGGATGGATAGTCTTAATCGCATTGCCAATTGTAGCATCTTACAGATTTACCAGACTTAAATTAGCAAGATACTGGAGAGAGTGGCTTACAAATAATTTCCTTGAAAGATATTTTAAGAATAGAGCTTTTTATTTACTAGATTCAAACACAGAAGATTCGGATATCGACAATCCAGATCAAAGGATTTCCGAAGATATTAGAAATTTTACATCTGTTACATTAGATTTTTTAATAGATTCTCTTTACGCCATTTTGACTGTTTTCGCCTTCAGTGCAATTTTATGGAGCATATCAAAAACTCTGACAATCGGATTGATATTGTATGTGTTCCTCGGAACTCTCATAGCAATTTATACTGGAAAAAAAATGATCAAGATTCACTACAATCAACTAAAACTCGAAGCAGATTTTCGATACAGCATGGTTCATGTTAGAGACAATTCTGAATCTATTGCTTTCTACAAAGGAGAAGAAAAAGAAGTAACAAATGTTGTAAACAAATTATTTAGAGCACTGAAAAACTTTGATTTATGGATCATATGGCAGTCAATAGTAGACTTGTTCCAATTCTCATATCAGAATTTAATGCGTTTCCCAGTCTACATATTAGTTGCACCTTTATATTTTCTTGAAGAAATAGACTTTGGAACAATCACTCAGGCATTTGTCGCATTTTATCAGGTCTTTGGAGCCTTATCTATTGTTGTTAGCCAAATTGAAAGAATTTCACAATTTTCTGCTAGTGTATTTAGGCTTGGCAATTTTGACTTAATGCTCAATTCAATATCAAAAAATGAAAATAGTTACAACCAAATCAAATATCATGAATCTGATAAATTAAAAATAGTAAATCTTAACCTTGTTACACCGAATGGGGAGAAACAATTAGTCAAAGACCTTACTTTAGATCTTGATTCTGACACTAATTTAATGATAGTAGGTGAGAGCGGAGTAGGTAAAAGCTCCCTTTTAAGATCTATAGCTGGTCTATGGACTAGAGGAAATGGTGATATATATAAACCAAAAATAACAGATACGATGTTTTTGCCTCAAAAACCATACATGTTATTAGGAACGCTAAGAGATCAGGTCTGTTATCCAGGATCCTCAAGTCAGTTCTCTGATGAAGATATACGGAATGCAATAAATTTAGTTTCCATGAATAGTATAATTCAAGAACATGGACTTGATGATACAAAGGACTGGTCTAGAGTCTTATCTGTAGGAGAACAACAAAGACTAGCATTTGCTAGAATTATTTTGAACAAGCCTAGCCTTGTTATCCTTGACGAAGGAACTAGTGCTTTAGATACGGAAAATGAAAACAAGGTTTATGAAATTTTGAACAAAAACAGCATTACTTATATCAGCGTTGGCCACAGAGAAGGGTTAAAAAGGTTCCATAAAGTTTTGCTTACCTTGTTGCCAAACTCCCGATACAGTATTGAAAATATATAATTGACATCAAATATTTATTAGGTTTAAATAATGTCTCTATGAAAGTAGTTAGCTCAATTGGAACAATGAAAAAAAGACATCCAGACTGCCAGGTTGTAAAAAGACGTGGTAGGATTTATGTTATCTGTAAAAGTGAACCCAAATTTAAGGTCAGACAGGGCTATAAGAAAAAAAGAAATAAACTTTAAAACTCTCTAATCCCCATAAGGATTACCAATAGAACTATACACCATCTCATACACACCCATTTCTTCATTGATAGTCTTGTATTTTGGTTCCCCATTAGGCAGCTTATCCTCAAAAAAATTATTAGCTTTTTCGATAGATATGTCAGAAACTTTTATGTCAAATGATAATGGATCGACGTTGCAAATCGATATTATTGTCTGAGTCACAGAACCAGCATCCTTGGCATCTACCAAAAAGCCTTTGTGAAACTGATGAGTATATTTGTTTTCGACTTCAACAAAATAAGCTTGGTTTTTTATCTTCATAGTTTAACTTTACACATGTTAATTAATTTTTAAAGAAAGATTTAGCTATTTAACTTGAGGACCATATTTATTATCTGAGGGCTCTGAGTCACAACAATAAAGATAAAGATTATAAAAAGGGATTAATTGAAACCA
>CAYTRR010000014.1:0-30286 GCA_964440275.1 uncultured Spirochaetales bacterium | reverse complement strand
ATCTATTTGTATGGTTTTGTATTAATTTGAATTTAGTTGTGTTAGTGAAGAAAGGCCTGAGTTAAATATGGTTGCGGAGGAGGGATTTGAACCCCCGACCTTTGGGTTATGAGCCCAACGAGCTACCAGACTGCTCCACCCCGCCTTTTTATATTATTTAAATTTTTCGCTAAGTCAAATTAAAGGTTTTATTTCTTCAATGATTTTATTGTAAATTAAATCAAGCTCGTTAATATTTGACTCCAAGTGGTTTTTTACCGAACCCTGCTTACCCTTAAAGAAATAATCATAAAAGATTTTATCTTTATTTATTCTAATAGAAAATCCAACTGGAAAATCACAATCTAAATTTATATCTTTTAAAAATTGCCTCTCGTAATTCGCAATTATAGAATCATTCTTTTGTGAAAGGTTTACAAAATATCTTGATAAATCTTGATCTTCTCTGGCTTCTATAGCCAAAAATCCTTGTAAAGGAGCTGGAACTAGTTCTTCATAATCAAAAATATATGAAATATGCTTTTCTAGCCCTAACCTTTTGATTCCAGCTAATGCTAAAACTATCCCATCATATTCTTTTAGCTTTAATTTATCTATCCTAGTATCTATATTTCCTCTAATAGGCTTAACGATTACATCTGGATTAATAGATGCAATTTGCTCTGTTCTTCTAGGGCTACCAGTTCCAATTTTGCAAGTTTTATCAAATTCACTTAAATCTTTTTTAGTGTCAGAGATTAAAACATCTCTAGAATCTTCTCTGTTAGAAGAGGCAATAATTTGAAGTTCTTCGGGTAGAAAAGCAGGTAAATCTTTATAACTGTGAACGGCTAAATCAATTTCTTTATTAATTAATGAATCTTCAATTTCTTTTACAAAGATACCTTTGTTCAATCTTGTTTCTGTTGTTTTTTCTTGAGTGGTATCACCTTCTGTTGTGATAGGTATTATTGTTACATCTAAATCTACAAAATTGGAGACTAAGAATTCTCTTATAAAGTTTGCTTGCCAGAGTGCTAACTTGCTAGATCTAGTTCCTATTCTTATGTTTCTTTTCATTATTAAGCTTCAAAACATTATCTGCCGGTTTATTGTTTAGATCAAAAATATCTGACAGAACTTTCAAATACAAATTTTCTTTTATGCTTGATTCACCCTTTATTCTGTTCATTGGTACGTGAAGAATTTTACTTGAAATTCTTTTAGACAAGAGATCTAAATCAATAGTGGTTCCTGATTGTGAAACTTCGGAATTTACAATTTCAGAGACATGCTTTCTTAATGCCATAATAATTTCTTTAGAATCATTTGTGTTTTCCCAGTTCACATACAAATCTACAGTTTCTTCAATTATTTTTATTGCTTCTTCTAGCCCCTTGTCGTTGTCGTTTAAATCATTATTAATAATTGATTTCATATCATCCAAATCATACAAGAAGCATTTTTCTATATCCCCTACCCTAGGGTCAATATCTCTTGGTACAGCTATATCAACAATAAAAATATGCTTGTCTCGTTTAAGATTTAAATTATTTTCCATCCTTTCTTTTGTTATCAGAAAATTCTCTGAACCACTTGCTGAAAAAATAATATCAATTTCTGATAAGTATTTATCAATATTGTCTAAAATAACCGGTTTACACGAATTCCTATCTGCAAAAGTTATTGCATTTTTAATGTCTTTGCTAGCAACAAATATTTGTGAAGCACCATCTTTTCTTAGATGGTTAACTATTAATTCAGACATTTCACCAGTTCCAAGTATCAGTACGCTTTTGTCTCTCAAATTATCAAAAATCTTTTTACTAATATAAAGTACGAGTGAACCAATCGAGTCACCTTTTTTTCCAACAGCAGTTTCTGATCTCACCCTTTTTGCCGCATAAAGCGAGACATGAATAAGTTTATGTAGATATATCCCTATTGCACCAAGGGAATTTGCTAAATTGTAGCTTTGTTTAATCTGATTTACTATCTGAGGTTCACCAAAAATCATAGAGTCAGTTCCTGATGCTACTTTAATTAAATGATAAATTGCATCACGTTCATGCATAAATTGGTATGTTATTGGTGATTTATCTATCTTCAGGTTGTGAAAGCTAGAAATAAATTGAATTATTTCTGATTCAATGTTTTCAGAATTACTATACACATAAATTTCTACTCGATTACAAGTTGAAAGAATAAAGCATTCTTCCACATAACTTTTTTCTTTAAGTGAATTAATAGCAAGTTCCAAATTGTTCTTACTAAAAGAGAAATTTTCCAAGAATGAAATTTCCGAATTATTATGATTAATTGTTAATACTGACAGCATTCCCTTCTCTTCCGTATTCATTTTCCCATACTTTGTAATCGTCTGAAAAATATTTGAGCCTAGTTTTCTTATACTCTTTAGAACTATACAGAGCATCATATTCCTTAATTCCTGTAATTTCTGACAACTGCTTTATTAATGAATTACAATCTTTAGCTGATCGTCCGTGAATCATAGTAAACAAAGAATAAGGCCAATCTGGATAAGTAGGTCTTCTGTAACAATGACTTACAGACTTAAAACTTGCCATTTTAGGCGCAATGTCTTCTATCATGTTTTCAGGAACTTTCCATACACCCATTGCGTTAGCTCTAAAACCAGCTTTTCTATGATGCAAGATTGCTGCAACCCTTCTCATAATTCCAGCCTTGTTAAATACTTTTAGATTGTTAATAATTTCTTCTGAATTTAGATTAAGCTTTTTACCAATTTCTTGAAATGGATTAGACACTAAAGGTAAATCTTCTTGAACTTCTTTGATAATAGCAATATCGTTTTGTGTAAAGACATAATCAGTAGAGATGTTTTCCTCACCGTAGAATTTTTCGTCCTTTGAAGAAAGCGAATCTTCTCCTGTCATATCAAGTTTAACTCCTATTTTAAATAATTTTAATGTAGGGAGAATTCTAGTAGATTTGGAACCAGACAAAGCGCCTAATAAATCAACTGTTTGTTCTAAGCCTAAGCTACTTTCAGGCGGAACAGCTAAAGTAAACCATAAATTAAAAAAATGATTTCTTTTATAGTTGTGTGTAACACCTGGATGAGAATTAATTACAAGTGCTCCTTCATCGAGCTTGTCTGGATGAAATGCCATAGCAACAAGAGTAGATTTGTATTTCATACTTCTAGTATCAAATATTGCACTAATTTGTCTGATAAATTGTTCATCTTTTAATTTTACTATTCTCTGTATTACTTCTGATTCTGATATAGACAAAAGATCTCCTAAATCCTTAAAAGGCGAATTACTTAAAGGAAATTCGGATTGGAGCAAGTTTAACAATTTATTATCGATTTGTTCTACATTCATTCATTATCACCCATTACATTATACCACCAGGTGGCATTAGGAAGATTTCATCTATATTAACTGATTTTTTACTTGTAATAGATTCATATAATATTTCCGCAACTTCTATATCTTGCATCATGCCAGATCTATCCCACTCTCCTGTTAAGTTATCCCAAATAGCTGTATCTGTTGCTCCTACTTCAGCATGAACAACTCTAATGTTTTTTGGTCTTACTTCTTGTCTTAATGCTTCCGTAAAACCTTTAAGTCCGTACTTGGAAGCACAATAGGCTGACCAATTCGGAAAACCATTTCTTGAAGCTAACGACCCCATATTTAATATTAAAGAGTCTTTTTTCAGCAAAGGAAGTATGGCTTTAGTTAAGAGGAACACGCCAGTAAGATTTACATCAATAATTCTTCTCCAATCCTCTAATTTGATTTTTTCTACTGGGTTGAGAACATTTGTACCAGAATTATTGATTAGATAGTTGATTTTTTTAAATTTATTTTTTACATTAGATGCAATACGTTTAACATCTTTTGGATCACTCACATCGCCTTGATAACAAATGAGATCATCCTTATATTCTGCAAATTCTTTAATTAGCGAGTTGATATTAGATTTTTTGCGTGAAAAAGTAATTACTTTGATTCCATTTTTAAGAAATAAAGAAACAAGATTTTTCCCTATCCCTAACGTTCCTCCACTTATTAATGCAACTTTTTGACTCATGTTAATTCCTATGGTTGCCAATTAGATTAAGAAATTCTGCTCTAGTTCTTTCATCTGTTCTAAAATAGCCTAATAGCTTACTAGTAACAGTATGAGTATCAGATTTTTTAACACCCCTCATTTCCATGCAAAGATGTCTTGCTTTTAAAACTACACCTACCCCTTTTGCTCCTAATTCAGATTGCAAATAATCAGCAACTTGATTTGTTATTCTCTCTTGATTTTGTAATCTTCTACAGAACTTTTCCAATGTTCTAGAAAGTTTACTAATTCCAACAATTTTTTTATTTGGTATATATGCTATGTAGCCTTTACCAAAAAAAGGTAAAAGGTGGTGCTCGCAAAAGGAATAAAATGGTATATCAAGCTGTACTATCATTTCATCAGTCTTTTCAACATCAAAAGTTGTAATATTAAAATCAGGAGGATTTAAAAATTCATTAAAAGCATCTAAATATCTTTGTGGTGTCCTTCTTAAACCTTCTCTATTAGGGTCCTCACCAATTATTTCTAGAAGCCTAACTATAGTATCTTCTTGGTCCTCGTCTACTTGTTTCTCAAAAGGAAAATTGACCCATGGAGAATTTTTCTTTTTTGTATATAAAGTTAAAAACTTTATTTTTGGATATAGTTTTTTATATTTATTTTTAGTCCTACCCGAATCAACAATATCATCTAAAATAAAATCTGCTTCTTTAGGATTGTAAACGTTTTTACAGCCAAAAAAACCTGCCAGTATCATTCCATTCTTTGGTACACCATAAATTTTTGTTTTTGAATTAATCTTATTTTTTTTCTTAATTTTAGTTATCTGGGATAATATGTCATCCCATGTAAGTTCAACTGCTTTTCTATCCATTTCTATTCCTCGTAATCAAAATAATTTTCAGATGTTTCCCACAATCTAATGTGTGACAGCATTGCAGGAGAAGGAATTTTATCTGCTAAATTCTTCCATAAGTATTTTGCAATATTTTCACCTGATGCTCTCTCCTTAGTAAAATAATCTATCTCTATATCCAATCTTTTATGATCAAGTTCGTCTATAATACTTAAAACCACTTCATCTAAAACTTCTATATTTAAAATCATTCCTGTTTCTTCTTCTATGTCGCCTTTAACGGTTAATTCTAAATAATAATCATGTCCATGTCCCATTGGATTGTTACACTTTCCGAAGACCTGTTTGTTTTTTTCCTCAGAAAAATCTTCATTATGAAGTCTGTGGGCAGCACTAAAAGAATATATTTTAGTTAATGTGCATCTTTCTTCCTTCATTGCTCTTTCCAATAGTCAACAAACAAATCCTTGGTTTCATACAACCTGACTTTAAGCAATCGACATTCACCGCATTTTAGTTTTTCTGTTAGACATTCATATAGTATTTTTGCAAAATTTTCAGTTGTTGGAATCAAATCATCAAAATAATCTGTGTCTTCATTTAGAAATTTGTGGTCAAACTCTTCTAAAACACTTTTAATTATTGGTTTTAATTGGTAAATGTTTATAATCATGCCGGTATCTGGATCAACTGGACCCTCTATAGTTGTTTCTAAAACGTAATTATGACCATGGCCATACTCACTCGTGCATTTGCCAAAAACTTCTAAATTTTTCTTTCTGCTCCAATTGTTATTCCAATATCTGTGAGAAGCAGAAAATTCCAATCGTTTAGTTAGTGTTCTATATTCATCCATAAAGTCTTTAGGATACCATTATATTGAAAAAAATTTAGTCAATAACTTGGACAATGTTTTCCATAATCTCTATAGGTGTTTGCTTGCCAACAGGATTAGGAGTTATTATTGCCATGTCAACTCCTGCTTGTTCCCATTTAGATAATGCTTCTTTGCATTGACTTACTGGTCCAACAAGACCTAGCTCAGTGACTAATTCATCGGTCAAAACATCAGCCGGTTTTTCGCCACCTTTAATCCTATCCACTAAATCCCCATATCCTCCTAAAGTAAGAACTCTTTGATAAAAAGGAAGCATGCAATATCCTGTAAGTCCTTTTTTAGCAGAAGCGATAGCAAGATCTAAATCTTCAGAAATAAAACTAGGCAACCCTGCTGTCATAATAAGTTCTGACTGGATAGAGGAAGATTGCCTTCCTTTCTTTCCGGCTTCTATTAATTTTTGTAAATGACTTGGTGTCGTAAGATAAGGCATCAGACCATCTGCCACTTCACCTGCCAACTCTGCTGTTTTTTCAGTAAGACCTGCTATATAAATTGGAAAACTTTCAACTTGTCTTTTAAGTCTAGTCTGCTCTGATGAACCATCTAGATGAGCTCTGATTTCGTTCACATAAGTTCTCATTCGTTCAATAGGATCTCCCATGTCTACGCCAAGTGCCTTGTTGACAGGCGCGTGGGATACACCTAGTCCTAAAAGCATTCTGCCACCACTTGCTTCTTGTATGGTCATGGCTTCAGCAGCACACATAACAGAATGTCTTAAATAAATATTAGATATCCAAGTCCCTATTTTTGTTTCCTTTGTATTATTAGCTAATAAATGTGCGTTCGACAAACCACTCCAAGGTGGAACCTCCGGTGACAATATCGCATGTGTGTTTGAATCCTCTGCTAATCTTGCTATAGCTATTAAATCAGGCGTAGAGCATCCAAATACTGGGGTTGTAACTGAAATATCCATATCTTTCTCCTTAAACTTATATATACATTCTACTAAATTAATCTAACAATTGTAAGAGCTGATTCATATCATTAGTTGGTTAATATTGGTTTACGATATCTCTATAATACTCTGGTCTTAAGCTCTCTTCTGATTTTTCAAGAACTATCTTCTTTATTTTTTTAACTATCTCTGCCTTATCTTTAGGATAGATTGCTTTAATAGGTAAATAATTAGATATATGATTTGAAAAGAAATATCCATTCGTGAGATTCGTGTTTTCGGCTATTATCTCAAGTTCTTTTAAAAGTTGGAATTTATCTGGGAGTTCGAACTCACCCTTTTTCCATAGATTGTATATTGGAGCGTCAGCTCTTAACTGTAAAGATAAAAGTCCTACATAGTCAGGATCTCCTTTTGTAAGCATATCGGCTGTTTCGTAAGCATGAACAATACTCCTATCTTTTCCTCCAACGCCCAAAAGGACCATCCCTGATACTTTAATTCCAGCCTTTTTCAGTTTAATCATTGACTCTATAGTTTGCTCTTTGTTCGCACCCTTTTTAATTCTTCTAAGAGTTACGTCGTCTCCGCTCTCAAAGCCTATATAAACCATAGAAAGTCCAGATTCTGACAAAATCTTCAAATCTTCTTCTTTTTTTCTAAGTATATCTTTCACATTTCCATACAATGATATTCTTTCCATGTTCGGATTAGATGCTTTAATTTGCTTAATAACATCAGTTAATGTCTTTGTTGGCATTATGAGGGCATTCCCGTCTGCTATAAAAGACCTACGAAAATCAGGAGATGAACGCTCAGATATGATTTTAAAAATTTCTTCTTTAGATCTGATTCTAAACTTTTGATTCAATTGCCTGTACATAGCACAATATGTACAGTTGTTATGGGAACATCCTACAGTTGCCTGAATTAACAAGCTGTTAGCTTCGCTAGGAGGTCTAAACATTGGTTGTTCATATTCAATCATGATATATAATAACATTGGTAATGAACAAAATTAAAGAGCTAATCAACTCATACAAATTAGAAGATCACGAATCAGCTGCGGTACCATATATAATTGGGATTTTTCTTTTTATTTTCTCTATAGTTGGTCTTGTTGGGCTGAGCTATATACTATTTTAACCAATCAATTAGTGTTTGGACGACATTATCCTCATTGATTGGATTTCCTGTATTATCTAAAAGCGAATTGGTTGATTTATCAATTGTTAAAATTAGCAGTTGTCTGAATTTCCTTTTTTTATTAGTAATAACACTCCCAAGAACTATAAAATCATTTTCCTTTTTATAAATAAATATTCCTTTGCTTGCAGCATTCAAAAAAAGAACTTTATCTGATGTGGTATCAAGATCTAAGGTATGCAAAAACAAATTGCTGCTAACTTCTTCAACAACTATGTTGTGAATCATTGCTTTTTCTTTAATACTGTCTAAAAAGTTAACCATTTTTTAACTATAAATATTAATAATGTTATAGTATATATTATCGAATGATTTTAGATATAGAATCACCTTCAACCTTTATTACGAATGTATCTACATTAAGTAGAGATTCAAATAAATTAAACACAGTAAAACTAAAAGTAGTTTATAAAGACGGATTTATCTATCTAACTAGAAAAAATAGAGATTCGTCTTGGTATAAAAACTTACTAGAAAACAATTACGCCGAAATAGAAATTAACAATAATCTTTTAAGCGGCAATGCTTTTGAGATGATGAATGAAAAAGAAAAAATAGAAATTTCAAAGATAAAATACGATAACGAGAGAAGCTTAGAACAAAGATATGGTTTTAGATTAGAGATTAAGGAGAAGATAAAATAGGAACAATTTTTGGGAAAACCATAAGTCTTAAGAAAAGTGAAAAAAAAGCTCTTCAAAGTTTATCCAGGAAACGTGTAACAGGCGATGTCTTTATCAATAAAGAGTTCTTAAAATCATTAACCACAGTACATGAAACAATAAATAAAAACATAAATCTTGTAATTAATATTCGTGGAAAAATTGACTTAATCTTTATTGGAGAAATTTCAGACTTAGAAAGTCATTTAAATTTAAAGTACGGTTTTAAAGATTATCCAAAAAACATGAGGCTTTTGTCTATAGCTTATCGTAAAAGCAGTTTACAAAAAAAAGAGAAAGTATCTTTTATTAATTCTAAATTTATAAATTTTATACTTATAAAAAAATCTATGGATGACAATATTGCTTTCACGCTTTGTACAAAAAATCCACTAGAAAATAAGCAATTGTGGTCTACAAAAGAATTTACGGATTTAAATTTATTAAACAATGAGGGATCATGGGAGAAGAATAAAAAGCTCAAACAAGTTTCGAGCCGACCTCACTATAAAAACTACGAAAAAGAAAATGTGTTTCTTGCTATTGTCAGTAATAAATCTAAAAGAGATTTAGAAACTTCCCTTGAACAAATGAAAGAGTTATGTAAATCATTAGGAAAACAAATAGTCGGATGGAAGTCTCAGTTAAGAAAAAATTTCGACACTAGAACTCTCATGGGCAAAGGTGTTTTAGATGAAATACTATTGGAATCAAAATATTACGATGCAACATCTATTATTTTTAATCAAGAACTTTCTCCAATTCAGTCTAAAGAAATATCAAAGTTAACTAACATCAAAATAACTGATAGAACGGAGTTAATATTACAAATATTTGAAAAGAATGCTAAGTCAAAAGAGGCTCATAACCAGATTGAACTTGCTAGGCTAAGATACGAATTACCAAGATTAACGGGTTTTGGAAAAAGCTTCTCTCAAATTGCTGGCGGTATTAGATCAAAAGGACCTGGTGAAAAGAAGAGCGAGCAAAGAAAAAGATACATAAGAAGAAGGATAAATATGCTAGAAAAACAAATTGATGAACTTAGTAGAAGAAGATTTCAAACAAGATCAAACAGAGAGAAAAACGAACTATTCTCTGCCACGTTAATTGGATATACATGTGCTGGAAAATCTACCTTGTTTAATAGGTTAACTAAATCACAAGTTACTGAAAGTACTAAACCTTTCTCTACTTTAAATCCAACTACAAGAAAGGCATACCTTTCAAACGACTTAGAAATTCTTTTGACAGATACGGTTGGGTTTATTAGTGATTTACCTAATGACCTGATATCGTCATTTAGAGCAACTTTAGAAGAAATTACCGAATCAAATATATTAGTCCATATAGTTGATGCATCAGATCCAGATTTAGAAGGAAAAGTACATTCTGTCGAGGAAACATTATTAAAAACTCACCTAATCGATCACCCGAGAATTATTGTCTTCAATAAGATAGATTTAATTACATCTCAAGAAAAAGGTGCTTTAGAAATAAAGTATGGGCAACCTATGGTCTCATCTTTAAAATCTGATGGGATTCTTGAGCTAAGGAAATTTATGGAGAATTTTATTAACTCTACATCAATGAATAAGAAAGTAGTAAATATTTAGAATCCAATATGTTGTTCATTCTCAAATTTTAATCTGCCACTCTTTATTACTTTCGTATCACCACCAGATCTATTAACTTCAAACAACAGGCTGTTTTCTTCATCTTCGGCTTTCCATCCTTGAACTGTAAGATCATCTGTAGGCCAAACTGGGCTGGAGAACCTTAAGCCTACTTCTTTTATTGTCCCTGGGAATCCTCCTAGGTGATTATCGGTAATTTGTTCAATGGCCATAGCCATGGTGCATAAACCATGAACAATAACTCCATCTAGTCCTGCCTTTTTTGCATATTCTGGATCAATATGAATTTTATTTCTGTCTCCTGATGCCTCGGCGTATTTGTAAGTCACACCATCAGGAACATGGAAATCTTGGCTAAAGATTATTTGTTTTGTTGAAGCTTCAGATGGTGCTTTTGGTTTAGGTTTAGGCTTAGGGTCTTTTTGCTGATTACTCTTTTCGAGTTTTGAATCTTCAGCCCTTATAAACAAAGACCATTCGGAAGTTCCCGTTTCTTTGGAATTGGAATCTAGATGTATTGATTTAAGAGTTAAAATATAATTTCTTCCTTTTTGTTGAATGTTCTCTATTATTGCATGAGTTGTTATTTCCTCATTTAATTTTAGCAGTCTATTGAATTTCATTTTTTGTTCACCATGAACAAGCATCAATATGTTTCTTTCTACATCTTCTTTTGAACCATGTAGTTCTTCTAGGCTCCATAATTCAGTAATATGTGAAATTTCCAACGCAACATTAAACATTGGAGGAGCAAATTTATTCCTTGAATAAAAACCCATAGGGTTATTTGAACCAATAGCATCAAGATAATTTTTTACAGAAACATCATCAATCTTTACAGATTGAGCCTTTGTTTTATACCCTATAACTTTTGTGTTTAAACCCATTATGTACCACCTTCATTAATCATAAAATAACTTATAAAGAGTTTAGTATATCATTAATTCTTTTCTTTTTATCTGGATCATCGGTGAGAGTTCTTCCCAGCACAAGGTAGTCCGCTCCTTTTTCTATCGCTTGCTTAGGAGTAATTATTCTCTTTTGATCATCATCTCTCAATTCCATTCTTACTCCTGGTACAAGAATTTTAACAGAATCACCAAAATTATTTTTTATTAAATCTATTTCCTCGCCAGAACAAACTACACCATCTATACCAGCTGATACTGAAGTTTCGACTAGTTTTAAAACATTGTCAGCAATGCTCCCATTGAAGCCAATGGAATTTAATTCTTTTTGATCAAAGCTTGTTAGAATTGTTACTCCAAAAATATCTGGCCTAACCTTTCCAAGCTGTTGTTCTAAATTATTTAATTCTTTCAATACGGATTTAATTAATCCTGGACCAGCTAGGCAATGCATTGTAAAAATCTTAGTATTTATATCAAATAAGAATTTCAGAGAATTTTCTATAGTATTAGGGATATCAAAAAACTTAAAGTCAAACATTACAGAAAGGTTCTTCGAACTTATAATATCAATAAGTTCCTTCGAATTAGGCAAAAAAGATACTGGGCCAACTTTAACGAAACTCAATGGAGGAACGACATCGTTAATAATTGAATCAATCTCTTTTAAATCAGATGTGTCTAAAGCTAGAATTAATTTATCTTTATTTTCCATTTATTTTCTCAGCTAATTTTTTGAAATCATCTTTTTTTATCTGCTCACTTGTAGCACTAGCTCTATCTTTTAACTCTATTGAGTCTTTTGCTAATGATTTTGGTCCAATAACAACCTGGTAAGGTATTCCGATTAGGTCTGCGTCTTTAAACTTAAAACCTGGATTCTCATCTCTATCGTCCAAAAATACATCAAACCCAAGCTCTAAAAGATAGTTATACAAGCTTTCACTTAACTCGAGTACTTCTGTATTCTTAAGGTCCGTAGGAATAATTCCAACCTCAAAAGGAGCGATAGAAGAAGGTAGCTTTATACCATTTTCATCATGATTCTGCTCTATTGCAGCTGCTAAAACCCGGCCAACACCTATTCCGTAACATCCCATAAAATAATTTTTTTCTTTTCCGTCTTTATCGACAAATTTAGCATCCATAGCATTACTATATTTTGTACCTAGTTTAAAAACATGTCCTACTTCAATTCCCCTTATAGAGTTCAGACTGCCTTTAGTGCAATTTGGACACTTGTCACCATCCTGTGCTTCTCTGAAATCTCCGAATTCTTTAATGTCAAAGTCTCTGGGAAAGTTTGAATTAATATAATGCTTATCAGGCTTGTTTGCTCCGATAACAAAATTAGACATAGATTGAATTGCGTTGTCAGAATAAATGTCAATATTTAAATCTACGGGTCCAGAAAAACCCTTTGGGGTATTAAGTTTTTTTATTTCGTCTGAAGTTGCTAAGTCTACAGTTTCTAAATTTCGTATCTTTTTATACTTAGGCAAGCTAAGTTCATGATCACCTCTTATTAAAACTGCTTCTAATCCGGAATCCGTTGAGAGGATCATGGTTTTTACTACATTTTTTTCATCAGTTTTTAAGAAATCGGCAACTTCAGTTACTGAAACCATTGCAGGTGTATCAACTATAGTTAAATCCAAAAGATCTTCTTTTTTTGATATTTTGGATGATTTAATGGAAGCTGATTCAACATTAGCAGCAAAGTCACAATCACTACATGATAGAATTAAATCCTCACCAGTCTCGGCTAGAACCATAAACTCATGAGAAGAGCTTCCTCCTATATTTCCTGAATCTGCCTGAACGGCTTTAAAAGTTAAGCCACATCTATCAAATATTTTGTTATATGCATCAAACATTTGTGAGTATGATTTCTCAGAAGATTTTTCATCAACATCAAAACTATATGCATCTTTCATAACAAATTCTCTTGCTCTCATTACTAGAAATCTTGGTCTAATCTCATCTCGGAATTTAGGTTGTATCTGATAAAGAGTTAGAGGTAAGTCTTTATAAGATTTAGCTTCTCTACTAACTAAGTCAGTAACAACTTCCTCATGCGTTGGTCCTAAACAAAAGTCTCTGTCCGCTCTATCCTTAAATCTTAATAATTCTTTGCCGTACACATCCCACCTTCCACTTTTAATCCATAGGTCAGAAGGTGTTACGAATGGCATCATAACCTCAATTGCATTAGCATTATTCATCTCTTCTCTTACAATATTTTCTACTTTCCTAAAAACTTTTAGTCCAGTAGGTAAAAAATTGTATATACCAGCTGCAACTTTTCTAATCATTCCAGCTCGAATCATTAATTTATGGCTTTGAGTCTCAGCATCTGCTGGTGCTTCTTTAAGAGTTGATAATAAAAAATTTGATAATCTCAATTTATATATTGAATCAATTTAAATTTTTGATCTCCTCAACTAATATATCTACCAATTCACTTTCTTCACATGATTTAAAAAGTTTACCGTTCTTATAAATTTGACCCTTTCCAAATCTGCCTCCAGCAATTCCAATATCTGCATCTGAGGCTTCTCCAGGTCCATTAACAACACATCCTAGTATTGCGACCTTTAATGATCTTTTTGGTTTAAGGTCGACTATTCTTTTTTCTGTTTCTTCGACCAATTTACGCAAATCTATTTCTAATCTTCCACAACCAGGACAAGAAATAAGTTCTATACCATTTTTAAAATGCCCCAATGATTTTAGTATATTGTTACCCAGAATAACTTCTTTGATAGGATCATCAGTTAAGGAAACCCTTATAGTATCCCCGATGCCTTCTGATAGCAAGCTACCTATTCCTATTGCCGACTTAACTGAACCAATTTCAAAGGTTCCTGCTTCTGTTACACCTAAATGTAATGGAATATCTGTCAAAGCAGCCAACTTTCTATAAGACTCCTGCATTATATGGACACTTGTTGATTTAACAGAGACTTTGACATCTTTAAAATTTAATTCATCCAGAATAGAAACATGTCTCATCGCACTTTCTACTAATGCATCGGATGTTGGAGATCCATGTTTTCTAAGTATGTCCTTTTCTAGTGATCCAGAATTAACACCAATCCTAATAGGTATCCCTTCTAGCTTCATAGCGCTAACAACTGTTTCAATATTTTTTCGTGCCCCGATATTGCCAGGATTAATCCGTAATCCTTTAACTCCCGATTTTATAGCCTCTAAGGCTAGTCTATAACTAAAATGTATATCTGCAATTACAGGAAGGTTCACATTTGCGACTATTGTCTTTAAAGCTTTTGCAGCATCTTCGTCAGGTACAGCGCATCTAATTATTTGGCATCCAGCTGCTTCAACTTCATTAATTTGATTTATTGTTGCATCACTATCTCTAGTATCAGTTTTGGTCATTGTTTGGACTGGTATTGGATGTCCAGAACCAATCATTACATCGCCAATTTGTATAGTCCTTGTTTCTCTTCTCATTTCTCTAATCTTATTTATAATAAAATATCTCTCAAACAATGTAAAAATGTATCGGTTATTTTTTTATGTATAATAAAGGGTATTATGAAAAAAATCATATTTAAGAAAAATATTAATGATGCCGCTCCTGAAGAAAGTTCGTCGAATGTGAAGATGAAATCTTTTAAGCGTGATAAGGCAGATCAGCAAGATTTTACATTTGACGAGCCAAAAGTCCTGGATGCACTCAAGAATGTTATGGATCCCGAGCTGCCAGTCAGTATTGTCGATTTAGGCCTTATATATCATGTCGATATAGCTGACAACAATATTAAAGTCCAAATGACCCTAACAACCCCGGGCTGTTCTATGGGAAGCATGATATCTTCTCAAGTAGAAAATACGCTCTATGCATTAGGGGCTAAGAGTGTAGTTGTTGAAGTTGTATGGGATCCTCCATGGAACCCCAACATGATGAGTGAAGAAGCTAAAACGAAGCTTGGCATGTAATATATGGAAAAAAAAGACAAAGTTGCACAGATACTTAAAGATGTAAATTACCCTGGGTTTTCTAGAGATATAATATCTTTTGGATTAGTTAAAGACGTCAGTGTCTCTGAAGATTCTGTAGTAATCTCATTAGAACTTCCAAAAGAGGATCAAAAACTTGCTCAAGAACTTACAAAAGATATTAATAACGCATTTTCAAGAGAAGGTTTGCCCTTCCCAGAATTAAATTTCTCGGTATATGAGCATAAACAAGAATCCCCGACAGAAAAATCATCATCAGAAGGTGAAAATCCTAAATTGCCTAACATTAAGAAATATATTGCGGTTGCTAGCGGCAAGGGTGGTGTTGGGAAATCTACTGTATCTGTAAATTTAGCGTTAGCTTTTTCCTCTCTTCTTAAGAATGTAGGATTAATGGATGCGGATATTTGGGGTCCTAGTATTCCTATAATGTGTGGGATTCAAAGTAAGCCAATGGCAACAAAGGAAGAAAAAATACTTCCAATTGAAAAATTCAATATAAAGATGATGTCTATAGGTTTTTTATTAGATGAAGAAGATACAGTTATTTGGAGAGGTCCAATGATTCATGGAGCAATAAAACAATTTATCGAAGATGTTGAATGGGAAGGAGTCGATAATTTAGTAATTGATTTACCACCCGGAACAGGAGATGCTCATTTATCGTTAATACAAACTGTTCCATTAAGTGGTGGAATAATAGTTACAACCCCTCAAGATGTAGCCTTAATTGATGTGAAAAGGGGAATACAAATGTTTCGAAAGTTGAATGTACCTGTCTTAGGAATTATAGAAAATATGAGTTACTTGCAAAATGGTGATGAAATAATCGATATTTTTGGGCGCGGCGGCGGTAAGGCTATAGCAGAAAAATTTGATGTGCCTTTTCTGGGTGAAATACCGATTGACCCTGAAATAAGAAAAGGTGGGGACAGTGGGAATCCAATAGTTTTCTCAAATCCAGACTCTTCTTCTTCTAAAGCATTTCAAGATATAGCGGTCAAGCTAGTAGAAAAAATTTAAATTCCTTTTAAAATAAAGCTATGAGTAAAGATGAAGCATTAATGGATTTTTCAAACATTATTCTTTCTTATGGGATGAATGCGACCATTCATCTTGGCCTAACCCCAGATCCATCTAGTGGACAGATCTCTAAAGATTTAAATAGAGCAAAAGATTTGATCGACATCTTAGAGGTATTAAAAACAAAAACAACAGGGAATCTAACAAAAGACGAGGAAAAGATTTTAGATGAGACTCTAGCTAACTTAAAACTTTTATACGTAAAAGCATTAGAAACTAAACAAGAGTAGTTAATCAATACCCTCAATAATATTCGAGGACGATACAAGCCTTAATGTGCAAGTCTTTAGAATGAGGCATTTACGTAGCGGTATTTCTTTGAAAAATAGTTCTTTGTTAAATTTGTTTTTCAAATCAAACCATAATTTTTCATCTTCAACTACATACAAGACTCCGTTCTTGAGTTCGCCTGAACTAAATATGAAATTTAAACGTTCTTTTTCTAGTTTCAATTTATCGATGTTTACTCTTGCAAAATAGCCGGCATTGATTTTTAATTCATTCTTAGCAGCAAAGTATGTTAGCCTGAAAACATTTTCATTTGTCGGAAGAGCTGCAGGATAGACTATATTAATTTCTTCGTAATTATCAGCAACCTTCTTCCAGAAAAGACTATAATTGGTCCTTTCTAAATCCAAATGTGTTTTACTGTAATTTGAACTTAAGAGAAATCTGTCCCTAATTGAATAAAAGTTTTCTTTTGTATCATACAAATGAAAAGTTATAGCAACAATCAATAAGATTATAGCGAATTTTCTTGGATAAAATTTAACTACCCCTATAAAGATTATGCAATAAATTAGATAGTAGTTTATCCAAAAGAATCTTCCTGATGCTCTAAAGCTTGATAGATATGAAGTAATTTCATCACTAATTTTAATGACATGTGTATCTTCTCCTATCCCAATATGATTGCTAATAGCCATCAAAGAAACAATTAACATCATAATAAATATTACTATTGTTTTTTTGCTATTTTCTTTAATTAAAAAAGTTAAATTTTTAATTTTTACCAGCGCAAATGGAAAAAGTATCAACAAGCCTAGTCCTAAATAATTAAAACCCTCATAGTCCGCATAAAAGTTTTCAATCGATCTTGAAGCTAAAATTGGTAAAACATTAGACCACTCAGAAAAAAGAATACCTGCAGGATTGATTAAAGAATTTAAATTCATTGAATAATAGCCAAAACCTCCACTAGGTCCAGCGGAGTCAGCGGAAAAATATCCAAAAATAAACATCATAACTAAAATTGAGCAAAAAATGTAAATTGCTTTAAGACTGTTTAAATTTAGTTTTAATTTGTTTTTTATAATTAAGTCGGTAGCAAACAGAATAAGACAAAACATGAGTAAATATCCGTGAACCAATAAGGCAAGAGTTAGATTAATAAGCCAAGCCTTGTAACAAAAGTTTTTTCTTAACAATAAGTATATAGAGAACAGCAAGAGCCATTGAGCCAACAACCCAATATGTGGAATGTAGATTCTATAAAGAAACACAGGACTTGTAATGAAGAGTATAGTCATAAGTCCAATAAGAATCTTATCATTAGTAAAAATTTCTAAAATCTTTTTAGAGAAGTAAGCATGTAGAACGAATGAAATATAAATCCAAAAACCAAAGTATTGGAAATCGTAAGGTAGAAAATTAGAAAATGGTTTAAGTGTTAATGCTAAAAGTGGTATTGAACCTGTGAATACAATATTTGATCCTCCACCAAAACCATAGTCTGGAGTAGCAAAAAATGGAAGTTGAAAAAAAGGTGTGCTTTTATAAAAAACCCAACCAACCCATGTAAAAGCAAAGTCTGAAATACCACTAAAATCTAGTATCCAGTCTACATTTAAAGGATTGATTACAGAAAATGGTATTAAAATAAAAAAAAAGACGGAGCCAATCAGTAAGGTATCTATATTTTTCTTAATAAAACTAACTAGATTCTTGGACATAAAAGATAGCTCTCATCAATAGTATAGTTGAACATTCTTTGATTTAAACCATTATGTATATTTTAAGAAAACTTTAATTTATAATGAAACTAAAGATTCTGGGGCGTTAATTTGAAACCAAAAAAACTACATTTTCAAGATACTTTCTATTCAAAAATCTATAAAGAATACCTTTACAAAGGACCTCGTGGTTTTTTGTTCGATATTAACCACAAACTAATGGAGTGCTCGATAGATTCGAAAACAAATGCAGTTTGTTTAGATATAGGTGGTGGAGCCTTGCAACATTTGCCTTATATAAAAAAAGATACGATAGAAAACTACAGTGTTTATGACTATGAATATTTAAGAGATGGGTTCTTGAACTCTGACTTAGTTAAAAATGAAAAAGATATACAAATTGATTTTTTTTCAATAGAGAACAATTCTGACCTTCTTGCTAAAAAAGGAACTTTTTCTCGAATAATTGCTTCGCATGTTTTAGAACATTTAGAAAAACCTGAAGAGGCATTAATTGAGTGGGTGGAACTTTTATCAGATGACGGCATAATTTCAATCAGCATACCAGCGGACCCTGGACTTTTTTGGAAAATAGGTCAATTAATTAGCTTCAATAAATTTTCTAAACTTAATAAGTGCAACTATGAAGAATTTGAAATGTGGAACGCTAGACAGCATATCAACTCGGGGCAAAGAATAACAAGAATAATTAATTACTATTTTTCAAAAAAGAAGTCCTATGGTTTTCCTGGAATATATCCATTTTATAATTTTAATTTATTTCTATTTTTCCAATTGAAAAAATCTGACTTCAACTATTTTAGGACTGAAACATAACTAAAATTGTTACAATTTAATAATTTCTTTCAAAAGTTTTATTCTAGCATTTAAATCTTTTTTCTTGAGGGTTAACAATCTTTCTACTCCAAACTTTTCTATAGTAAATGAGGATAAAGCTGATGCGTACAACATACCTTCTAAAATACTTTTTTGATTAATATTTTTAAGGGTGTCTAAATAACTGAACAATGCACCGGCATAGCTATCACCTGCACCAGTTGGATCAACTACATCACAGAACGGATAACTTGGAATCCACTTAATAGTTTTGTTCGTCACCAGCATTGATCCTGAACTTCCTCTTTTTATAATTAAAAATTTGATTTGATATCTGTTTCTTAATACATCAAGGCAATCATTGAAAGAACTTTTTCTTGCGATTAATCTCAATTCTAGCTCATTGATTGTTAATATATTTATTCTTTTTAGTATTTTATTTAGTTCGTTTCTTTTTGAATTAATCCAAAAATTCATTGTATCCATCCCTACTATTCTTGCGTTTGGGTAAAGATCAAGAACTTTGTTCTGTAGAACTGGGTCTATATTTGCTAAAAAAAGCATTGAGCCTTTCGTGTATGATTGAGGGACTTGAGGTGAAAAGTTTTGGAAAACATTTAATCTTGTAAATTTTGTTACAGGATCTTCAGAAAACTTGTTATAGACACCTCCCCAGCTAAACGTCTTACCTTCTTCTATTGCCAAGCCTTCGGTAGCTACTTTCTTCCTGTTTAAAAGGTTTAATGTTTTTTTTGGAAAATCTTTTCCAACAACGGAAATTATTTTTGTTCTGGACTTGAAGCTAGCAGCAAGAGAAAAATATATACAAGAACCTCCTATGATTTTTTTTCTTTTTCCTCTTGGCGTTTGAATATCATCAAAAGCTGATGTTCCGACAACAATAATGCTCATGAAAGCAAATATCTCCTTATAATTGCAGACAACTTTTCTTTTGATTCATCAGATATCGAATGAATAGAGCTAATAATAGACAACCTCAATGCGCTCTCAATGTAATCATCTTTCTCGTCAGGAATATTCTTCGTAGCATTTTCAATCAACAATCTAGCGTTAGCTATATTTTCTTTCATTGTGTTTACAACTTCCTCTACAGTTACTGATTCATGATTTTTGTGCCAACAATCATAATCAGTACTTAAGGCAACTGTCGAATAACAAATTTCAGCTTCTCTTGCAAGTTTAGCTTCAGGCATGTTAGTCATACCAATTACATCTACACCCATTGTTCTATAAAAATTGCTTTCAGCTAAAGAGGAGAATTGTGGTCCTTCTATGCAAAGATATGTTCCACCAAGTTGTACGTCTAAATTTAGCTCTAAACATGAATCATATAAAACTTTTGATAGTTTTTCGCTAACGGGCTTTGCCATTGATACGTGTGCCACTATTCCTTCATCAAAGAATGTCCCTTTCCTTGATTTAGTAAAATCTATAAATTGATCTGGTATTACAATTTTTCCAGGAGGTATTTCTTCTTTCATGCTTCCCACAGCACTTACTGATATTATCCAATCTACGCCCAAAAATTTTAACGCATATATATTTGCTCTATAGTTTATTTCTGATGGACCAACCAAATGTCCTCTGCCATGACGTGACAAAAAATATATCTCAACATCACCTCTACTAACCTTTAAAATTGAATCTGATGCTGGTCCCCATGGAGTCTCTATATTAAGTTCTTCGTGTTCACCTGGATTTTCAACATCATAAAAACCACTACCACCAATAATTCCAACTTTAACCACTTCGACCTCCCTAAGGATTTAATTGATTATTAATTATACTATGATATATTTTTGAATCTATTATTCACTCAAATGAGCATCTTAGTTAACAACAACACTAAACTTATAGTTCAAGGTATCACAGGAAGCCAAGGTCTTTTTCATGCAACTCAATGTAGAGAGTATGGAACAAATGTTGTAGGAGGTGTAACTCCAGGCAAAGGAGGTACACAAGTTGAAGGATTTGATGTTTTTGATTCTGTGTCTGAGGCCAAAGACAAGACCGATGCTAACACTAGCTTAATTTTTGTTCCAGCAGCTTTTGCTCCTGATGCAATACTAGAAGCAGTAGATGCAGGAATTGAACTTGGTATTTGTAGAACCGAAGGAATACCAACTAATGACATGGTAAATGTTGTAAAAGTAGTGGACAATTCTGATTCTGTTTTAATAGGACCAAACTGTCCAGGGGTAATCACACCGGGTGAAGCAAAAGTTGGAATTATGCCTGGATATATTCATAAACAAGGAAAAATTGGGATAATATCTAAAAGTGGGACTTTGACTTACGAAGCTGTATGGCAATTAACTCAGCTTGATATAGGTCAATCTAGCTGTGTTGGTATTGGCGGAGATCCAATTATTGGATCTTCTTTTATTGATGTACTTAAACTGTTTGAGGAAGACAAAGATACTGACGGGGTAATTATGATAGGAGAAATAGGTGGAACTGCAGAGCAAGATGCAGCCCTATGGATTAAAGATAATTTCACAAAGCCTGTAGCTGCTTTTATTGCAGGAGCGACTGCTCCTAAGGGAAAAAGAATGGGACATGCTGGTGCAATTGTTTCAGGCAGTTCGGGTTCAGCCGAAGAAAAGAAACAGGTATTAGAATCAGTTGGTATTAAAGTATCACCAAGTCCTGCTGAAATGGGTGAGACACTAGCTTCTCTACTCTAACTATCCATGTTTATTGATTGCCATCAAGACATAGCATACTCAATACTTTCAAACAAAAGAGATTTTAAGACAAAAAGTGAAAAGTATATGATTACTTTTGACAATTTAAAGGATTCAAACTTAGACATTATCTTTTCTACAATATTTGTTTCTCATAGAAGAGAAGAGAAACACAAAGAAGAAGCTAGCTTACAAATTGAAGAATACAATAAAATTTTTCAAAATTTTCCAGATGATTTTTATCATATCCAAAACAAAGATGAGTTGAGACAACCAAAAGGAAAAATCGGGCTGATCTTTTTGATGGAGGGAGCAGAACCAATAAGTTCTGTGGATGACGTAGATTTGTTTTATGAACTAGGATTAAGAATCTTAGGTCTTACTTGGAACAATGAAAACAAGTACGCTTTTGGGTCCGACAAGGATGGATCACTAAAAACCGAGGGGTATGAATTAATTGAAAAAATGAATGAAAAAAATATAACATTAGATTTATCTCATTTGAGTGAAAAGAGTTTTTGGGATTGTATAGAGAAGACCAATTTAATACCGATTGCTTCACATTCTAATTCATCAAAGATTAGAAAACATAAGAGAAATTTAAATGATGAACAACTTGTAGCAATTTCTGATAAAGGAGGTATCACTGGATTAGTCCTCTATAATCAATTCATAGCATCAAAACAAAAAATTGGAATGGATGAAGTATATAAACAGTTTTTGCATCTTTTAAATACCTGCGGTGAAGACCATATATCTATAGGCTCTGATATTGATGGGGCTCCAATTGAGGATTTCCCAGAGGGAATCAAAAAAGCATCTGATTTACAAAAAATCATTACTTTATTAGAATCAAAAAGAATAAAAACTTCAATAATAGAAAAATTCTCTGGAAAAAATGCTTTGAGAGTTCTAAATGAGAATTTAGTTTAGAACTCTCAATTACAAGTATTACACAAGAACTTCCTCTTAGAGTGTTATAACTTGGTCTGGCGGATTTGGTCCAAGTGCTTCATACAATTGAGGGAAACAACCTGCTCCAACTCCTTCGACTAAACCTTTGGCTTTAACGTTCCCGCTGCCACATTCCTCAAGAACACCTTCTGCTAAGCCTCTTCTTACAGCACAAGCGTCACAAACCATTAAGAGAATATTTTTTTCTTTGGCAATTTGAGATAAACGTTCTCCTACAGGATTGCCCTGTTGCAGACAATTAATGTTATCGTCAAAGAAAAACATTCCTATTACATCAACACCATGATTATCTTTTTCCAATTGGGGCAATATCATTTCTCCTAGTTGAAAAGTGCTTGACATACTAGTTTTAAAAACATATGCAATTTTCATAGCTACCTCCTTAATAAAGTATTAGATTTTGTAGTTAAATATTTAATTTATAAATCAAAATAATATGCTATCAAAGCGCCTACAGTATGTTTAATTTCATTTTCTTCATCAGCTTTTTTATACCCTACGTGAAGATGCAAATTATTATTAACCAAATAACCTAAGGAAACCTGGTAGACTTTATCATCTATTGCTTCATCTTCTTCAGCAGCCTCATTAGTTTCTTGAGTATATGTACCTCCAAGATTTATTTTTTTATAAACTAAATCAATTCCTGTTGTCATATAGGATCTATCATGTAGCTCTTCTCCAGTATAGTTCTCAATTTTCATATATTCAGTAATGAGTCTCATACTAAAACTTGGAGCTATTAACGATTTATGTGCTATAGAAATAGAAGATCGTTTTTCATCGTTAGTAAGACTTTCATTGGCAGCCTTGACGCCAAGATGCTTTACAGCTTTTGCTTGCTTTGCATGACCTATTTTATAGGAAAGTCCGTCTAAGAAATTATTAGTTAATGAAAAGAAATTTTTACCTTCTAATGATATTGCATAAGATGAAAAGTCTTGAGTATTAGAAACCCCTCCATCAGATTTTTTTGTTTTTCCTCTGTCGTTTATTGTGGAATTACTTAGAGAAGTTGTATCCTTGAAAAAAGTTGAAACATTTAATTTGTGTGTTCCAAAATCTTCATAATCTTGCTTTAGGATTGCTCCATATCCAAGTCTTTCTGTTATTGCGTACTCTTCGGTTTTTTGATAACCCCAAATTCCAGGAAAACTATGGTAATCAAAACCAACAGAAGGAGAAAATTTTCCACCGTAAAGAGTGAAATTGCTGTCTGTTAAATAAGATAGTATCAGTTTATTCACAAATAGCTTATGGTCTCCAAAGAATCTATCCTCTGGCCCTCTTGCTGCCTCTGAACCATGTGAATGACCAGCTGATTCTCCTTCTATTTTAATATCAGTAAGCACTGATATTTTTTTATTTAAGTTATATCCTACTTCTAAATGAGAATGAGTATGGACCTCGTCAACTTCCTCTCTTTCTTCGTGCGTATCTACAATAGAATCAGCATGTAACTTAAAACCCCCATGCAGATAAAACTTCTTATCTGAACCTGCATGACTAGAATGATCATGACCTTCATGCCCGTCTTTTGAATAAGAATATTCAGCACTTATGCCAAAGGTTAAAACCGTAAATAAAATAATTAAAAATGTTTTTCTAAACATTGATTGTGTCCTCCACTTAAAATATTTGTTATAATATAACAAATGGACTAAATTAATCAAATCTTAATAAGCTTAGAAACTGGGAAAATAATAATAAAAATTAGAACTAATATCATAATGACTGTGGGACCTGTAGGAGTATCTAATAGAATTGAAGCAAATACTCCTAAAATTACCGAGAGGACTCCTATCAACGAAGAAAAGAAAGCCATTTGAATAGGAGATTTTGAAAGCTGTTTAGCAGAAGCTGCTGGAATAATTAGCATAGAAGTTATAAGCAATATACCAACTATTTTCACACAAGTAGCTACAAAAATTATCAAGAGGGCTAAAAATACTGCTTGTATTAGATCAGTATTTACTTTTTCTGCTTTAGCTATATTTGCATCAATTGTAATTAAGACAAGCTTGTTCCATATAAAATACAATATTGTCAGAACTGATAAAGTAGCAAAAATAAACCAGATTAACTCTTCTGAGGTGACAGTTAAAATATCTCCAAATAGATATGAATCTAAATTTACCTTTTCTTTTAACAAACTTATTGAAACAATACCGATTGACAATGACGAATGAGCCAGAATTCCTAATAATGTATCGTTAGATAAAATTCTTTTGTTTTGAAGATATATAAGAAGGAATGCGAATATACTACATATAACAAAAGTCCCAATTGTTGTATTGATTCCTAGAGCTATGCCTAAAGCTATTCCAAGAAGACTGCTATGTGACAAAGAGTCACCGAAATAAGCCATTTTTTTCCAAATTACAAAGCAACCTAGTCCACCACCAATTATAGAGACACAAATTCCTGCATATAATGCATTTAGAATATATGAATCAATCATTCGAATCTCCGTCATGCTGGTGAGTATAATCGTGCTTATATACGGACATCATGTTTGCAAAATCATGTCCAAATAAAGAAATAAATTCTGGATCCTTGGTGATTGCTAAGGGTTCGCCAGAACAACAAATATGATTTGATAGGCACACAACCTTTTTGGTAGAAGACATAACCATATGCAAATCATGCGAAACCATAAGTATACTAATATCCCTTTCAGTAAAAATTTGATTTAAAAATCTATAAAAATTTAGCTGAGCTGAAACATCCAAATTTTGTGTAGGTTCGTCAAGAACAAGTAAATTTGGATTTTGAATTAAAGATCTGACTATTAATATCTTCTGAAGTTCGCCACCAGATAAATGAGAGATTTGTTTATTAAGCAAAGGGTCCACATTGAATTCAGATGAGATTTTATCAATTTCATTTTTACCAACGTTTTTATTAAGTTTTATAAAATCAAAAGCCGTAATTGGAATAGATCTCTCTGCCATAAAATTCTGCGGAACATAAGACACCTTTAAATCAGGAGAACTAACTATTGATCCATTATCGGGCTTAAAAAAACCTAGCAAGCATTTAAGCAACATGGATTTCCCAGCGCCATTTGGGCCAATAATAGTTACAAAGTCATTATGATCTATTTCTAAATTTATATTTTTAAGAATTTCTTTTTTTTCTCTAACAACAGAAATATCTTGAGATTTTAGAAGCATATTTAAATCAACTTTTTAAGCAATCATAACAGTCGCCACTGATTTCTAAGGTGATATCCTTATGCGAAAAGCGATTTACACTAAGAGTCTTTTGTATTGAATTAGTTATTGACTCATCACAACATTCTTGTACATGATTACAATTTTTACATATAATAAAATAGCATTGGTTATGCTTAAGTGGATGCACACATCCAATGTATGCATTTAAACTATTAATTTTATGAATAAAACCATTATCCATTAGAAAATCTAAAGCTCTGTAAATTGTTGGGGGTTCAGCAGAATAATTCATTTTGGAAATTTTATCTAAAAGATCATAGGCTTTTGAAGGTTTGTGGTTTTCCCAAATCAACCTTAATACGAACTTTCTAATTTTTGTAAAACGTAATCCTTTATCTTGGCAGATGAATTCTGCTTTTGACATTGCATCATCAATACATTTTTTATGATTATCACATTTCTGCATTTGAATTCTCCAAACTAGTGTTATATTATAACACTATGAAATTTAAATATGTAATTACTTTTCTATTAACCTTCCTTTTACCCATTATATCCTATAGCGCTGAAAAGAGAATTGTAGCTTCAATAAAGCCCCTGCACTCAATTGTAATGAACGTTGTTGATAATGAGGAAGTACATCTATTGTTAGATGGCAACATATCACCTCATGATTATCACTTGAAACCCTCTGATATGAAAAAGCTTACAAATGCTGATGTTATTTTTTACATAGATGATGATTCAATTGAAACTTTTCTACATAGAGGCTTAAATGCTACAAAAGCAAAAAAAGTTTCTATAATTTCTAATAATAAAATAAAGTTTTTACCAATAAGAGAAGGTGGCATATGGGAAGAAGAAATCGCTGAGGATGGACATGAACACTCACATGGCGAATTCGATGCTCATGTATGGTTGAGCTCTAAAAATGCAATCAAGATTACCAAACAAGTAGTTAAAGAATTGTCAAACATTGACCCTTCTAAGAAAAACATATATAAAAAAAACGCCTTGGTTTTTATCAATAAAATAAAAGAAAACAAAAAAAATGTTGAAATAGAAGTCCAATCCGTTAGAAGCGAATCTTATATTGTATTTCACGATGCTTATCAATATTTTGAAAAAGAATTTAAACTGAATCCAGCTGGGTCAATTTCACTAAACCCTGAGATTCCACCTACACCAAAACGAATAAGTGAAATTAAATCAAAAATTCTTAAAGACAACGTAAAATGTGTTTTCAAAGAACCACAATTTCCTAGTAAAGTTGTAAAAACAATTATTAATGATACAAATGCGAAAGAAGGAATACTGGATCCCCTAGGGTCAAATTTAGAACCTGGAAAGGAACTATATATAAATTTGATTAAAAACATCTCAAAAAATTTAAAAGAATGTCTTTCATAGGTTCTTAATATGAAAAACAAAATGAATCCATGAAACAAGTTGATGTAGCAATTATCGGAGCGGGTCCTGCAGGAATAGGTATAAGCGCCATGCTTGATGAATTAGGTGTAAAAAAACAAGTTGTTCTTGAAAGGAAAAGAATTGGGGAATCCTTCGATAAATGGCCAGAAGAGATGAGGCTTATAACCCCATCTTTTACTACTAACTTCTATGGTCATCTAGATTTAAATTCAGTTGTTTCAGCAACATCTCCAGCCTACACACTAAGAAAAGAGCATCCAACTGGTAAAGAATACGCTCGTTATTTAAGAGCAGTATCAAAATATTACAACCTACCAATTGTTGAGAATGCAAAAGTTGATGGGATAACTTATTCAAATAAATCTTTTAAAGTACAGATTGATGGAACAGAACTAATGGAATCTCGCTTCTTAATTTGGTCAGCAGGTGAGTTTCAGTATCCTAATCTAAATACCTTTAAGGGGGCTGAATTATGTTTACATAATAGTCAGGTTCGAAGTTGGCGAAAACTTGAAGGAGATGAGTTTTATATTATAGGTGGTTTTGAAAGCGGGATGGATGCGGCTATCAATTTAAGCCGTTTAGGAAAGAAGGTTAATGTATTGGATCGTCATGCTCCTTGGAACCAACACTCAACTGATCCTAGTGCAAGTTTGTCACCGTTCACTTTAGAAAGATTAAAAGAGCAAATGGATTACAATCGAATTAATCTGATTGAGAAATCAGATATTCAAAATATCAAAAAGAGAGATAATCAATATTTAATCAAAATAAAAGGAAGGTCTAAACCGTATATTAGCAAGACCCAACCCATACTAGCTACAGGATTTAAAAGCAGTCTGACAATTATTGACAACCTTTTCGATTGGGATAAAGAGGAAAATTATGCTTTGCTTAGCGAGGAAGATGAATCAATCAAGACGCCAGGGTTGTTTCTGGTCGGACCACAAGTTCGTCATGAAAATCTAATTTTTTGTTTTATTTACAAGTACCGTCAGCGTTTTGGAGTTGTAGCTAATTCAATTGGTAAAAGATTAGGAGTGGATACTCAACTACTTCAACAATACAAAAATGAAGGTCTTTATTTGGATGATTTGAGTTGTTGTCCGGACGAGTGCGATTGCTAATGGATAAATTTTCTCTTAACAAAGAGTCTTGGATAAAGGATAAACTAGTATGGTTTTTTCAGTTAATTGCTAGTGTTTCCTGGATGGTTTCTGTGTTTGCATATGGATTAAATGAATCAGCTGACTACCTTCAACTGTTAGCTTCTTCAGCCTGGACCGTATCTAATATAATAAATTATTTCAGAAATTCAGATTAATCATGTTAATTACCTCGAACGCAACTATCCTGTATTGAAATATAAAAAATATTTTAAAAAGTTTTATTTAAATTTAATGATGAATTTGTGAATCATTTAAAAATTTAAAAGAAGGCAATATAAGTTTTGAATAAGTAAATACATACATCGTAGTTAAGGCTCACGATCTATTAGTACACATTAGCTGAATCCTTTACAGGACTTACACATTGTGCCTATCAAACTCGTAGTCTTCGAGTGATCTTCAGGAACCATACGGTTCGGGAGAATTAATCTCGAGGTAGGCTTCCCACTTAAGATGCTTTCAGCGGTTATCCTTTCCAAACGTAGCTACCCAGCCATGCCGTTGGCACGACAACTGGTACACTAGAGGTTTGTTCACTCAGGTCCTCTCGTACTATGAGCAACTCCTCTCAATTCTCCTTCGCCCGTTGTAGATAGGGACCGAACTGTCTCACGACGTTCTGAACCCAGCTCGCGTACCGCTTTAATTAGCGAACAGCTAAACCCTTGGGACCTTCTTCAGCCCCAGGATGCGATTAGCCGACATCGATGTTTCAATCCGCGCCGTCGATGTGAACTCTTGTGCGCGATTAATCTGTTATCCCCGGCGTACCTTTTATCCGATGATCGATGGCCCTCCCACATGGAAGCCACCGGGTCACTATGTCCTACTTTCGTACCTGCTCGATCTGTCGATCTCACAGTCAAGCTCTCTTGTGCCATTACACTCGACGCCTGGTTTCCAATCAGGCTGAGAGAACCTTTGAGCGACTCCGTTACTCTTAAGGAGTCAACCGCCCCAGTCAAACTACCCGCCTAACAGTGTCCTTAATCCGGATAACGGATTACAGTTAGAATCCTAATATTAAAAGGGTGGTATTTCACCAACGACTCAGATTCAGCCAAAACCAAATCTTCATAGTCTCCCACCTATCCTACGCATTTAGTATCAAAATCCAGTGCTAGGTTATAGTAAAGGTGCACGGGGTCTTTCCGTCCCACAACGGGAAGCTGGCATCTTCACCAGCACTACAATTTCGCTGAGATTATGGTCGAGACAGCATAGAAGTCGTTACGCCATTCATGCGTGTCGCTTATTAGACGACAAGGAATTTCGCTACCTTAGGACCGTTATAGTTACGGCCGCCGTTTACTGTGGCTTCGGTTCTAAGCTTCTCCCGAAGGATAACCCATCCCCTTAACCGTCCAGCACCGGGCAGGCGCCAGCCCGTATACATCCCCTTGCGGGTTAGCACAGGCCTGTGTTTTTGGTAAACAGTCGCTTCCACCAGTTCAGTGCCACCTATTTCAGCTCGAGCTGCAAGAGCTTTCACCTAATATAGGCACTCCTTATTCCGAAGTTACGGAGCTAGTTTGCCGAGTTCCTTGACCATAATTATCTCAAACACCTTGGTATACTCTACCCGCGTACGTGTGTCCGTTTACAGTACGAGCACCTTTTCATCAACATTTAGAGGTTTTTCTTGGAAGTGTGGAATCAATCACTTTATGAGGCTAGGCCTCTCGTATTAACACCTTGGAGTTAAAAAAGGACGGATTTGCCAATCCTTTACTCCTACATGCTTAAACCGAGTAATCCAACACTCGGCCGATCTATCCTACTCCGTCACCCCATCACTAAAAAAAGGTGGTACAGGAATATTAACCTGTTTTCCATCGACT
>CAYTRR010000013.1:0-73163 GCA_964440275.1 uncultured Spirochaetales bacterium | reverse complement strand
CCTAGGTGTGAAGGGGATGACTATACCAACTGGAACAATTGCAAGGGAACTTTTACCTTTAAAAATGGTGATAAATATATAGGTGAATATAAGAATGGTAAAAGGCATGGTAAAGGATCATATATAGCTATTAATGGTGACAAGTATGTAGGTGACTGGAAAAATAATATGGGTAATGGAATGGGGACGTATACTTATTCAACAGGAGCAAATTATAAAGGAACATTTAAAAATGGAAGAAAACACGGGAAAGGAACTTTTAATTATATGGATGGAGGAATATATATAGGCACATTTAAAAATGGAAAAAGAAATGGGTATGGAACTTATACCCATCCAGATGGAATCAAATATGAAGGACAATCAAAAGATGATCAATTTCATGGGAAAGGAGTTTTTACTTTTCCTGATGGAGCTAGATACGAAGGTGGATTTAAAAATGGAAAGATGTTTGGAAAAGGGATGTGCTATAAGCCAGATAACTCAGCGTTTGCATGTGAATGGAACGAAAGAGGATTCGTAAAACAATAGAGGCGGTATTTTTTTTAAAAATTTGCTACAATTAGTCATGGAAGCAAAAATTGTTCAAAAATCTCCTTTTGCGGTAGAAGTAGAAAGTGGTAAAACTTATTATTACTGCACTTGTGGTCTTAGTGAAAATCAACCTTTTTGTAATGGCTCTCACAAAGGCACAGATTTCTCTCCAATAAAATTTGAAGCACAAGAAAGCAAAAAGGTATATTTTTGTGGCTGTAAAAATACTTCCAATCAAGCCTTGTGCGATGGTTCTCATAAAAAACTTTAAAAGGACATAGTAATTATTGGATCAATATTCAACTGCAACAGGATCTATACTTCTCCATAAATACCATGTAGCAACACTACAATAAGGGTCCCACTTTTTCTTAAATCGTTTTAACTCCTCTTTCGATGGAGGGTAGTCTGTCTTATAGTTTTTCGATATAGCTTTTAATAAACCTATATCTTGTTCCGGAAATATATTTGGTCTATTTTGGTTAAACATCAAGAACATTTCCGCAGTCCATACTCCAATACCTTTGTTCGTGCAAAGATATTTGATAGCATCTTCATCATTCAATTTCTTTAATTTTGAAACACTAAAACTTTTATTTAAAAAATTTTTTGATAAAACTTTAATGTACTCAACTTTTTGTCTTGATAAGCCACATTTTAACAAATCAGTTCTTTGTAATTGATTTACGTTTTCAGGAGAAACTGTTTTACATTTATCACTTAATTTATTCCAAACAGAGTTTGCAGCTTGAACTGATATTTGTTGACCTACTATAGATTTGCATAATGAATAGAATGGATCATTTCTAGTTGATAGAAAGCCTTCATAGGTTTTTATAATTCTTGAAAGTTCCTTGTCTTTTTCAGATAGATATTTCTTCGCTTTAAGCCAATAAATAGGTGTTTTCATAATATAGTTTAATTTTATCAAAATTTGATACAATTACTTTATGAATTATGTAAATCTTTCTATATTATTCTTCCTTTTCTTTTCATTGAATTCACATGCACTTCCTAAATGCGAAGGTAAAGATTCAACTAAATGGAATAAATGCTATGGCGTACTTAGTGCAGAAGGAAGAACTTATGAAGGAGAATGGAGAAATGGTAAAGGGCATGGAAAAGGATCTTATACGTTTCCAAATGGAGAGAAATATATCGGTGAATACAAAGAAGGTGAAGTGCACGGCAAAGGTACACTTACTTTTCCAGATGGTGAAAAATATGAAGGTGAATGGAAAAACAATAAAATGCACGGCAAAGGAATCCATATTTTTCCTAATGGTACAAAATATGTTGGTGAATATAAGAGTGGACAAAGAAATGGACAAGGAACATTCACATATGACAAATCGAGCTACAAGGGACAGTGGAAAGATGACAAAATGCACGGCAAAGGAACTATGATTTATGCCGATGGTGGAAAGTACGAAGGAAAGTTCAAAAATGGTAAGCACGATGGAAAAGGAACGTTTACCTTCCCAGATGGTGCGCAATATGTTGGAAAATGGAAAGAAGGAAAAAAGCATGGCAAAGGAACTTTGACATTGCCAGACGGAAAAAAACATTCTTTAAAATTCGATAATGATAAAGTAATTAAGTAAATTAATAATTGTGAAAACAGTAACTTATATTTCACCAAATGGTGGAAAATATAATGGTCAATCAAAAGAGGGTAAGCGACACGGAACAGGTACTTATATCTATCCTAGTGGCTCAGAGTATATAGGAGAATATAAGGACGATAAAAAACATGGAAAAGGAACCTTTACTTTTCCGGACGGTTCAGTCTATATAGGAGAATTTAACAATGATAAATTCCATGGACAGGCAATTTATACTTATTCCGATGGATCTAAATTTGAAGGAGAATATAGAAACAACAAAAGAAATGGAAAAGGCAAATTTACTTCGAAAGATGGAGAAATAATAGAAGGAGAATGGAAAAACGATGAGCCAACTTGAATTTCAACCAATGTTGACACCTAAGGAGATGCTTGAAAAAGGCATATTTGGTGGAACTTATTTTGCAGAACTAATTGACCATAGAGATTTTCCAGAAGATTGGTTTAAAAAATTAGATGCAAGCTACTATTGTTCAACGACTTATTTAACTCAAGTTAATCATTTTAAAATTAAATCTGGACAAAGTCAGAAAGAATGGGAAGATGCGGGATGGATACACAAAGATGATCCTAGAGGTTGGTTCGAATGGTACTGTAAATATTTTATGGGTAGAAGACATGAAGATGACGAAAGACAAATAAAAAGATGGATAGCTTTCTGCGGACCTTCTGGTAGATGGAGAAGTATTATTTATGGAAAAATCCATGCCTCACAAGCTAACATAAAAGAAAGTAAAGATATAAGTAGAAGAATTCAGCAATCTTTATTGCATTGGTCTTATGTTGTCAATGAGGATGATTACCAATTATGGCTTTCTAATCAAAAAAAAATATGGGAAGATTAATTTATGTATGGATGCTTGCCTATGCTTCTTTTTGTCTTTGGAGTTGCTAGCTTTCTCTTATTAAAAATATGATTAATAAATTAGTTGAATGGCATAAAAAAGTAATTGATTATTTTATGAAAAAATTCAACTTATCCATTTATGGAATTGTCTGGCTTGCTTTCATAGAAGGTCTTATGTGGGGATTGTTGATTATGTATCTCTATTTAAAATAGTTATGGATATTTTTATTAAAGGAATATTGGTTCTGATAACATTCTGGTTTATATGGTTATTGTTCCTGATTTATAAATTATTCTCAGCAAAGTGCCTTTTTTATAATTGTATATTTATTTTTTAATATCTATATTAGTTGGAAACCGCTCTTTTTAAAAAGAATTTGTTATGAACTATTGCAACAATTTCCCAACCGTCTTTTCCAAGCTCGTTCAGCTTTACTTCAGTGATTTTGGAATTTTCAGCATCTTTTTTTGACTCAGAAGATTCTTGTATGTTCAGATCATGAGATGAATTCTCAACCTTAATGAAATCACTATAATTAATAATTTTGTATTCGAATTTTGCCACTATTCTACAACTTCTTCTTCAAGTTCCGAAGAACCTTCTTCAGGAGTATCTTCCTCAGCATCAAGAGCCTCTTGAATATCTAACATATTTTCAGATTGGTCTTCCAAAGAAGCTTCGTGTTGTTTAATCTCGTCTTCAGAAACAGTTTTTTCTTTTATTAGTCTGTCTCTTAAACGTAAATCAAATTTATTAACTGATTTATTATTCATTTTTAACTTTTAATTATTGCAAAGTCTTATTTTGCTGCGCCAATTGATTGATTCTTACAAGTATCACACTCACAACCAACCATCCAGCCAAAGACCTGAGATTCCTTGCCACATTTTGAACAAGAGATTGTAAGCAAGTGTCCTTCTCTTCGTTCTTGAACATTGTTTACTTTCCAATCAGTAACTGGTTCATTTGGACAATCCCAGCAAATTCTTTTAACGTTTTCCATAAACAAATACTCCTAGAGCTATAGTGAAAACTAAATTAATCCTTTTGTCAATGTTATAATATGTATTCCGTGAGATTATTGATTGAATGTGGCAACTCTAGTATTAAATTAGCGCTAAATAATAAATTAAATATAGGTGTAATTTATGATATTGATTGCAGAGATAATAAGAAGATTAAAACCAATATATATAAATCAATCAATAAACTTATTAAGAATAAAAATATAGAAGGTATATATATCGCATACGTTAACAAGCAAATCAAAAATATAATAATAAAAATTATAAAAAAAGAATTTTCTTCAATTAAAGTTAAAATTTTAAACAAACGAAAATTTAAAAATTTTAAACTTAAATATGATAAACCAAGTACTTTCGGTATGGATAGGTTTTTAAATTGCATTGGTACACAATCTGTATCAACCAAATCTTCATTTATTGTTATTGATATTGGTACAGCAACCACAATTGATGTTGTAGACTCAAATCTTTCTTTTATGGGTGGTGTAATACTGCCTGGTCCGCTAACTTCTTATCAGTCCTTGCTATTCTCTACTTCTATGATTGGAAACCATGAAATTTCTGTATCAAAAAAACTATTAGGAAATACCACAAAGGAATGTTTAAATTCTGGATTTACAAATGGACAGTTCTTGATGATTCAATCATTTGTAAGCTCGATTAAGAAAAAATACAAAAGACCATTTAAAATTATAATAACAGGGGGTCTTTCTGGTATTTTTCAAAGGTTCTTCCCTAAGAGCTATATTGTTGACCACAAATTAACTTTCAAAGGAATGTTGAATCTTATTGAGAGTATGAAATAAATCTATGAAACTAGTACATTATTTTTCAAATTCAAGAAGTTTATATCTTCTAAGTTGCACAAATGAGTTCAAAAAGAAACTACTCTTCATTGATTTAAAAAAAATACCTTTTAAGGGTTACAAGATTGTAATAGAAATAAATAAGCTAAGTGATTATTTTGACGACGGCAGCTTAAAAAACTATGAAAAGAAATCATATAACGTATATTCCAACTTAATCTATAGTAAAAAAAACAAATTTAACATTAGACTAGAATTTGCTAATACCAATTTTCTTTTGAAGGCTTACGTTCCTTTTTGGGGCAAAGTAACTAAAAATAATATGTGGTTAGCTTTTATTGAGAATTAGTATTTTGACTTTGAATAGTCAAAAGGAATAATAATTAATAGACTATGAAAACTATTTCTCTACATGACTTAATAATTGAACTTAAAAAGAAAAAAATTAATTTAGGTTCTGATCCCAAAGCAACAGTGAGTATGTATTCTGAAATGGGAATCATACCACCCCCCAAGATTACAGCACGTCCAGATTCAGATTTAGAACCAGAAGTTAGCTATCCAGTTGATACAATAGATAAAATAATTGAAATTAAAGAGCTGAAGAACAAAGGGCTCGAACTTGATGAGATTAAAGATTCTTATGCCTTAGATTATGTAAGAGATACTATAAAAGATATTTTAGCTACGGAAGATAAAGCCAAGCTTAAACAACTAGCGGAACTATTATCACAAGGAAGCGACCAATTAACTTCCATCCTGGAAGCCCCTTTGCTGAAAGTAATTGAGACTAACAATTCCAAAGAATTATCGAAGCTTTTGAGTCTATTCGCTGGACAAAGCTTTTATTCTCTTCTTGAATCGAATACTTATTTAGAACAATACAATGTTAACGAAGCAAGAAAGTCAGCTTTCAGATCAATGTTTTATCTGTCAATCGTATGTTTAAAATTAGCAAGAAAGTCTAAAGATAAAATTTTGGAGGACGCAGCATTTGAAACATATAATCAAATGGTTATGGGTCCAATAGAAAAAGCAACGAAAAAGGTGCAAGAAGAATTTAGAGCTTCACTTAAAACATATATGAAATCTAAGAAGACTGGCTGATAAGCTTATATTCTATGCTGTCTATAAGGGCCTTCCAGCTTGCTTCTACAATATCTCGAGATACACCAATGGTGGACCAAGTATTTTCACCGTCAGTTGATTCCATTATTACCCTAACTAAAGATTCAGTACCTTTGCTTCCGGTAACCACTCTAACTTTATAATCAGTAAGCTCAATATCATTTAAATGAGGATAATATTTCATCAAGGCACCTCGAAGAGCTATATCAAGAGCATTAACTGGGCCTAAGCCAGTTGCTGTATTTTCAATAGTTTCATTATTGATTTTAATTTTTACTCTCGCCATGGATTTAGTTGATGGAACTATTTGTCTAGTATTGATTTCAGATTCAATTAGCTCTATCTTTGGTTTGTAACCTCCGGATATTCTCTTCGCAAGAAGCTCAAAAGAAGCATCAACGCCTTCGAATTCATAACCTTGATTTTCTAGTGTTTTTAATTCATTTACTATTTTGCTAATATCTTCATCGGTAATTCCGTCAATATTTAATTCCTCTACCTTATATCTAACATTGCTCTTTCCAGAAAGATCTGAAATAAGGATTCTCCTCGAATTCCCAACAACTGTTGGCTCTATGTGTTCATAAGTTAAATTATTCTTGACCACAGCACTGACATGTATCCCACCTTTATGAGCAAAAGCACTCTTACCGACAAAAGGTAGTTTGTTGTTCTTAGGCAAATTTGCTAAGTCGTTAATATAGTTGGACACTTCGTATAATTTTCTTAGATTCGCATCAGCAATGCAATTAATTCCCATTTTTAGATTAAGATTAGCAATTATTGAACAGAGATTAGCGTTCCCACACCTTTCTCCATAACCATTTATAGTCCCCTGTACCTGATTAGCTCCCGACAAAACTGCTTGTAATGCATTAGCTACTCCTAAGTCTGAATCATTATGAGTATGTATGCCTAAAATAGATTTCGTATCAATTTTCCTAATCTTTGAAACTATTTCGCTTATTTCCCATGGCGTTGAACCTCCATTTGTATCACATAAAACGACACCTTTTGCACCTGCATTTAGCGCAGATTTAATACATTGAGTTGCATATTTCTTGTTAGCTTTAAACCCATCAAAGAAATGTTCAGCATCAAAGAATACTTCATCAGCTCTTTTAGAAAGATATTGAATTGTATCAGAAATCAATTCTAGATTTTCTTCATTTGTTATACCTAGTGCTTCAGTTACATGGAAGTCCCATGTTTTTCCGACAATTGTTACAACACTAGTGTTGGCACTTAGTAGTGATTGAATGTTCAAGTCATCATCACAGCTATTATTCACTCTTCTCGTACTACCAAAAGCTACGATTTTTGATGAGTTATAAGTTTCTTTTTGAACAGCTTTAAAAAATCCTTCGTCTCTATCATTCGAACCAGGCCATCCACCTTCAATATAGGCTACACCTAATTCATCAATTTTATGACTAACTCTAATTTTGTCTTCAATAGAGAAAGATACACCTTCGCCTTGTGTTCCATCACGCAAAGTAACATCATATGCTAGTACTTTTTTTGACATTAGGCTAATTTAAATTCCTTATGAAGAGCTTGAACAGCGGCTTTGCATTTATTTTTATCGATAACACATGATATTTTAATCTCAGAAGTTGTAATCATGCTTATATTAATTCTAGAACGTGATAAACATTTAAACATTCTAGATGCTACACCAGTTTCTGTTTTCATACCTGCTCCAATTATTGATATTAGGGCAATTTTTTCATCTTGAAGCAAGCTGGTATAGTTAAGCTTTGACTTGTTCTTTTGTAAAATTCTTACAGTCTTATTTAAATCTTCTCTTGGAATAGTAAAAGTTAAATCGGATTGACCATCTGTGCTTATATTTTGAACAATCATATCTACAATTATTCCTGCTTTGCTTATAGGTTCAAATATTTTTGATGCTATTCCTGGTTTATCATCTATTCCTAAAATGGAGATTTTGGATTGTTTTAAATCATGAGTAATCCCTCTTACAACTTTTTTCTCTTTTATTGGAATCGACTTCTCATCCATCACCCAAGTGCCTTTCTGGGAATTTTTAGTCGTTGATTTGACATTTAATTTAATTTTTAAATTATTGGCATACTCAACTGCTTTTGCTTGTAATACTTTTGAACCCAAGCTAGACATTTCAAGCATTTCTTGATATGAAATATAATTAATTTTTTTTGCACCTTTATAAAGTTTCGGATCAGTTGTATAGATTCCATCAACATCATCTTTTAATAACTCGCAATATGATGCTTTTAATGCAGAAGCAATTGCGACAGCTGATAAATAAGAACCTCCTCTCCCTAGAGTTGTTACATCGCCCTGCAAATTAATTCCTTGAAATCCTGGGATTACAACCACAAAACCTTTTTTTAAATATTTTTTAATCTCATCTGTCCCTACAGAAAGAATTGTTGCCTTTCCATGCAAATCATTTGTTATTAATCCAAAATTTCTAGGGTCAAGAGAAATAGCTTTAATTCCAATTTCTAAAAGTGCCATCGTTACTAAACCTGCAGACACCTTTTCACCAGTTGAAATTATTTGATCGCATTCTCTATCGTTAGGAATTTTTGATATATCTTTAGTTAGATTATGAAGTTTATCTGTTTCTCCAGCCATTGCTGAAACGACGACAACTAAGGATTTCTTTCTTTTCCTTAATTTTTGGATGTTTCTAGCTATGTTTTTGATTTTTTTTGTATTGGCTACACTAGTCCCACCATATTTTTGAACAACTAAATCCATTTAAAATTACCTTGAACTGATATCTCCCTACAATCTATATTATCCTTTATAAAATTAAAATAAATATCTATAGTCCTATTTTTAACTTTTGAGAATAACTCACCATATCTATTTGCCCATTCAACAATTATCAAACCTTCTTCATCATTTAAGATTTCAAAAAAACCTATATCTTCAAGTTCTTCTATATTCTTTACGCGATAAAAATCAAAATGATATATCTTAATTTTTTTATTAGATTCATAGGTATTTAAAATTAAAAAAGTTGGGCTACTAATCGCATCTAGGCTTCCTAAATGGTTACCTAGAAATCTTACAAATTGAGTCTTTCCAGATCCTAAATCACCATTCAGAAGTATTATGCTCCCATCATGGATTTTTTTCGAAATCTCTAAAGCAACGTTGTCTGTATCTTGAATTGAGCAAATTTTTGAATCAGGCATTTGATATTTTATTTACTTCTATATTCCTTTTTGATTCTTCTTCGATTTGAGAAATTGTTTTGGGCAACATATCAATAACTTCTGAAGCTAAAATTCCTCGCTTTGTATTCTTTTCAGAAATTATATCTGCAGCTTTGCCATGAACAAAGACTCCAAGCGTACTCGCTTCTAGTGGCTTGTATCCTTGAGCAATAAAGCTAGCAATAATTCCAGTTAACGAATCTCCCATTCCTCCAGTAGCCATTCCTTCATTTCCAGATCCATTTATATATATTTCACCTCGAGGGGACGAAATTATTGTTCTATGTCCTTTGAGAATTGTTATAGCTTTAGTATCGCGAGATACCTGTTTAGCAATACTAATTCTATTCTCTTGAACATATTTAACATCCTTCTTAATTATTCTGGCCATTTCTCCTGGATGAGGTGTAAGTACAATTTCTTCTTTACACTTCTTAATAATATTTATGTCATCTGAGGTTAGATTTAGAGCATCAGCGTCTAAAATTATAGGACAATGAAATAGCAATAACGATTCTTTTATTAATTTCAATAGTCCTTGTCTATTTCCCATACCTGGACCTATAACTATCGCAGAGGGTTTCTTTATTAGCCTTTTTTTAATTTCATCTACAAATGAATCTTCATCCATCGTTATGCCATCACTGTTGTTTGGGATTTCAATAAAAACAGACTCAGGAAATTTCTTCTTCAATGTATTACTAATACACTTTGGCACACATAGCGTTACTAGCCCACATCCAGTTTTATATGCAGAGAGTCCAGCAAGATTTATAGCTCCAGACATATTCTTAGAGCCACCTATAACTAAAACATGACCAAAACTTCCCTTGTTAGATGACTTGTCTCTTTTTTTAAAAAATTTTTTAAAGAAAGACTCTTCCACAAAAAAATTGTTTAATTTTTCTGATAATCGGACAGGTGTCGGTAGCTTAACAAGATGTACATCTTTAGTAAAGTTGCATCCTGGATCTGTTAGTAAGCCAGGTTTAAAAAAATCAAATGTTATTGTAATGTCAGCCTTGATGCATGATCCATATGTCAGACCAGTATCTGCATCTAAGCCCGATGGTAAATCTATAGAACAAACTGGAAGTTTGCTCATATTAACTTTCTTTATTATGTTCCCAATCTTTCTATCTATTTTTCTATTTAATCCAACCCCAAAAATACTATCTACTATAAGATCAAAACTGTTTATTTTATTAGAACCCAATTCTTTTAATGTCTTTATTTCCAATTTCTTTATTATTTTCAAATTTTCCTTATAGTCAGAAGAGCTTTTACTTGAATTTTTAACAATGAGTACTTCGCAATTAGTTCCATTCAATTCCAAATATCTTGCTATAACAAGTCCATCACCACCATTATTCCCAGTACCTATAATTACAAGGACTTTTTTGGGATTGTATATCTTTTTAATTAATTCAAAAGATTTATATCCAGCAATTTCCATCCTTATTTTGCTAGAAATCTTATATTTAGAACTTGATAAGTAATCAATTTTTTGTATTTCTTTAGCACTTGAAAGCCTCATATGCTAAATCATAAACCATAAATTACAATTCCAATAGTAATTTAAGAATTTCTCTTAATTGAATTAAATCTAATTGTTAGTAATAATTTCCTTTAATTACTATGTTAGATAGAAATAAATCTTTTTTAGAGTCTTTCAACTTTAGTCTTTTGGGGCTATCGAAATGGGTTCAAACCAGTGTAACAAAATCTCCAAAATTGGTGAATCTTGAAGTGACCAAATTGTGTAATGCCAGATGTGACTTTTGTGATTATTGGCAAACTAATAACGAAGAACGACTTGATGACTATACAGAACTAATAAAAAAAATTAACCCGCTTGTTGTTATGGTTACTGGCGGAGAGCCAATGCTTCGAAAAGATATAGTAGATATCATCAAGCAAATTAAGTCAGCATCTTTCTTCACTTATACTGGAATAATTACAAAAGGAGATTTATTAAATATTAAAAATGCTAGAGAGCTTTATGAAGCCGGGATAGACCAAATAGCAATTTCATTAGACTTTTTAGGAGATAGACATTCTAAGAACAGAGGTGTCAATGGTTTATGGGACCATGTTTCAACTTTAATACCAGAGATTTCAACTAAATTAAAAAAAACAATATCTATTAACACTATTATAATGGATGAAAATTTGGATCAAATGATAGATATGGCTAAGCAAGCTAGAGAGTGGGGTGCTAATATCTCTTTTAGTTCTTATTCTGTAATGAAGGCGAATAATGAAGAACATTTTGTCAAAGAAAAGATAGAAGAAGTAGAAAATGTTACCAATGAACTTATAAGACTTAAGAAAGAGTGGGGAGATACTATAGTTTCGAGCGATTATTATTTAGAACAAGTGCCACTCTATTTTAAAAAAGGATACGGACCTAGTTGCAACGCAGGACGTTCATTCATAACTGTAACACCTGACGGACATATAAAACGATGTTCTGAGATGCCAGCAGTTTGTCATTATACAGACTACACTCCAGACTATTTTACCGAAACAAAATGTACTACTTGTTGGTTTGGATGTAGGGGAGAAACGCAGGCCCCTGTGCTAAGCAAAGCTAAAGAGCTTATTAGTATCTAATTAATTTTTTCCCAGTCAGTTCCATTTTTCGTATCAATCAATTTTATTCCAAGCTGCTCTGCTTTTATCCTTAGTTCGTCAGCCTTCCCCCAATCCTTTTGTTCTCTTGCTTTGTTTCTGTCAGATATTAGAGACTCAATCTTATCCTCGTCAAGTTCTGTAGATAATGGGTCTTCTTTTGTAATTTCATCTCTCCAACCAACAATTCCCATATTGTTTTCAAATTCCTCTATAAAACTTAAATTTGATAATGTAAGCAGACTTTCGTTAATATATTTAAAGTAATAACCAAAAGCTTTTGCAGTATTAAAGTCATCTAGCATTGCACTAATCCATAATTTTTTGAAATCGGCTGCAGCTTTGTTGTTAGAAGTCTCTTTGCCAGTATTGAGTTTCCGGTTAACTTTAAGCAAAGTTTTTTCGATTTCTCTTAATTTTTCGTTAGATAAGTCTACAGGAGTTCTGTAATGGTGCGTTAGAAAGAACACTCTTATTATGTTCTTATTCCAAACTTTTAACGCATCTCTAATATTTATTATATTTCCAATAGACTTTGACATTTTTTCGTTGTTTATATTTATTAATCCATTATGAATCCAATAATTAGCAAAATTCTTTTTCGACACACATTCAGATTGAGCAATTTCATTTTCATGATGTGGAAAAATTAAATCTCTGCCACCTCCATGAATATCAAACGTATCTCCCAAGTATTTTGTGCTCATAGTGGAGCATTCTATATGCCAGCCTGGTCTGCCTAACCCCCATGGACTTTCCCATGATGGCTCGTCTTTTTTTGATAATTTCCATAGCGCAAAATCTAAATCATTTCTTTTGTTTGGATTAAGTTCTAACCTGCTATTAGCAAGCATTAAATCTGTACTCTGATTAGAAAGTTTTCCATAATCTGAGAACTTATTAATATCATAATAAACTTCACCATTTGCAACATACGCATAATCCGATTCAACAATCTTTTCTATAAATTCTATAATTTCTTGTATGTTCTCCGATACGCACGGTTGAAAGTCAGGATTAATACATCCTAAATCTTTCATGTCATCTAAGTATTCAATTTTATATTTGTTTGCTATGGCTTCAACTGTAGACCCTTCAGCATTTGCTTTCATAATTATTTTGTCATCTACGTCAGTAAAATTTCTAACATAGGTAACGTCATATTCAATGAATTTTAAGAAGCGAACTATTGCATCAAAAACTATCGCGGACCTTGCATGACCCATGTGTGAGCTACTGTATACTGTAGGACCACAGACGTATATACCAATCTTCCCACTAACAATCTCTTTAAAAGTTTCTTTTTTATTATTTAAGGAATTATAGATTAGTAACTCATAATTCATTAAGACAACTCTTCTCCACCATCAACCCTGATAATATTGCCTGTTATCCAATCTGCCCCAGGATGAGACAAGGCAATTATACTTCCAGATATATCTTCTGTTAAGGTTAACCGGTTACTTGGATTGTTTTTCATAGCACCTTCTATAATGCCTTCGTTCCCAGGGATTTTTTCTAAAGCAGGAGTTAAAGTAACGCCAGCACAAAGTGAATTAGCTGTGATACCACTTGGAGCAAACTCTACTGCCAATTGTCTTATATGAGATTCGAGTGCACATTTTGCTGCAGAGACTGGACCATAAGTTGGCCATATCTTCCTACTCCCAGCACTTGTCATTGCATAGATTCTAGCCTTTTCACTAAAAAGATTTCTTGAATATACGTCTTGCGTCCAATATACAAGAGAATTAGCCATTACATCTAAGGTCATGTCCATGTTTTTCTGAGTTACATTTTTATCAGAATCATTAGATACGTAAGGTTTAAGTGAACCAAAAGCCAAGGAATGTAAAAGAATTTTTATTTTTTTATCTGAATTTCCAATTAGTTCTAAAGCATAATCTAAAGTTTCTTTTCTTTTACTTTCATCTGCTGCATTAATATTAAAAAATTCTGTTTTAACACCATTTTGTTTAATCTTTGACAGGATGTCTTCAACATTCTTCATCGTACCTTTTCTATCAAGATGAATACCAATAATGTTAACTCCGTATTCTGAAAGTTTGATTGATACTTCTGCTCCAAATCCACTAGAAGATCCTAAAATCAAAGCCCAATGTCCTTCAAGCCAGTTTTCTATTTTCATTTTTTCTCCAAATTAATTTATATATATTATTTAACAGAGTTTACGCATTACAAAGGCATATTCAAGGTATTATTACATTGATATATGAAGAAAGATTATAATATAGAAATAATAACGACTGGAGAAGAGTTATTAAGTGGAACCACGCTAGATACTAATTTCTTTTCACTTGCAGAAAAAGTTTTTTCATTAGGATTAAAAGTAAATTACCATCAATGTGTTGGAGACCAGAAAGAAGATATTCTATCAGCACTTAAAATTGCTAATTCAAGATCAAAGTTTGTGGTTGTAACAGGAGGATTAGGTCCAACTAATGATGACTTGACTAGAGCTGTTGCATCCGAATATTTTCAAAAAGAATTGATTTTTAATAAAAAAGAAGAAGATAAAATAAAAAAAATTTTTACTAAAAGAAAAAGGAAATATAGTTCCATAAATAAAAAGCAGGCTTTTTTCCCGCAAGGTAGTTCGATAATTCATAATCATCTTGGTACTGCTTCTGGCTTCTCGATAAGCAATGATTCAACAAAATTTTATTTTCTTCCGGGTGTTCCACAAGAGTTCAAATCTATGATAACCAACACTTTTCTTAAAGATTTATCAAAAACTCAAAAAAAACATAAACTTTATTCTTACTCAAAGACTTTAAAAATTTTTGGATTAACTGAGTCAGAAGTTGCAAAAAAAATAGACAAGATATCAACTAAGAAAACTTATATTGGCTTTAGACCATATAATTTTGAAATTCATTTAAGACTAATTTCTAAATCAAATAAACTTGCAGAAGCAAAAAAGTACAATCTTGCTACTGAAAAAAAAGTAAGGAAATCATTAGGAGATTTAATTTTTACTGACAAAGATATTACTCTAGCGGAAAATGTAGTACATCTAGTTTTAAAGAAAAAAATTAAAATTGCTGTTGCTGAATCTTGTTCAGGTGGCTTACTTTCTAGTATGATTACAGATGTTCCTGGTTCTTCCAAGTGCTTTGAATTTGGTCTTGTTGCTTATAGCAATAAGTCAAAAGAAGAAAATCTCAATATTAAGAATAAGACCCTTATTGATTATGGAGCTGTAAGCAAAAACGTAGTACTTGAGATGGCAAACAATATTAAAAGTAAATCAAAAGCAGATATTTCTATTGCTATATCTGGAATAGCGGGACCGGGTGGTGGTACAAAAGAGAAGCCAGTAGGTACAGTTTTTATTGGATTAAGTTCCATAAATGGCACCAATGTTGTTAAATATTCTTTGTCAGGAAATAGAAAATCAATCAAGCTAAGAACATGCTTGATAGCATTAGATACAATTAGAAAAGAATTGATTAATTAATTATTTAAATGATAGAAACAATTTGCTAAATGCTGTATAGTATCAAAAAGGAGCTCATTTTGGGACAAGCAAAAACAAATATCGAGGAAGAAGATTCAGCAAAAGATAAGAAAAAAACTATAGAAGCAACAATTTCAGCTATAGAAAAGCAATTTGGAAAAGGCTCGATAATGAGACTTGAAGAAGGATCTACAGTTAAGAATGTTAGCTCTATACCTACAGGATCTATTGGTTTAGATTCAGCTCTTGGTGTAGGTGGTTTCCCACGCGGAAGAATTATTGAAGTTTATGGACCAGAGGCTTCTGGCAAAACTACTTTAGCACTTCATGCAATTGCTGAAACTCAAAAGAATGGAGGTATAACCGCTTTTGTAGATGCAGAACACGCATTTGACCCTACTTATGCAAGAGGATTGGGAATAAAAACCGAAGAACTTCTTATTTCTCAACCAGATTATGGTGAACAAGCATTAGAAATTGTTGATCAGCTAGTGAGAAGCGCGTCTGTTGATATGGTAGTTATCGATTCAGTCGCTGCCCTAACTCCGAAAGCTGAGTTAGATGGGGAAATGGGAGACACGCATGTGGGTAGACAAGCTAGACTTATGTCGCAAGCTTTGAGAAAAATAACAGCAACAGTTTCAAAATCAAAATCTACTGTAATTTTCATAAATCAACTTAGAATGAAGATTGGTGTACCCGCATATATGAGCCCGGAAACAACAACAGGTGGGAATGCATTAAAGTTTTATTCTTCAGTTAGGCTTGATGTTAGAAGAATCGCATCAATTAAAACAACTGAAAGTGTTATTGGAAACAGAGTTAGAGTTAAAGTTGTTAAAAACAAAGTAGCTCCTCCCTTTAGAGAAGCTGAAATGGATATAATATTTGGTAAAGGAATTTCTAGATTGGGCGAACTAGTTGATTTAGGAGTCCAATTTGATTTAGTAGAAAAAGCTGGTGCATGGTTTTCTTATTCAGATGAAAGAATTGGTCAAGGTAGAGACAATGCACAAAAATTCTTGGAAGAAAACTCAAAGCTAGCAAATAAATTGGAAAAAGAAATAAAAGACAAAATACTTAAAAGCTGATAATTATTAAATGTTATCTTTAAATATCGATACTTCACAAAACATAACGAGCGTATCTGTTTCTTCAGAAAAAGAAATATTACATCTATTGGAAGAAGACAACGAGAGACCAAATCATTGTGAGCTTTTATCTCCAATGATTAAAAAATTATTTAACATTTTATCTTTGGAAGTGAAACAAATTACTGAAGTTCGAGTAAATATAGGACCTGGTAACCTTTCATCTTTGAGGGTTGGAATATCTACCGCAAATGTTTTTGGTAGTTTCTCGAATATACCGGTATATGGTATTTCTTCTTTTCTGCCATATGCTTTAAATTGTTCTTACAACAATAAAAGTTTAATTGTAGTATTCGATCTAAAGAACAATAATCTTGCTTATGCTAGATTTGTTAAAAAAAATTCTGAAGTATCTCTTTTAGATCATAATTTCAAAATTACTTCAGATAGCTTTAAAGCTATTAATTTCAAAGATTCTTCTATAGTCGGTACCGGATCTCAAATCTGCAGAGAGATTCTAAAGGATAATCTTTCTGATGATTTATTTAAAAATGAAAATTTTAACACAAGTTCAAGTTTTCTTTATAATATAGATTTAAATTATCATAAAAAATTAATTTTCAAGGATTCTCCTTTAGCGCCCTTTAATAGCTATTCTTTTATAGTTAAAGAAGGAAATTAATATATAATAATCGAAATGAAAAAATATTTAGGTGCAGAGCTTTTCTTTGAGTCTTTATATAAACTTGGAATAAGAATCATATTTGGTCTACCAGGCGGATATGTATTAAAAATTTATGATGTGATGCCGTCTTACTCAAAGAAGATTAAACATATTTTAACTAGACATGAGCAAGCTGCCACTCATATGGCAGATGGTTTTGCACGTGCGAGCAATTTACCTGGCGTTATTCTTTGTACTTCTGGTCCTGCAGCAACCAATACAGTTACAGGTATTGCCACAGCCCATATAGATTCCGTCCCTGTATTAATTTTTACGGGACAAGTTCCAGTTCCGTTTTTAGGTAGCGATGCATTTCAAGAAGCTGATCATATTGGAATAACACGCTCCTGCACTAAGCATAATACTCTAGTAAGAAAAACTATTGATTTGCCAACTGCTATTGCTGAGGCATTACATATTTCTTCTACAGGAAGAAAAGGCCCAGTGCTGGTTGATATGCCTAAAGATGTTCTAATCGGAGAGAGCAAATTCGAAATGCCAAAAAAAGTAAAGGTTAAAAATTATTCTGACAATCCAGTTATTAACAAAGTAGACTTTAATAAATTTAAGATATTACTAAAAAGTTCACTTAGACCGTTATTAATTTATGGAAGAGGAAGTTGTAGTCAAGCAAATGCAAAAAATATCAAAACTATTTCACAAAAATTTAATATACCTTCGCTTACCTCAATTCTATCGCTTGGTCTTCTAGGTAGAAGTAAAAATAATTTTGGTATGATTGGCGAAGAAGGATCCTACGCTGCAAGAGAGCTAATCAGAGAATCAGATTTAATAATATCAGTCGGTTGTGATTTGAATAAAATTATCCCAGAGTATTTATCAAGACCCAAGAAAACTGTAATTGTTAATATAGATAAAACCCAGTTTGATAAACAGAAAGAAAATAATTTAAATATATTAACTAATTCGTCTTTTTTTCTTGAGTCTTTTGCTAAACTAAAAAACAATTTTGAGTTTGATTGGAATAACAGATATTTAGATTCCTTACTAGAAAAAAATATTAATAGAAAATCCGAAATAATTCTTAAAAACAATAAAGCTTTTATATTTTCAATCTTGTCAGAACTTTTAGGGGATAAAGTTATAATATGTTCAGACTTCAGTTATGAAGATGTAAATTTACAGCAATTTTATGAATTTACAGATTATAGAAACAGTATTATGTCAGGAGGAATAGGTACTCCAGGGTATGGATTCCCAGCAGCAATAGGAGCAAAATTTTCTCGACCTAATAGCAAAGTTGTTAGTATATCCTCAGGTGCGAATTTCCAGTTCAATATGCAAGAAATGATCGTCGCAAAAGAACAAAAAATAGATTTAACAATTATTGTTTTGAATGAAAAAAGTTCAATAAATGGAACAGAACAGAAGAATCCTGACTATAAGATGATGGGAGAGTCTTTCGGCGTTAAATCTATAAGACTAAACATAGATAAGAGTTTTAAAAAGAAGCTAAAAAAACATTTATCTCATAAAGGTGTGAGACTAATCGAAATTCTAATCTGATTACTATATAATAGTTTTAAATTAGTTTATTATAGTTATTTCAAAAAAGGAGAGTTTTGATGCGTCACATTTTGACAATTCTGGTAGACAATGAACCTGGTGTTTTAGCTAGGATTTCAGGTCTATTTACTGCAAGAGGGTTTAATATTGAAAGCCTATGTGTTGCGCCAACTGAGAATTCTTCTTTGTCAAAGATAACTTTAGTTACTTCTGGAGAAGAATGGGTGATAGACCAGATAGTTAAAAGATTCGAAAATATGATTAATGTTATAAAAGTAAATGACTTTACTGATTTGGACAGTATCCAGAGAGAGCTTGTTATCGCTAGAGTACTACCAACTAAAGATAGCCGTCCCGAGATTCTTAGAATTGCTGATATTTTTCAGTCTAATGTTCTGGATGCGGGTCAAAAATCATATACGTTGGAACTTGCTGGAAGCAGGGAAAAATTGGAAGCATTTTTAGAAACACTTAAACCTTTAGGTTTAAAAGAGGTTACAAGGACAGGACTAATCTCGCTTCCTAAAGAAAAAAAATAATGGAGAACTAAAATGAAAGTATATTATGATAAAGATTGCAAAATAGGTTTATTAGAAGATAAACATATTGGAATTATTGGTTTTGGAAGCCAAGGGCATGCTCACGCTCGAAACTTAAAAGATTCAGGTTTAAATGTTTCTGTAGGTCTAAGAAAAGGTGGAGAAAGCTGGGATAAGGCCGTCTCCGCAGGCTTAGAGGTATTAGAAGTTGCTGATTTAGTAAAGAAATCTGACATAATTATGATTCTTGCACCTGATACTAGCCAAAAAGGTATCTATGAAGAAAATATTAAAGAGCATTTAACACCAGGAAAATATCTAGCTTTTGGCCATGGTTTTAACATTCACTACGAACAGATTGTTCCTAATGAGGATATTAATGTATTTATGGTTGCACCAAAAGCACCTGGTCATACAGTTAGAGGGCAATTTGAAGATGGTGCTGGAGTGCCAGCATTGATAGCAATTCATCAAGATCCTTCAGGTAACACTAAGGATATATCTCTGGCTTATGCTGCAGGAATAGGTTCAGCTAAAGTTGGTGTCATAGAAACAACTTTTAAAGATGAAACTGAAACAGATTTATTTGGAGAGCAGACAGTGCTATGCGGAGGGGTTTCAAGCTTAATTCTTGCTGGATTTGAAACTTTAACTGAAGCTGGCTATCCACCAGAAATGGCATATTTTGAGTGTTGTCATGAAGTCAAACTAATTGTTGACTTAATATATGAAGGTGGAATTTCTAATATGAGATACTCCATTAGTGATACTGCAAAATATGGAGATATAACAAGGGGGCCTATCGTTATTGACAGTGAAGTTAAAGAAAGAATGAAAAAAATTCTAAAAGACATACAGAGTGGAGAATTTGCTAAAGAATGGGTTGCAGAAAATGAAGCTGGAAGACCAAACTATACTAAATTATTAAAAGCGGGCGAAACACATCCAATAGAAGATATTGGAGAAACTTTGCGATCAATGATGACTCCACTTTTCCGTAGAAAATTGGTCGACAAAGCTAAAAACTAATGAAGATAGATTACCGTTGGTCAGTTGCGAAAGAAGGATACTTGCCAATACTAACGTCTTTCTTTGTCTGTTGGCTTGGGACCGCTTTTTTTGGTCTATCTATTGTTTCTATAATTCTTTTTATTTTATTCCTAATTATTCTCTATTTCTTTAGAGATCCGGATAGAATTATACCTAACGAGGAAGGAATTCTTTCCCCAGCTGATGGAAAGATAATATCTATAGAAAAATCCAAGGATTCTGAATTTACTGAAAATGAAATGACAAGAATCTGCATTTTTTTGTCTATATTCGATGCACATATTGCTAGATCTCCAATTAAATCTTCAGTGATTGAGACACGTTATTTTCCAGGAGAATTTCATTTTGCAAATTCCATAAAAGCTATAGAAAATGAGCGACTATGTGTGCATTTAAAATCGAACCTTAACGAAAACTTTGTTCTAATATTGTATGCAGGATTTATTGCAAGAAGAATAGTTAGTTATATTAATACTAGTTCAAATCTGGAAAGAGGCGAAAGGGTTGGCATAATAAAATTTGGTTCCAGAGTTGATATTTATGTTCCTATTGATTATGCAACAAATTTAAAGACAGGAGATAATGTTGTAGCTGGAGAAACAGTATTATTTAGAAAGTCAGATTGAAATGAAAAATAAAAAGATTATATCTCTTGTGCCAAACATTTTGACAACTATCGCTTTGTGCTTTGGTCTATTGTCAGTTTTTACTATGCTCAAAACTTTCCCAACGAATGATTCATTTGTAGGAATTGATACGAAACTTATAACCGAAAAGCCTTTATGGTGGTCATGTATTTTTATATATATATCCGCATTTATCGATTATATTGATGGTAAAATTGCACGAATACTTAATAAAGATTCAGAATTTGGTATGCAATACGATTCTCTTTCTGATTTAATATGTTTTGGGTTCGCTCCATCTTTTTTAATTTATATCACATATCTGTCCTCTTATGGAAAACTAGGAATTATGTGCTCAGTTTTTTATGTTGTTTGTGTTGCCCTAAGACTCTCTCGATTTAACGCTTTATCACATAACGAAAAAGATAATTTTTTTGTTGGACTACCTAGTCCTATGGGTGCCGGATTGATAATCTCATTAATTTTAATTGACTACAAATTTTCATTTTTACAAGGGAATTTAATTCCAAACATTTTTCTAGTCTTTACTCCAATTGTTGGGATGTTAATGGTAAGTAATATTATTTTTGCTAAAAAGACTTTTCTAAATCGAATGAAAAAATTTAATGCACTAGTCATTGTATCAATTCTTTCTGTAGCTATATTGACACATATAGAGATTGGTTCATTCGTTCTGTTCTACTCGTATTTAATTTTTGGTTTAGCACGGTTTTCTATGCAAAAGATAAAAAAAAATAAGGTTATCGACTTAGAAACATAAACAAATGTCAGACGAAGTTAATCAATATTATTTAGATAATGGTTTAAAGGTAATCATTAAAACAGATAATTTTTCACCCGTCACTTCTATTTTTGTTTGGATTAATACCGGAAGTGCTTATGAAAATGATAACCAAAGAGGCATTGCCCATGTGAATGAGCACATGATTTTCAAAGGAACACCTAACCTTAAAGTCGGTGAAATTTCCAAAAAAATTGAATCTCATGGTGGAGACATAAATGCTTTTACTTCATATGATGAGACTGTCTATTACACTACAATATCAAACAATTTTGCTCATGTTGCACTTGATGTGCTTTCTGAGTCTGTTTCTCATCCTATATTTGATGAAATTGAACTAAAAAAAGAACTTGAAGTAATTCTTGAAGAAATAAAGAGAGGTGAAGATAGCCCTAGCAGGTGTCTTAGCCAGATGATTTTTTCAAGTACTTTCCCAAATCATAATTATGGCTTGCCAATAATAGGTACTCCCGAAAGTGTAAGGACTTTTAGTCAAGCCAATCTAAAGGATTTTTATAATAAATGGTATCACGCAAGGAATATCAATTTAATAGTGGTAACAGGAAAGAAAGAAGATGAATTACACGAAAATATAAATAGAACATTTGGAAAACTTAACTCTAGGGATGATGTTTCTGTAAATTTTTCAGACGAGTTCTCATCAACTGGATTGAACTTAGCAATCGACTATCGTGAAGTAAACGAAACATATTTTGCTCTCTCTTTCAGGACTGAAAAAGCATCTAGTTTAAAAACTAGTGCGCTAGACATTCTTGGAGTAATGCTGGGTTCAGGTGAGAGCTCGATTTTAAATAAAAAAATAAAAGAAGACTCAGGACTCGTCACTTCAATTTATTCATATAATTTTTCAGCCAGACATGGAGGAGTGTTCGTGATTGGAGGGACATTACTATTAAAGAATCTTAGAGACGCAATAAGTTTAATTATTAAAGAGCTTAGAAAAACAATTAGTCTTGATTTTGATCCTAATCAATTAGAGCGCGCTAAAACTGAATTGTTGACTCAAAATCTTTATGAAAACGAAACAGTACAAAGCCAAGCCCAAAAACTTGGTTTCCTAGAATCTGAATCTGGAACAATTGGTTTTGAGAAGCAGTATTTAGAGTCAATAAGAACGATTGAGCCAAACAAGCTTAAAGAAATTTCACAAGAATTTATTACAGCTAATAATTTGTCTCTTAATTTAATCGTACCAAAAGATTCAGACAAAGAGAATACCAAAGACTTGAAATTGCTACTAGAAAAATCTTTCTCTGATGAAATGAAATTTTCTGAAAGTAATTTCAATTCTTTTATCTCAAAAAAATACCCCATCTTTAATGTTGGGTATGAGGTCCCAACAATTATTAATTTAAAAGACAATATTAAATTAATTGTATTACAGAATAAAAAGACTCCTTTGATATCTTTAAGAGCAGTTTCTTTAGCAGGTCTACGATATGAAAAAACTGATAAAAACGGAAAATTTAATTTATTGGCAGAACTACTAACTAGAGGATCAAGGAATTACACAAAAGATGATATAGCGATGGAAACAGAAATTCTTGCAGCTGAACTTGAGGGGTTTTCTGGAAAAAATAGCTTAGGATTAAAAATGATTGGGCCAAGTGCTAACCTGGATAAGCTGATTCCCATCTTTTCTGATGTTTTAACAAACCCAGTTTTTGAAAACTCTGAAATAGAAATAGCAAAAAAAGATGTAGATTCATATCTAAATAGAAAAAAGCAAAACTATTCATCTGTAGTAGCAGAGAAATTCTTTGAATTACTTTTCAATAAACATCCTTATTCCTTAGATCATTTTGGCACAGAACAAAGTATTAAAAATATTAATAGGCAGGATTTGTTAGAATCTCATAAGAATTATATATCAAAAGACAATATAGTAGTTTCAGCAGTAGGAAATTTCGATATTAATGAATTGGTGGAAAAACTAGACAAAACTCTCACAATTAATCAAAGTAGTACTATTTTCCCCTCAATTAACAAGTGTGAACCGCTAGACACAGATATAACTGAATCAATTAAATTGGGAGACAAAGAACAATCACATATAATTGTTGGCACATATGCACCAAATTTATATTCAGATGAAAAATACGCTTTTCATCTAATAAATTCCATTCTATCTGGTATGGGTGGTAGGCTCTTTATGGAGCTAAGAGAAAAAAGAAGTTTGGCATATACAGTATCATCTTTCTTTAATGCTAATCTAGATTACGGGTATTTTGGAATCTATATTGGTTGTTCTCCGGAAAAGAAAAACCAAAGCATTGAAGGAATTAATACGCAGATCGACCATCTTGTTAAAAATGGTGTAACAAATGATGAATTGGAAAGAGCAAAAAATTATTTAATTGGAAGAAACGATATATCACTTCAAAGGAACTCTTCTGTGAATGCAAGAATATCTCATGCTGCTTTGTACAATTTAGATTTAACTGAACCTTTTGACTTCTCGAGTAAGATTCAAAATGTTTCTATGGATGCAATAAATACTGCTATTCAGAAACATCTTTATCAAAAGAATAAAATAATTGTCTCCGTTGATCCGTCATAATCGCCTTAATTGATTTTGTATGTATACCGATTATATTTACCTCTTCACAAGGTACGCTTATATATTGTGTAGGGAGCGTGGCGGAATTGGTAGACGCACTAGATTTAGGATCTAGCGCCTTCGGGTGTGGGAGTTCGAGTCTCCCCGCTCCCAATTGGAGTTAATATGGGATTTGAAATAAATGATTTAAGTTCAACGGAAAAGAGTGCAAAAATAGTTATTGATAAATCTGAGGTAAAAACCAACTATTCAGATGTAGTAAAACTTTTTCAAAAAGATGCTGATTTAAAAGGGTTTAGAAAAGGAAAAGTGCCTACTAATGTTGTTGAATCAATGTATTCAGAACAAATCAATGAAGAGCTAAGAACCAGATTAATAAATCTAAACTTAAGAAAGCTTGCTGCTGATGAAAAACTTAATATAGTAAGAACCAAAGACATCAAATATGAAGATATAAATAAAGATGAAGACTTTACATTTTCTTTAAATTTGGAATTTATTCCTGAAATTAGATTAGCCAAATATGAATCAATACCGGCTAACAAAGATATATTCGCTGTAAGAAAAAAAGATATTGATGATGCTACTAAAAATTTACTAGAAAATTTTGCAACTAACGAAGAAGTTAAAAACAGAAAAAAAGTACAAAATGAAGATTTGCTTGAAATAAATTTCTCAGGCAAGTTCGGAGATGAAGAAATAAAAGAATTATCTAGAGACAAAGCCGTTATTGTCCTTGGCAACAAATCGCTAATACCTGAAATTGAGTCTGAACTGTTAACGATGAAATTAGATGAAGAAAAAACTTTTTACGTTAATTACCCTGTTGATTTTCCTATTGATGGAGCCGCAGGAAAAAAAATAAACTGTAATATAAAAGTAAATAAAATTCTCAAGAAACTTATTCCAAAGCTAGACAAGGAATTTTTAAAAAAAATAGGTTTTGAATCAAAAAAATTACTAGAAGATAGAATAAAGGAAGATTTAACGAGATCTTCCGATTCTAAATCTGAATCATCCTTAAGAAAGAATATAGGAGATTTTTTAGTTAAAAAGAACAAAGTAGATTTCCCAGGTTTTTTTGTCGAAGATGAAGAGAAAAGGTTAACTAGTGAATACTTAAATAGAATGAAAGAGCAGGGCATGAATTTAGATAAGGTTGATGATAAAACAAAAGAAATAATTAATGAATCTGCAACGAGAAACATAAAGTTAGCACTAATTTTTGCAGAGATATCAAAATTAGAAAACATATCTGTCACAGATGAAGAAATCGATGCAGTTTTTTCTTCAATGTCCGCATCTCAAAATGTTCCTCTAGATAAAATTAAAAATTATTACAAAGAAAACAATCTTGTAGATGATGTAAGAGCAAAACTTGCAGACGAAAAAGTAATCAAATTCCTTATTTCTAAGGCTAAAATTAAGGAAATTAAAGTAAAAGCACCTAAATAGTTAAGCATTTTCCTTAATTGACTATAAAATGAATTTTGATTAAATTAAAATCCATTATGTCAACGTTTATTCCTTATGTTGTAGAGCAAGGTGCAGGTGGAGAAAGAGCTTACGATATCTATTCTAGACTCCTTAACGAAAGAATAGTTTTCGTCGGTGGTGCTATAGATGATAACTTAGCAAACGTTGTTGTTGCACAATTACTATTTCTTGAATCCATTGATAGCAAGAAAGATATAAACTTATATATCAATTCCCCTGGAGGAAGTGTTACATCTGGATTAGCAATTTATGATGCAATGCAATATGTTAAACCAGATGTCTCAACATTGTGTTTTGGGTTAGCAGCAAGTATGGCAGCTGTTCTCCTGGCGAGCGGAGCAACTAAAAAAAGAAACACATTACCTAATTCAACAATCATGTTACATTCAGTCGGAACACGATTAGATGGTCAATATTTTGATTTAGAAAAGGAAATGGAGGAGACTAAAAGAAAACAAGAAATATTATCTAAGATACTTTCTAAACATTTAAATAAAGATCAAGCTGAGATTAGTTCTGATTTACAGAGAAATTTTTATCAAACTGCTGAAGAAGCTTTGAAATATGGAATTATAGACAATATAATCACTAAAAAGGAGGATTCAGCTTAATGGCGCCACCAAGAGATAGTCTGCAATGTTCTTTTTGTCAAAAAAGCCAAAAAGAAGTCAAAAAATTAATTGCCGGACCAACTGTTTATATTTGTAACGAATGTGTTGATTTATGTGTAGAGATTATAGAAGATGAAGACATACAAAGTGTTGAAAATGTTGAAAAGAAAGATATCTCCACACCCCAAGAAATTAAAGCCCATTTAGATTCATATGTAATAGGCCAAGACCAAGCAAAGAAATTTCTCTCAGTCGCCGTATATAATCACTACAAAAGAATTGAATACAACTCAGCACCAAAAAGGAAAAAATCTTCTGTTGATGATGTGGAAATAGAAAAAAGCAATATAATGTTGATTGGACCTACTGGCTCTGGCAAAACATTACTTGCTCAAACTTTAGCAAGATTCCTAAATGTTCCATTTACAATTGTTGATGCGACATGTTATACAGAAGCAGGATATGTTGGAGAGGACGTTGAGAGTATGCTGTTCAGTTTGCACCAAGCTGCAGACTTTGATACGAAAGAGACTGAAAGAGGAATAATATATATAGATGAAATTGACAAGGTTGCAAGAAAAAGTGGTGACAGCCCTTCAATCACAAGAGATGTCTCAGGAGAAGGTGTCCAGCAAGCTTTGTTGAAAATAATAGAAGGCTCCGTGGTGAATGTTCCCCCTAAACAAGGCAGGAAACATCCACAACAAGATTTTATTCCAATAGATACTACAAAAATACTTTTTATATTAGGAGGATCTTTTAGTGGTTTAGACAAGATAATAGCTGCAAGAATTGGACGAAATACTATCGGGTTTGGACAGAACGAAAGTAAAAACTCTAAAGAAGTCGAATTAAGCGAATGTATGAAATCATTGCATTCTGAAGATTTAATTAAATTTGGTTTTATACCAGAATTTATAGGCAGGGTTCCAGTAATTACCTCTTTAGACAAACTAGATGAAGACGCTCTCATTAGAATATTGACTGAACCTAAGAATGCACTAGTTAAGCAATATCAGAAATTAGTTAAAATTAATGACAAGGTTACACTAGAGTTTACAAAGGATTCGTTAGTTGCTATTGCAAAAGAGGCAATAAAGAGAGATACGGGAGCAAGAGGTTTAAGGTCCATTATAGAAAACTCTATTTTAGAATTAATTTATGAAATCCCAGCTTTGGATGGATTAAAGAAATGTTTAATAACCGAGGATGTAATAAAAAAAGGACAATCTCCACTACTAACTTTCGATAATGAAGCTAAAACTGCTTCAAATTAATAAAAAAAGCTCTAATTCTAGTCATTTTTATACTATATTAGATAAAAACCTTGCATAAATTCATCTAATGGTTATGTTGAATGTATAAAGGTAATAACGGAGGTTTATTATGGAAACGCCCTATACTATACCACTTCTACCACTTAGAGATGTTGTTATTTTTCCTCATATGGTTGCACCTCTTTTTGTTGGGAGAGAAAGATCTATTAGAGCACTGGAAGAAGCAATGAAGAACGACAAAAAAATTCTCCTCTGTGCTCAGAAGGATGCAAAAACTAATGATCCAGGACCAGAAGATATATACACCATTGGTACTGTTGGCAGCATTGTCCAAATGTTGAGACTACCAGATGGAACAGTTAAAGTACTCGTCGAAGGACAGAATAGAGCACTATTAAAAAGCTTTACGGAAGAAAATAAATTTATAAGCGTTCAAGTAGAAGATTTGAATGAAACTAATGATTCAAATATTGAAACTAATGCTATGATGAGAACATTAACAGAATCTTTTGAAGAATACGCAAAGCTTAATAAAAAAGTTCCTACTGAAACACTTGTAACAATATCTTCTATAGAAGATTCTAGTAAACTCTCAGATACAATTGCTTCTCATCTTAATTTTAAACTTACGGACAAGCAAGAGATTCTAGAATGTCTCGACTGTTCAGAAAGACTAGAAATTTTATACGGAAAAATACAATCAGAGTTAGAAATTTTGCAAGTCGAAAAGAAAATTCGAAATAGAGTCAAAAAGCAAATGGAAAAAGCCCAAAAGGAATATTATTTGACAGAGCAAATGAAAGCTATTCAAAAAGAATTAGGCGATAAAGATGATTTGAAAAGTGAAATAGCAGAGTTTGAAGAGCAGTTAAAGAAAAAAGATATACCAGAAGATATCAAGAAAAGAATTGAGAAAGAAATAAGAAAGCTCAAAAGCATGTCTTCCATGTCTGCCGAAGCAACAGTTGTAAGGAATTATATTGATTGGCTTGTTACTTTGCCATGGAATAGTGATATAACAAAAGACGAAATATCAATTGATAAAGCACAAGAAGTTTTAGATGAAGACCATTTCGGACTTGAAAAGCCTAAGGAAAGAATTACCGAATATCTTGCTGTAAGAGCATTAACTTCAAAACAAAAAGGACCAATATTATGTTTAGTTGGACCGCCAGGAGTTGGTAAAACTTCTTTAGCTAAATCCGTTGCTAGAGCAATGGGCAGAAAATTTGTAAGAATGTCATTAGGTGGCGTTAGAGATGAAGCTGAAATCAGGGGTCACAGAAGGACATATATTGGAGCTCTTCCAGGAAAAATAATTCAAGGAATGAAAAAAGCTGGATCTAAAAATCCAGTTTTCCTTCTTGATGAAATTGATAAAATTGGAACTGATTTTAGAGGAGATCCTTCTTCTGCTCTTCTAGAAGCCCTCGATCCGGAACAAAATAATAATTTCAATGATCATTACTTGGAAATAGATTATGACCTTTCACAAGTGCTATTTATCACAACGGCTAACGTTCTACATACCATACCTTGGGCACTTCAAGATAGAATGGAGATCATTAAGCTTTCAGGTTATACGGAACTAGAGAAGAACGCGATTGCAAAGAAATATTTAATTCCTAAACAAGTTGAGAACAATGGACTTACATCAACTAACATTAGGATTTCAGACAAAGCTTTGAATTTTCTAATTCAAAGGTATACGCGAGAAGCAGGTGTTAGAACACTAGAAAGAGAGATTGGAACAATTTGTAGAAAAACGGCAAAAGAAGTTGTAAAAAATGGTAAAGACCACTCTCTTAGTGTTAATCCGAAAGTTGTCCAAAAGTTTTTAGGTGTACCTAAATTTAAACACGGAGAAATTGAAGAGAAGAATCAAATAGGAATGTCAACAGGTTTAGCTTGGACTGAGGTTGGAGGAGAACTTCTTAACGTAGAAGTAACTATTGTTCCAGGTAAAGGTACATTTACAGTAACTGGGAAACTTGGTGAGGTGATGCAAGAGTCAACTAAAGCTGCAATGAGCTATGTCAGATCAAGAGCTAAAAGACTTGGTTTAGATAGAAGCTTTTATCAAAAAATAGATATTCATGTTCATATTCCTGAAGGTGCTCAGCCCAAAGATGGACCATCTGCTGGAATTGCTTTGGCAACTGCTATACTTTCTGCCTTAGTACAAAAAGAAGTTAAAAGAGATCTCGCTATGACTGGAGAAATTACTATACGAGGAAGAGTTCTTCCTATAGGCGGTCTTAAAGAAAAGATATTAGCTGCTCATAGAGGAGGAGTAAAAATCGTCCTTATCCCAAAAGAAAATGAAAAAGATTTAGCGGATATACCTAAAGAGGTATTAAAAGATGTGAAAATTGTCTTAGTAAATCATATGGATGAAGTTATTCCACATGCTATTATTTCTGATAAACCTGTGTTAGATGATTTAGTGGTACCTGATATCACTGTTGATACCGAACAAACCGAGAAGCCTATTGGGTTATCTTGACATTTAATGCGCTCAATATACTATACAAATCTATTCGGGCGCTTAGCTCAGCGGGAGAGCGCTTCCCTTACAAGGAAGATGTCACAGGTTCAAATCCTGTAGCGCCCATTTGTTATTTAAGGGGTCGTAGTTCAGCTGGTTAGAACGCTGGCCTGTCACGCCAGAGGTCGCGGGTTCGAATCCCGTCGGCCCCGAATGTATTATGATTCAAGATATGGAAAAGAATGATTTGATTTATTTAGAGTCCATTGGGATTGATAAATCAAATTTAGCTTCTCAAGTAGATTTTTTAAGCTCGAAGAATAAGACAGAACAACTTTCTCTAATAAGGCCATGTATTGTAGGAGATGGAATCACTTCAAAAGAGGAATTTCAAGAAAATGTACTCATAGACAATACTGACAATGTCTCTTTGTCCAGATTTATACCAGCTTCGGGATATGGAACTAGAATGCTTCAAGTTGATAATCATGACCAGCTTTTTTTTAAGAATTTAGAATTATTACCTTTTTTTAATTTAATAACCGAATCTTGTAGAAAAAACAATATAGATTTGGATAAAATAATAAAAGAGAAAGATGTAAAGCAAATCAAAGAAATTCTGCTGGCTATTTTTTTAGACTTACCTAAGGCTTTGTTACCCTTTCACCTAATCAACAATTTAGCTGTTACCCCAATAGAAGAAATAATACTGTATTTTAATAATGATATAGCAAATAAAGGATTGGTTTTTGCCATCCAAGAAGAACATGAAGATAAAATTTTAAAAAAATTAAATAAATCAGATTTATTAAAGGATATTGATTTTGATAAATTTGTTAATTTTACTTATCAGGATGTTTCGACTAACAGTGTATGTCTAGACAATGAAAATAATATTTTAAGAAATCTTAACGGTGATGTTTACACACATCCTTCAGGGCATGGCGCTCTACTTGAAAATCTTAATAAAATAGAATCTGATTATGTTTTAATTAACAATATAGATAACGTATCTCCCAAGACTAGAGAACTACGTTATGAAATTACAAAGAAGCTATATAAATTCATTAAGGAAATAAGAAATAAAAATAAAGTTCTAAATAAGCCTATCAGAGTATGTGGTGTTATTAAAGATCAGACGTCTAAAGGTGGAAAGCCTTTTTGGGTTTTTGACGGCAAAGAGACTTCTGTACAAATTGTCGAAGAGGCACAAGTAGATATAAAAAACACTGAACAGAAAAAAATTTGGGACTCTGGTATTTATTTTAACCCTGTTGAAATGATTTGTTCGTTTAAAGATTTTGAAGGCAAAAAGCTTGAATTGTCGAAATTTGCTAATATGTCACTTAAGATGAAAACAAAAAAGACTATTTTAGGCAAACAAGTAAGTTTTATTGAAACCCCTGGTTTATGGAATGGCTCAATGCATAATTGGAATACTACTTTTGTAGAAATTCCAGAAGAATCCTTTACTCCAGTAAAGAATTTTACTGATTTATTTTTACCAATTCATCAGCCATAATTTGTTTATCCACTATGCTATACTTCTTTTTTTTGGAGAGGGGGGGGACTGGCTTAAACCAGCGGATTGCTAATCCGCCGTACAGAGTAAATTTGTACCGGGGGTTCGAATCCCCCTCTCTCCGAGTTTTATGCGCCTGTAGCTCAGTTGGATTAGAGCGCCAGATTACGGCTCTGGAGGTCGAGGGTTCAAGTCCTTCCAGGCGCGCAAATTTCAACTAATTTTTGATACAATTAAAAGGTGAGTTCAATTTACGATTTTATAGTTGTTGGTTTAGGAGCGCATGGTAGCTCTACACTGTATCAATTATCTAAAACAGGCAAAAAAGTTCTTGGTATAGATAGCTTCTCTGTTGGACATAATAATGGCTCTTCACATGGTGAATCTCGTATGATTCGTTTTTCATATTCAAATGGTGAGCATTATGTTCCCATGCTTTTACGATCAAAAGAAATATGGAATGAGATTGAAAATGAAAGCAAAGAATCTCTATTGTTCCAAAAAGGAGCTTTATTTATAGGCGAAGAGAATCATCCTACTTTAATTGATGCAAAACAATCTGCTGATAAACACAATCTCGCATACGAAATATTATCCTCAAAAGAAGTAAAAGAAAAATACCCTCAATTTTTTATTAAGAAAAATTGTATTGGATTTCTAGATAAAACTGCGGGATTTCTTTTGTCTGAATCTTGTATAAATTCATTTCTTAACCTTGCAACTAACAATGGAGCAGTAATACAACTTAATACTCCTGTCGTTTCTATAACACCAACCGAAAATAAAGTTGTAGTTCAAACTAAAGACAAGCGTTACGAAGCTGGAAAAGTGATTTTAACGGCAGGAGCATACATAAATGAATTTTTACCTGAATTCTCGCGTCAATTAGAGTTGTGGCGTTTAGTTGCTGGTTGGTTTAAGCCTGATAAATTGACGAGTTATAAGCCTGACAAATTCCCAAGTTTTGTACTAATTGAAAAAGATCATTACTCTTATGGTTTCCCCAGTATCAAAATTCCTGGAGTCAAAATAGGATTTAGTATTAGCAAAGGAAAAAAAATAGATTCTACAAAAGAAATGGCTAGAGACATAAAAGATGAAGATATAGCTTTGCTTCGTTATTGGTTAGAGAAATATCTGCCAGGGATAAACGGAGAAATCGTTCAAGCTGGAACTTGTTTTGCTATGACGACACCTGACCGTAATTTTATACTAGGCGCTCACCCAAAGCATCCAAATATAATAATTGGACATGCATGTTCAGGGCATGGATTCAAAATGTCTTCTGTAATAGGCGAAATCCTTGCAGACCTATCAGTTGGTAGGGATGCAAAGTTTGATATAAAAGCTCATAATCCTAGCCGATTTGAAGATAGTGAGATATCATAATAGGGTATAAATTTATGACAAACAATAAAGAGATTCTCGTTACAGGTGATAGACCAACAGGAAATTTACACCTTGGTCATTATGTTGGAACACTAGAAAACAGATTAGAGCTTCAACAGACATATAATTGCTACTTTCTAATAGCAGACCTTCATATGTTAACAACTCACCAAGATAGAGTAGAGGAATTAAATAAAAATATTAACGAATTAGTTATTGATTGGTTATCTGTTGGGCTAGACCCCAAAAAATCTTGTTTTTATCTTCAATCTATGATTCCAGAAATTTCTGAACTTACAATTCTCATGTCTATGCTTTGTTCTGTGCCAAGATTACAAAGAATACCAACATTGAAAGAAAAAATTTCTGATTTAAATCTTAATGAAAATTACTCCCTAGGTTTATTGTCTTATCCAGTTCTAATGTCCTGTGATATTCTCATTTTCAATGCTTCAAAAGTTCCTGTAGGAGAGGATCAATTAAGCCATGTGGAGCTTTCCAGAGAATTGGCACGGAAATTTAATTCTACCTATAAAGAAGTTTTTAAAGAGCCAGAACCTTTAATCAGCAGTCATTCTAGACTAGTTGGTATTGACGGCCAAAGTAAAATGAGTAAATCTTTAAACAATTGTATTTACCTTGTTGATTCTAAGAAGGATGTTGAAAAAAAAGTTATGAAGATGTTTACAGATCCAAATAGGACAAGCGCGGATGTACCAGGAAAAGTTGAAGGAAACCCCGTATTTATATATCACGATATTTTTAATAACAACAAAGAAGAATTAGAAGATTTTAAAGACAGATACAAAAAAGGCAAGATTGGCGACGTCGAAGTAAAAAAATCTCTGTCGAAACATATAAACGCTTTTCTTGAACCTATTAGAGAAAAAAGATCCGAAGTTGTAAAGAATAAAGATGAAATCTTAGATATAATTTTTGAAGGTAGTAAAACAGCAAGAGAAGTAACAAAAATAAATCTTGAAATTATAAAAGAAGCTATGAGCTTGAAATTTGACTAAACAATAAGGAGTTTTATATGAGTTATTCAGATCCATTACCTATAGGTGTTATACCAGAAGATTTAGACTTTAAGCCAAAAACGATGAGGGCTTGGGTTATAAGAAAGGAAAGACATGGGGACCCTATGAAGTCTTTTCAAGAAGAAACAATGCCAGTCCCAGAGTGCGGACCAAATGATGTACTAGTATTAGTTGTCGCAACTGGAATAAACTTTAACGGTGTTTGGGCTGGACTGGGAGAGCCAATTTCAGTTTTAGATGTACATAAACAAGATCATCATATTGCTGGGAGTGATTGCTCGGGAATTGTATGGGACGTAGGTGCAAATGTTAAAAGTTGGAAAAAAGGTGATGAAGTTATTATTCATTGCGGAGTAGAGAGCGAAGAACCACATTCAAATATGACTCAGTCAAGTGCTGACTTTATTAGTTACGATCCAATGATTAGTAAGAAAGCACAAATTTGGGGTTACGAAACACCTAATGGTTGTTTTGCGCAATTCACTAAAGTTCAAGCGCAGCAAATTTTAAAGAAACCTAAAAATTTAAATTGGGCTGATGCTGCTTCGTATGCGCTTTGTTATTTTACTGCATATAGAATGCTTGTAACAAAAGCAAAAGTACAACCAGGTGAAGTTGTATTAGTTTGGGGTGCGGCAGGTGGCTTAGGAGTATTTGCACTACAAATTTGTAAAATGTTGGGGGCAAAAGCTATAGCCGTTGTCTCATCAAACGATAAATTTCAATTATGTGAAGAACTTGGTGCAGTAGGGGTAATAAACAGAAAAGATTTTCCAAATTTAGCATACAAGAAAAACGAAACAGACGAAGAATCTAAGCTTAGATTTAAAGAAATGAAAAATTTTGGAAAAAAAATCTGGGAGCTTCTTGGTGAAAGAAAAAGTCCTAATGTTGTTTTTGAACACCCAGGAGAAACGACTTTTCCAACAAGTGTTTTTGTTGCTGAGAAATTTGGACGAATAGTCATATGCGCCGGCACCTCAGGATATGATTGCATGTTTGATGTGAGATATTTGTGGATGTTACAAAAAGATGTAATAGGTTCTCATTTTGCCAATGCTCTTGAATGTATTAGAGCAAACGAGTTGGTTCATCAAGGACTAATTAAACCCGTTGTTTCTGAAATTTATACATACGAGCAAATCCCTCTTGCTCATCAACTGATGTATGAGAATAAGCATTCTGGAAAAATGGTTTGCATGGTACAAGGCGAGAAATAGGGAACTTTTACATATTAGAGACTTCTGAGATTTTTAATAGTATAAGATGGTCTAAATGGCAATTTGGATTTTCTCACATCTTTAAGCTCAGTTTTTCCTGTCAATACAAGAGCTGAGTCTAAACCCGCTTGAGAAGATCCATAAATATCTGTATTCAAATTGTCGCCAATAACTAATATGTCTGATTTTCTAAACCCAAGATAATCTGACGCTATTTTAAATATTTTTCTAGATGGCTTTCCAAGATTTTCAACTTTTGAATCTGTGGCTTTTTGTATTGCTGCAATAATTGAACCAGTTGCAGGAACGTTGCCAAGTTTGGTTGGGTATGTGTTGTCAATGCTAGTGGCATATAGTTTTGATCCATTTTGCAGTGCCAAACTGGAGTACATCAAATCCATATAATTAAATCCTTTACTACCCGCTACTAGTACAATGTCTGCGTTCTTATAGTTTTGCTCAGGATTAAGAACTTCAATTCTATTGTTATCACGCAAATAGTTTTTTATTTTTTTACTTGTAATTGCAATAACCTTTACTTTCTTTTTTTTAAATTTATAAATAACTTCTTCAAAAGATTTAATTGGAGTTATAACTTGATCATTCTTGCAAGGTACACCAAGCTTATTTAAAATATTTGAATAACTTTTGCCAGGTAAAATTGAATCATTAGTTAAAAATACGTATCTTTTTTTTTCTTTTATTAGTTTTAAAATAAAACTTTTCGAATGTGCAAGCAATTTTCCATCTAAATACATAACACCATCTAGATCTATAATAAAACCTTTGTATTTGTCTGCTATACTCATTATCCCCAGATTTCTTTTGCTAGTTTCTTGTCTCTCTCGCTGTCGGGTTCTTTTGTTGTAAGTTTGATGGTTTTTGCTTCAGGGTCATCGACAATCGCAACACCAATTAAATCTAAAACTAAAAATGCAGCTTTCTGAAATCCTTTGTATACATCTTGGATTTCACCAGCTTCTTTTGCTGATCTATAATCTAAAAAAAGAGCTATCGATGCCAAATTCTTATCTATGGAAGGATCAATTTCTAATTGCCAATCCTCATATTCATTTCTTAAATAAAGCTTTGACCATTGCTCTATAATTTGTTCATGATTTATATTGCCCATAACCTAAATTTCTAAATCTCCAGCAACAATTATATTGTCTTGACCAGATTGCCTAATTATTTTAACAGCTTCTTTAAAAGAATCACAGTTATCAATAGTAGCTGCTTTAATTAACATTGGTAAATTAACACCAGAAATTATTTCAACTGAATCTTTATTGAAGTAAGCTAGACCGATATTTGAAGGTGTTCCACCAAACATATCAGTAAAAATAATAGTATTTGAATTCTCCATAAGATAATTTGCAATTTTATTGGAATATGTGTCGTAATCTCTTGAGTCCTCATCTATGCTCATAGCAAATATTTTTCTTATAATCTTCTCTCCAAGTACGAACTCCACCGAAGATTTTAACTCTTGTGAAAGAAGCCCATGTGTAATTATTAATATACTAAACATCATTAAATTTTAATGTATTAAGTGTTTTTTATAAAGAGAGTTTCTAATTTTATTTTTTTTACAGCAATTTCAATAAGAGTAGACAAGTTTCTTCCTGGACTTACAGGGATTTTCATTATAGGAACATCGATTCCGAGCATATTTAAGAAATCTCTATCATAGCCTAGTCTTTCATAATCGTGTTTGTCGTTAAATTGTATAAGCTCAATTATTAAATCCACCTTTGATTTTTTTTTTATTGCCTTAATCCCAAAAATTTCTTTTATATTAACTATTCCTATACCTCTTATTTCAATTAGTCCTTCCGTTTGTTCAGGGGCTTTTCCGATTAAAGAATCATTTATCTTTTCAATGATTACTATGTCGTCTGAAATAAGGTAGGCTCCTTTATTGATTAGCTCTACTGCACATTCACTTTTCCCTATCCCACTTTTTCCCTGAATTAATACACCAGTTCCATTGAGATAAATTAAAACCCCATGACTACTAATTAAATTTTCCTTATTTTTAGAATTACTCATTGGTTTGAATTATTTGATAAATAAGATTTTTATCATTAAGAGATAAAATCTCAGAAACAACATTTTTTTTAGCAAAAATAGTAGCAACTGACCTTAAGATATCTAGATGATGATTGTCGGTATTTTCTGGGTGCAAAATCAGTATTAATATCTTGGTTTTCAATTCATCTATAGAACCAAAATCGACACCTTCTTGACAGATACCCAAGCAGGCACGTGTTCTTGAAATTCCAGGTATTTTTGTGTGAGGTATCGCGACATAATTATCTAAAGCCGTACTGCAAAGCTTCTCTCTTTTTTGAATTAAATCCACAATTGTGGAATTATTGAGTGTTTTGTCTGTTTCACATAATTTATCAATAATTGACTCTATAGCACTATCTTTATTTTGGTGATCAATATCAAGAAAAATTAATTCTGAATTTAATAAATTTGAAAGCTTCATTTTATTCGCCTTTTAAAGGATGATGGTATTTTAAGCATCTTTCTATATTTTGCAATAGTTCTTCTTGATATATTAATACCTTTCTCGCTCAACATATCTTTCAATTCTTCATCAGCATAAGGATTCTTTTTGTCTTCTTCATTAACTATTTCATCCAATATATCTTTGACCGCAATTGAAGAAGAGCCATCCTCACTATCTATTTTATTGCTAAAGAAAGATTTCATATTAATCGTTCCCCTAGGCGTGCTTACATATTTATTGCTAGTAATTCTACTAATTGTAGATTCATGAGTACCTACAATAGAAGCGATATCTGATAACTTTAAAGGCTTAAGGTAGCGATCCCCTTTTATTATAAAGTCACTTTGTATATCTACGATTGTTTTAAGAACTTTTGTATAGATTTCATTTCTTTCTAAGATAGTCTTCATCAAGGTCTTACCATCTTTTATTCTTGATTTGATATAATCTTCAACCTCTTTATCAATGTTCGTATTCTTTGTTAGCATATTTTCGTAATATGACGAGATTTCAAAAGTCCTAAAATTTTTATTTATTTGAACTTGTAATTGATTATTGTATTCATAGATAAATGCTTCAGGTTCCGAATAGAACTTTTCGTTCTGATCTTTAATAAAGTTTCTTGCTGGCCATGGTTCAAGCTCAGATATTGCATTGAAGCATGATTCAACAAAACTTGTCTCAACATCCATTCTTTTTGCTACTAATTTAAATTTCTCAGAACCTAAATCTTCTAAATGATTATTTATTAATTCAGAATAAAATGATAAATTTTTATTATTTTTTAATTCAAGTTGGACAATTAATGATTCCGAAATTGATCTTGAGAATATTCCTGAAGGATCAAAGTTTCTCTGCGCCCATAGGATTATTTCTTCGATTATAATATTGTCAGTATTTAATCCAGTTTGCTCACTTATTATTTCAACTATTTCATCGTTAGGGTAATTCAAAAAACCATCTTCATCTATTAATTCAATTAACGAATACAGAATCTTTTGTTTGTTTTTTTCTAAATCAAAATATCTCAATTGTCTTAATAGATAATCATTAATGGTAATTGTTTTGTCTTCAATAATGTTCTCATTAAAAGCCGTTTCCTCACTATGGCTTTTTGATACTTTTGTTAGCGATAGATTTGTGTCTTGAGAATTCTCTTTAGCTCTTACTTCTTCTAAGCAAGGATTCTCTATTAGTTCTTTGTCTATCAATTCCCCAATCTGTAATAAATTTAAATTAATTAATTTTATAAACAATTTAGAACCAGGACTTAATTGATTTCTCTGAACTTGTTTATTTATATTTAAGATTTTAATTCTTCCCATTTGAACACCTAGTAACAATTAGTTTAAAATGTTTTTATGTCCTTTAGCAAACTCATTATCATTTTAGGTGTTACGCTAATCATTGTCGGACTATTCTATGAATTTTTTGGGCTGTTTCTATCAAAGAAGATTCCGTTAGACTTTAAGATAGAAACAGAGAATTTTACAATATTTGTTCCTCTTGGAACTTCAATAATAATAAGCATAATTTTGTCTTTTATTCTTTACTTATCAAGTAAATTTTAGAGTTTTTTCGAAGCTATCTATCTTTTCAGAATGAGCCATTGTTAGATCGATGTCGTCAAGACCTTTAATTAGACACTCTTTTCTAAAAGTATCGATTTCAAATTTAAGACTAAAACCATCTTCATTTTTTATTTCGTTTTCTAGAAGATTTACTTCTAAAGGAAAATTTTTTGTTTCTGTTGCAATTTTAAATAAATAATCAAGATTATCTTCTTCTACAACAATAGGAAGTATCCCATTTTTGAAACAATTATTATAAAAGATGTCAGCAAAAGAGGTGGATATTATTACAACAAAACCGTAATCTTTCAATGCCCAAGGTGCATGCTCTCTTGAGCTTCCACAGCCAAAGTTATCTCTAGCAAGTAAAATCTTAGATCCTTTATATTCTTTTTTATTAAGCACAAAATTTTTATTAATTGTTCCTTCGTCATTATACCGCCAATCATAAAATAAAAATTCTCCAAAACCAGTCTTTTCAATTTTTTTTAAAAACTGTTTAGGAATTATCTGGTCAGTGTCCACATTAGCAGAGTCTAAAGGTGTAAGTACGCTAGTCACTGTTTTAAATTTTTCCATTTTTAATATTCACCGAAATCTATATCGTAAGATCTAATATCCACAAACCTTCCATTTATTGCAGCAGCTGCAGCCATTATCGGACTAACCAAGTGAGTTCTTCCTCCTTTGCCTTGCCTTCCTTCAAAGTTCCTATTTGACGTACTAGCGCATCTTTCGCCAGGAGATAATTGATCTGGATTCATTCCTAAGCACATGCTGCATCCAGACTCCCTCCAATCAAAACCCGCATCTTTAAATATTTTATCTAAACCAAGTTTCTCAGCTTGATGTTTTACTAGTTGTGATCCTGGAACGACAATGGCATTAATATTGGATGATACTTTGTTCCCCTCTATTACCTTGCTAGCTGCAATTAAATCTTCAATCCTAGAATTTGTACAAGAACCAATGAAAACAGTATCTAATTTAATATCTTCAATCTTAGTATCAGGTTTAAGATTCATGTAATCTAGAGCAGATTGTATAGATTTTCTTTTCACAGGGTCTTCTTCGTTTTTCGGATTTGGAACATTGCCTGTTACGGAAGTTACCATTCCAGGACTTGTTCCCCAACTTACTTGTGGTGACATTTCACTTGCATTTAAACTTATTGAGTTATCAAATTCAGCACCATCATCAGTAGCTAGACCAGTCCAAGCTTTTACTAGCTGCTCATAGTTACCACTTTCTTTGATTCTTGGCTTGTTTTTTAAATACTCAAAAGTAATTTCGTCTGGACTTATCATTCCAGCTCTTGCTCCGGCCTCGATAGACATATTACATATTGTCATTCTCTGTTCCATAGATAATGATGCTATAGTCTCACCTCTGTATTCGACAACGGTACCTGTTGCTCCAGCTGTGCCTATTTCTCCAATAATAGTAAGAATTATATCTTTTGCAGTAACCCCTTTTGGTCTTTTCCCATCCACTCTGACTTCGAATGTTTTAGGCCGATTTTGCCATAGACACTGGGTTGCTAAGACGTGTTCCACTTCACTCGTACCTATTCCAAAAGCAAGTGAGCCAAATGCACCATGTGTCGATGTGTGGCTATCACCACAAACTATAGTCATCCCAGGTCTGGTCAAACCCTGCTCTGGTCCAATTACATGAACTATTCCTTGATAAGGACTTGATAAATCAAATAATTCAACATCAAAATCAGAACAATTTTTTCTCAGAGCATCAATCTGCTTTGCAGAAACTTCATCTTCTATTTTATTTCTATTAATTGTTGGAACGTTGTGGTCCATTGTTGCAAAGGTCAAATCTTTTCTTCTTACTTGCCTGTTGGTTTCTCTTAAACCTTCAAATGCTTGTGGAGAAGTGACTTCATGAACAAGATGAAGGTCGATATATAAAAGTGTTGGCTTTCCATCTTCTTCGTGGACAACATGCTTTTCCCAAATTTTCTCGAATAAAGTCTTACTTTTCATTTGAAAATATTATAATACAGAATTAAAGTTTTTTATTAAAAGTTGATAATTTTGCAAATTCTGCATTATCACCAAGAGAATCCTCAATTCTCATCAACTGATTGTATTTTGCAGTCCTATCTGATCTTGAACAAGAACCAGTTTTTATTTGACCCGAAGACGTTCCAACAGCTATATCAGAAATACTAGAGTCCTCTGTCTCTCCAGATCTATGAGATACAATATAAGAGTAGTTGTTTGAGGCTGCAAGATTAATAGTTTTTAGTGTCTCGGAAATTGAACCAATTTGATTAATTTTAATTAATATACTATTTGCAGCATTATTTTTTATACCTTCGTTAAGTCTTGTTTCGTTAGTCACAAATAAATCATCACCTACTATTTGTAAGCTGTCCCCTATCTCAGATGTTAAATCTGTCCAACTATTCCAGTCATTCTCATCGATAGGATCTTCAATTGATATAATTGGATAATTTTTAGAAAGTTTTTTGTAATACCCTATAAGCTCTTCTGGATTAAGCAGATTCCCATCAATTTTATATTTTTTGTTGCTGTATATTTCTGATGCAGCTACATCTAATGCCAAATAAATTTCTTCACCTAATTTGTAACCAGCCTTTTTAACAGACAAAGATATCAAGTCTAAGGCTTCTTCGTTCGATTTTAAATCAGGAGCAAAACCTCCTTCGTCACCAACAGCTGTAGAGTAATTCTTTTCCAGTAAAATCTTTTTAAGGCACATAAATGTTTCAACGCCGGCTCTCAAACTTTCTGAGAAAGTGTCAAAACCCCCAGGAACAATCATGAATTCCTGAATATCAAGACCATTGTTAGCGTGAGCTCCTCCATTTATTATATTCATCAATGGAGTAGGCAAAATATAAGTACCACTTGAATTTAAAAATTCATAAATTTCTTTATCCATATTTTTAGCACTACATTTTAAAAAAGCCAATGAACATGCTAGGATTGCATTTGCTCCAATTCTTGATTTATTCTCCGTACCATCTAAATTTATCAGAAACGAATCGAACTCATTAAGAGAATCAAATTTTTTATTTTTGACCTCCTTGGCTATTAATGAATTGATATTTTCTACTGCCTTTAAAACACCTTTTCCGTCAAATCTATTTTTATCTTTATCTCTCAATTCAATGGATTCGTATGATCCAGTTGAGGCCCCTGAAGGAACTGAAGCTCTGCAAGTATCACCAGTATCAAGCCTCATATCAGCTTCAACTGTTGGTGTGCCACGTGAATCCAATATTTGCCTTGCTTTTAAATATGTTACTGTAGCCATTTTATTAGATATTGAATTTTATATTAGTAATTTATTTTTTCAATTATTCTCTCAAAAAACTTTAAATTTTAATTTCTTTAGGATACTGTATTTCTAGTAATGGACTCTAGGATACCAAATTCACTACGATTCTTATCTATTGACGCCATCCAGAAAGCCAATTCAGGCCACCCTGGAATGCCTATGGGTATGGCTGATATTGCAACCATACTCTTCACAGAGTTCCTTAACTTTGATCCCAAAAAATCAAATTGGCCGGATAGGGATAGATTCGTTTTATCTAATGGCCATGGTTCAATGCTGCTTTACTCACTCCTATATTTACTAGGTTATCCAGAACCTTCGATTAATGAGATTAAAAGATTTCGCCAGCTAGGTTCTAAAACACCAGGCCACCCAGAGTATGAATTTACAACTGGAGTCGAGACAACCACTGGTCCACTTGCTCAGGGTTTAGGCAATGCAGTTGGTATGGCTTTAGCAGAAAGAATACAAAATAGCCGCTTTGGAAATAGTCTTGTAAATCACTATACATATGCATTTGCTGGCGATGGATGTCTAATGGAGGGTCTTAGTCATGAAGTATTAAGTTTCGCAGGACATATGCAATTAAATAAACTAATTGTGTTTTTTGATGATAATCAAATTTCAATTGATGGTCCGACAAGTCTTGCTTCATCAGATGATACAAGAAAAAGAATCGAATCTTATGGATGGAATTTTATCAATATAAATGGTCATAATCATGTTCAAATAAGGAAGGCAATCGTAAAAGCTAGGAAATCTAGCAAACCCACAATGATTGCGTGTAAAACAAAAATAGGTTTTGGTTCACCAAACAAGGAAGGCTCTGAAAAATCTCATGGTGCAGCTTTAGGTGATAAAGAGATAGAGCAAACGCGAAAAAATCTAAATTGGACTTATAAGCCTTTTGTGATTCCAAAAGATGTTTTAGCTTACTGGAGGAAGTCTGGCAAAAGATCAATAAAGAAAAGGATTAACTGGGAGAAAAAATTAAATACACATAAAAAATCCAAAGAGTTTAAAAAATCAATAGGGAATCCAATTACTAAGAATTTAATTCATCGTATTTCGAAAGAATTTTACAAACAAAATAATGCTATACAAAAAATATCTACTAGAAAGGCTAGTGAAAAAGTTTTAAATATATTGATACCTGAGATACCAGAGTTGATAGGGGGATCAGCTGATTTAACTCCATCAAACAATACAAAAATCAATCCGATGTCAGAACTAAACCGTAGAAATTATGGAGGTCGATACGTTCATTATGGAATTAGAGAACATGGCATGGCTTCAATAATGAATGGTCTTTCACTTCACAAAGGAGTTATTCCTTATGGTGGAACTTTTTTGATATTTACTGACTATTGTAGACCATCTATAAGGCTTTCAGCTATCATGGGATTGAAAGTTATTTATATTATGACGCATGATTCGATTGGTTTAGGAGAAGATGGTACTACACATCAACCAGTAGAACATCTTTTAAGTTTAAGATCTATACCAAATTTAAATATTTATAGACCTTGCGATTTAAATGAAACACTAGATTGTTGGATGGATGCTTTAGTTTCTGACAAACCTTCAGTAATTGCATTATCAAGACAAGATTTATCTGTCATAACAAAACCTTCACCTATAATCAATAAGAATTTGATAGCCCCTTCAGCTAAAGTTGTCTACGGTTCAAAAAAAACGAGAGATATAACTATTGTTGCTTCCGGTTCAGAAGTCGAGATTGCAATTTCAGCTGCAGAAGAAATTAACAATCAAGATTTAAATGCAACGGTAGTATCTATGCCATGTATTGAAAACTTCACAAAAAGAACTAAAAAAAATAGAGAAAGTATCCTTGGACAAGCACCTTTAATTGTTGTGGAAGCTGGACTGTCTTTAGGATGGAGAACCTATTTTGATAGCTTATCACATGTTGTTTCTGTAGAAACTTTTGGTTCAAGTGCTCCAAAAGATGATTTATATAAACATTTCAAAATTACTAAAGAAAATATAGTATCTAAGGCTTTAAAAATTATAAATAAATAGTTTCCTTGACATTAAATTGATACTGATATAGATTTTCTACCTTATAGGAGATTGTATGCCAGGAATATATGTAGGAACTAACGAGAATCTAGAAAATGCCCTTAGAAGATTTAAGAGACAGGTAGAAAAGGGTGGCGTACTCTCTGATGCAAAAAGGAAAGAGTATTTCGAGAAACCAAGTGAAACTAAGAAAAAAAAGCTTTTTGCTGCCAAAAAACGCATAAACAAAAAAAAGAGAATATCCAAATAAATTAAATTAAATGCCGCCAAATGATCAATATACCGATTTTGGGAACCTCTTAGATAAGACTTCTCTGGTGGAGTATATTGAAAAACATTGGGCTCCACTCAAGAAAGTTGGTTCAAATTTTTTAACTCGATGTCCTTTTCATGATGATAGCAATCCGTCTATGTCTGTTAACGACTCCAAAGGACTCTATCACTGTTTTTCATGCAAAGCAGGTGGAAATCTGATTACTTTTGTTAAAGAATTTAAAAATTTAAATTCAGCTGAGGCAATAGATGAGATTTGTGATTTTTTTAATATTAAAATCAGAAAAGCAAAGACTAATTTTCAAGAAGATTTAAATACCAAGAAAGAACTTTATAATTTCAATAACGAAATTAGCAATCTTTTTAATAAATTCTTATTACAAAGCAAAAACGGTAAAGATGCATTAGATTATTTAAAAAAAAGAGGATTTGATAAAAAAGATATTGCTGAGAACAATTTAGGTTTAGCTCCAAACAAATGGGATTTCCTTGTCTCTTTCATAAATAAAGATAAAAAAAATATGGATTTAGCAGTAAAGTTGGGACTAATTATAAAGAAAGAAGAAGAACATAAACTCTATGACTTTTTTAGAAATAGGATTATATTCCCAATTGCCAATAGACAGAATCAAGTTTTAGGTTTCGCAGGGAGATCTATCAACAATGAAACACCTAAATATATAAATTCACCTGAATCAGAAATCTTTTTAAAAAGAAAGATGTTGTATGGAATTAATAAATTTTCAAATCTTAAAAGAGGCAAGTCAAATTATATTTTTATTGTTGAAGGGTACACCGATGTAATGATGATGAACAAATATAAATTTTACAATGTCGTTGCTACAATGGGAACTGCCTTAACAATTGAACATGCAAACGAAATCAAAAAATATTCTAACAAAGTGATTTTGTGTTACGATTCAGACAAAGCAGGAATTAATGCATCTTTTAAAAACATTGAGCCATTGTACCAACTAGGTATAGAGGTCTACATGTTAAAATTAGGTGAAAAGCATGATCCTTGTTCTTTCATTGAAGAATATGGCAAGGAAGAATTTATAGAGAAAGCAAAGAAATCAACATTAATTATCAACGAATATATTGATTATTTAAAAAAACAATTTATAGATAAAGATATTTCCATTAATGAAGTTATTGATCAATTTATAACAAAAATTAGATATGTAAAAGACAGAATACAAAGTGATATTTCTATAAACAACTTTATTTCAACTTTTGGTATTTCAAAAATTGAATTTGAAAAAGTATTTTATAGGACAACTTCTACCAAAAATTCTGAAACACAAAACCCAAAGCACCTTAATTTATCTGCTGACGAAGTAATTCTAAAGATATTAATTGAGAAGCCAAACTTGAGGAATGACCAAATATTTAATGATTTAACAACACTTTTTGATTCTAAAAACTTTAAAGATATAATAAATTTGCTTGAAAAAAATCAAAAACAGAATCCCTCTGAATTAATTAATAATGCTGATAACGAAGAAATAAGAAATTATATATCCAGTTTGCTCTTTAACCCATATATCATCGGCGAAACTGACTCAATAAATATGAAGATTATTGATGATTGTATCAAAAAAAATAAATTGGACACTATTAAAAACAAAAAAAGAAAAATCAATTTAAAATTAAACAATAATAGTGATTTAGATACAACCGAAGAAAAACAACTACTGAGTGATTTACAAATACTCCTTGACCAAGAGAAAATGTTAAAAAAATAAGTTACTATTAATACTTCATTATTTAGAGATTCATTTTTATGCAGAACATCCAACGAGAAACAGTAAAAAACAATTTAGTGGTCGCAATGGAATTTCTTCCACAATTTATATCTAAAGTACTACCAAAAATTAAATTTCCAAAAAAACAAAAAAAAGATAGTAAAAAAGTTATAAATCTCCAAGCTTCAGCAGATCATAGTGAAGATTCTGTCAAAAGTTATCTTAATAGCATAGCTTTTCATTCATTGTTAAATAAGTCTGAAGAAACCGAAGTGGCATCTAAACTCAGCAATTCGAAAGAACAAATATGCACCACCATGGTTTCTGACTCAAAAATTCTTTCTTTGTTATTCAAGTCATATCTAGACTCTAGAGATGAATCTGATTTAATAGACTTTGATACCGAAGCAAAAAAAAATAACAAAAGAAAAATGGGTGACTACGCTAACAGAAGAACGGGGAATGTTTCCCAAATTATTCAACAGATTCTTTTAAAAAAGAACTTTACAAAAAAAGACAAAAAAATGCTCAAGTTAGATCTTCTAGAAATTGAATTTACTTCTGATATTTTGCATAAAATTTATATTTTCATGAAGAAAGACAAATTTGATTCATCTGAAATAAGAGAATTCCATAAAGCAAAATTAAACTATATAACTTCGAAGAATAGGCTTGTAGAGTCAAATTTAAGATTAGTAGTTAGTATTGCAAGAAGATATATCAACAAAGGTTTACCCTTTTTAGATTTAATTCAAGAAGGCAACATAGGATTAATTAGAGCTGTTGAAAAGTTTGAACATCAAAGAGGATATAAATTTTCCACTTATGCAACATGGTGGATTAGGCAATCAATTACCCGTGCATTAGCAGATCAAGCAAGGATTATTCGAATTCCAGTACACATGACAGAACAAATAAATAGAATATTTTCTATTTCAAGACAATTAGTTCAAAAATTAGGAAGAGAACCAACATCTGAGGAGTTAGCGGAAAAATCAAACTTTGATATTGATAAGATTGAAAAAATATTAAGAGTGACTAAAGACCCGATAGCTTTAGATGCACCAATTAGCGATAACGATTCAACACAAACTTTATTGGACTCAGTAAAAGATGACACAAGCCCATCGCAGTATGAATATTTTGAAAATAATGAATTAAAACAAATAATCAATGATTCATTATTAAAGGTTTTAAATGAGAGAGAAAAAGATGTTATAAAGAAACGTTTTGGTATTGACGAAGACCAAGTTTTTACTCTAGAAGAAATCGGAACTATGTTTAATGTTACTAGGGAAAGAATCAGACAAATAGAATTGAAAGCCTTGAAAAAACTAAAAAAATTGAGAAAATCACCTGTTCTTAACTATTTAGAGTAGATTTTATTGACAAGAAAATATTTTTGTTTATGATTTTATCCTTTAGGCGGCCAAACTGGAGGGGGTACACCCGGTTCCATTCCGAACCCGGCAGTTAAGTCCTCAGAGGCCGATGATACTGAGACGCGAAGTTTTGGGAAAGTAGGTAGCCGCCTAATCATAGTTCTCGTTATGTCCGATAAGTTTAAAGTTGCTATATTTTCTTCTGGAAGTGGATCAAATTTTGAGGCCATTGTAAAGGCTCAAATACCAAATGTTGAAATATCATTGTTATTTTGTAATGTCGAGAAAGCTAAAGTTCTAGAACGTGCAAAGAATCTTTCTGTACAATCCATTTTGTTATCTCATAAAGGCTTTGAATCTAGGAAAGACTTCGAAAAAGAAGTGATTAACCATATCAGTCAATTCAATCTTGATTTAATTGTTTTAGCTGGATTCAAGAGGATTTTATCACCTTTTTTCATACAGCATTTCGAAAAAAAGGTTATAAATCTTCATCCTTCCTTATTGCCAGCGTTTACAGGGCTTAATGCACCTAAGCAAGCACTCGAATATGGAGCAAGATATGCAGGATGCACAGTCCATTATGTTGACGATGGTGTTGATACGGGGCCTATTATTCTACAAGGAGTTGTAGATGTAGTGCAAAATGACGACGAAGAAAGCTTGTTGGAAAAAATTCATCAAAAAGAGCATGAAATACTACCAAAAGCAATACAGTTAATTGCGGAAGGAAAAATTAATAGAATAGAAGGTAGAAGAGTTTTTATTGATAATGATTTTTAAACTTTCTTTCCTATTGCCTCGGCAATTATCCTTGATTTATCAACCATGATTTGAAACTTCTTAGGCTTTAACGATTGACCACCATCGCTAAGAGCTACTTCAGGATTATTATGTACTTCGACAGCTAATCCATCAGCACCTGCTGCAATTGCTGCATACGCAATAGGGGATACATACTGCCAATAACCTGTACCATGAGCTGGATCAGCAATAACTGGCAAGTGTGTTTTTTCTTTTAATACTGGAATAGCATTAATATCAAAAGTGTTTCTTGTTGCTGTTTCAAAAGTTCTTATCCCTCTTTCACATAGTGCTACATTCATATTGCCTTCAGCTAAAAGATATTCAGCGCATAGAAGGAATTCATTAATTGATGTAGACATACCTCTTTTTAAAAGAACAGGCTTGTTCTTTTTTCCTATTGCTTTAAGTAGAGCGTAATTTTGGCAATTTCTTGCACCAATTTGAATCATGTCAGTATATTCACAAACTAAATCCAAATCATCTACATCTAGAACTTCAGTAACTATTGGAAGATCAACCATGTCCCCAGCTTTTCTAAGAAGTTTTAACCCTTCTTCTCCCATTCCTTGAAATGTATACGGAGAAGTTCTTGGTTTGAAGGCACCACCTCTTAGTATTGTGGCTCCACTCAATTTTACAGCTTTTGCGATTTCTGTTATTTGATCTTCTGATTCTACCGAACAAGGACCAGCTATTATTGTAATTTTAGTTCCACCAACTTTTGTATTTCCAACGGCAAAAGAAGAATCATCATTTTTGAATTCTCGACTTCCAAGTTTGTGAGGTTGCATTATAGGTACAACCGCTTCCACTCCTGGAAGCTGTCCTATTAAGTTCATATGCTGTTGTTTTTCTTTTTGGTTACCTACGGCTCCAACAATTGTTTTTGATTCACCTTCGACTACTTCAGCTTTATAGCCAAATTCTTTTACAGCCTCTTTTATTTTTTTTAAGTCATCCTTCGATGCATTACTCTTAAGGATTATTATCATGCGACCCCTCCAATATCTATAGTATTTTATTGAAAATTTGCTCTATATCAAATTAATTGAAAAAAAAAAGTTATTTATTATGATTTTATAATGATATCTTCATATTTTAGGTGGTTGATAATAGCCTCTATGACCGTATTGCTAGCTATACCGGCGATGTTAATATCTTTTTTTTCTCCTAGCTTAGCAAACAAGACGATAGTAAAATTTTGGGGAAAAATAATAATCTTTTCTTGCAATGTCCAATTAGAAGTAACTGGAGTAGCTAACATAAAAGATAAACCGTTAATTGTAATGTATAACCACAAAAGCATGTTCGACATATTTTGTTTTGCGTCATTTATGAAATATGACTGGAGAGCTATGATGAAGAAAGAATTATTGAAGATACCTTTCTTTGGACAGACTGTAAAAATTATGGGGCATTACTTTGTATCGCGCGACGGTTCGTTTGATGACAGAAGGGAAGTAGTTAAAATGCTAAAAAAAATAAAAAATGGCAGAATTGTTTTTATTGCTCCGGAAGGGACCAGAAATCCAAATCCTGGATTAATGGATTTTAAAAATGGTGGTTTCTATATTGCAAAAAAAACTGATACAAGTATTGTCCCCATGATAATTAAAGGGTCTGGCGAAATTGTTAAAAAAGATTCACTTCTTATTACTCCAGGCAAAATTACAATAGAAATACTACCAGAAATTGATGTTAGTGCTTATAGCGATGATAAAGATTCAATTGACAAATTAAGAGAAGATGTTTTTGAAATTTTCTTAAGTAAACTTTAGTTATAGTTTTTGTAATTTGATATTATAAATCTTTTTGTTTTGGTTTATATAGAATCTTTGAAATCTTGTTGCCGGCAATTTTGTATCGAAATTGCTTAATTTATTATTTTTTTTAAAATTTAAAATTGAAACCTCTTTTTCTATCGAGTTTCTATATTTAATACTATCTGTAGTTATATAGAGGAGACCTTTTCTTTTTAGAGATTTGTAAAGGGATTTTAAAAATTCGCTATTCAAAATTCTGTTTTTTTCATGTTTTTCTTTAGGCCACGGATCAGGATTATTGATGAATATTTTATTTAATGATTTTGGTGGAATAATTTGATCTATTAACAAAGTAGCATCTGAGAGTATGAATTTTAAATTATTTAATTGATACATCTCTGCTTTCCTAAGACATTTCATAATTCGACCATACTTAATCTCAACACCTATACAAATTTTCCTAGGATTATCTTTTGCTAATTCGACTATAAACTCTCCATCGCCACAACCAATATCCATATATATGCTTCTATCTCTAGGAAAATTTCTTACACAAGACGATACAGACGTATCTATAAAATATGGAGAATATTTGTTAATTTTTAACTTCATTAAGAGCGCTTCTAATTGCTTCAGCTATAACTTTCTCTGCTATTTGAGTTGAATAAAGATTAGGCCATCTTTTTATCTTTCCAATCTTCTCGGGTAATACAAAAGTTATTTTATTCGATTTATTCTTTTTATCTAATTTCATATTATTAATCAGTTTTTTTATAGAATTAGATTTTAACTCTAACGTCAAAAGATTAAATCTTTTGAGAATATTTTTTATTCTTAAATAATCTTTCTCTGCTAGAACCCCAACCATAGATGCTATTTTCGATTCTATCAACATCCCTAAGCCAATGCAGTCACCATGAGATTTCTTATATTCATAGTACCTCTCAATAGCATGGCCAACAGTATGTCCAAAATTTAGAATCATCCTTTTGTTATTTTCTCTAAAATCTTCCTCTACAACTCTGATTTTTATATCAATACACTTCTTAATAATTTTATTCTGTAACGCGTTGGTATTCTTTGTAAAATCCAATTCCTTGTTTTCCAAAATGGAGAACAATGATTTGTCTTCTATGATTCCATATTTAATTATTTCAGCCAAACCTTGTCTAATCTCTTTTTTTGGAAGAGTTTCTAAAAATTTTTTATTAACTATTATTTCTTTAGGATTATAGAAAGTTCCAATTAGGTTCTTCCCAAACTTATTATCAATCCCAGTTTTCCCTCCTATGGAGCTATCGACCATTGCAACTAATGATGTAGGAACATGTATCAAGTCAATTCCTCTCATAAACGTAGATGCTACATAGCCTCCCAAGTCTCCTATAACACCACCTCCAAAAGTAATAAACAAACTGTTTCTATTGAAGCCATTTTTAAAAAGTAAATTTTCAATATAGTTTTTTGATTTTAAGGATTTTGATAGTTCTCCTGGTTTGACTTTTATTAAGAGAGCGTCTTTTGTTTTAATATATTTTTTATAATGCTTGTAGAGGTTGTTGTCAGTAAGTATTGCAACATTCTCATATTTATTTATTTTGATACGAAAAATATTATCAATCTTTTCTACAAATCTTACTCTGGAGTTACCATGAGTACTTTTTTGAGTAATTATTATATCCATTAGTATTTAATTATTGAATCTATCTCCTTACACTTAATCTTATCTCTTCCTAGGAGATCAACAAGTTCTATAACAAAAGAAATGTTAAGTATCTGACAATTGAAATTCTCAAGTAAATCTTCTATTGCAGATATTGTGCCGCCAGTCGCTAACAAGTCATCTATTATTGCCACCTTGGAATTTTTTTGTACTGAATCAGTATGTATCTGAAATGTATCTGTTCCGTATTCTAATTCATAGTTCACTTCAAATGTTTTAAATGGTAGTTTCCCTTTTTTTCTAACAAGCACTAGATTCTTTTTTGTTTTATAACATACAGCTGATGCAAATATAAAACCCCTAGACTCCGGAGCAATTATAGAATTCACACTATCAGGAATATTATTCGAAAGCTGATTCACTACATATGTAAAAGCCTCGTGATCTTTTAACAAAGGTGTGATATCCCTATATAGAATTCCTTCTTTTGGAAAGTCGGGTACATCTCTAATGTATTTCTTTAATTCCATTTATAAATAAAATATATAGTCAAAATACCTATAAGAGCAATAGTTGGATATAAAACTTTCTTGCTTTTTAAGATATTCATAAATTTTTCTCCAAAAAGCTTCGCCAAATATGCTACTAAAGCAAATCTAAGCAATCTACCAATGATTGATCCTATTAAAAATGGAACAAAACTCGCATTTAGTATTCCAGCACCAATACAGAAAATTTTGAAAGGAAGAGGGGTGAATCCAGACAGAACCATTAGCAAGAAAGTGTCCTCGTTTATTTTATCTTTAATTAATTCTAGCTTGTCCAAATTGTTTGTTATAGGTGTGATATTATTCTCTATCGAATATTGAACAATCTCATCACCAAGTAGATACCCTATGCAGCCACCAAAAATGGAAAAAAAAAGACAAATCATTGTAAGATTTATAATTTCTCTATAACTTTTTTTTATACACAACAAACCAAGAAAAGGGTCAGGAGGAATTACAAAAAAAACAGCTTCAGTGAAAGAGACGATTGCCATAGTAACAATCCCTTGGAGCCCTGTTGTAAACTTTAGTGCATACTTGGTTAATTTATTAATCATAATTTTAATTTAAGTGAAGACTGGTCAGTGTAATTTACAATAAGAGGAGTAATTGAAATAAATCCATTCCTTACTGCATAAATGTCAGTCCCCTTTTTTGCTTTGTAACTCAAATCGTCACCACCAATCCAGAAATACTCATTATTTCTGGGATCTTTTTTTGCAATTATTTTTTGACCATAAGCTCTAGCACCTTGCTTTGTGATTTTAACACCCTTGATTTTATTTGAGGGAATATTGGGATAATTTATATTAAAGAAAAAAGAGCTTAATTTCTTCTTTATAATTTTTGAAAGTATAAGCTCAAAACTTTTTGCACAGTCCGCATATTTAGGATTTTTCTTGTTTGCTATTGATAATGCGATAGAGTTGATACCATGCAAAAATCCTTCTCTTGCTGCAGCGACCGTACCAGAATAGTTAATATCGTCACCCATATTAGCGCCATTGTTTATTCCTGAAACAACTAAATCAAATTTTTTCTTTCCTATCTTGCTGTTGATTGCAAAATTAACACAATCTGCAGGTAATCCTAAAAGGGAGTATTGATCTTTACCAAACTCTTTCACTCTTAATGGAACATTGAGACTTATTGCGTGACTTTTAGTGCTTTGATTATTAGATGGTGCTACTATTACCGTTTCGCCGAATTGGGAAAGTATTTCTTTTAGTATGTAAATCCCATCAGAATGTATTCCATCATCATTTGTCAGTAGAATTCTCATGTTTAATCGGGGTGATCGGACTTGAACCGACGACCCCTGGTCCCCCAGACCAGTGCGCTACCAACTGCGCTACACCCCGGATTTAAGGAGCATTTAAAATCTTTTCTAGCTTATTTCTTATATCCTTCAGTATATCTAATAATTCCTTATTTTTTCTAAATGAATTTTCTAATTTTTCATTAATTTTTTTATCATCCATTTTAATGCTTACTTCGTTAAGGTATCCATTGATTTTATAAATAATCTCTATTGAGTTTTTATGATAGAGTTTATGAATACCGTTTGTATTTTCTCTTAGCTGATCAGCTAAATATTCATATTTTTTAGTCCAATATCGAATCTTATTAGACGGTATACCTGTAATAGCCTCTAACTCACCAATTTTATAATAAAACTTTTCCTCATCTTGAGCCATAAAATCAAAAAATAAGATAATAATATTGTATTGTCAATTTTTAATTAATACTTAAATGTCTTTCTATGAATAGGGCTATATCCAAAGGTGCGAAGTGACTCTTTATGGTAAGGAGTAGCGTAACCTTTGTTCTTATCTAATGAGTAGTATGGATATAGACTGGAAATTCTTTTCATTATAAAGTCTCTAATTACTTTGGCAATAATTGAAGCTGCAGCAATAGATTTACAAATTGTATCACCCTTAGGAATACATATTTGTTTGATATCCGAATTAATTTTTTGATTTCCATCTATAAGTAGTATGTTTGGTTTTATTTTTAAGTTATTTACTGCTCTAAGCATTGCCAATCTTGTTGCATCTAATATATTTAATTCATCTATTTCTTCATGAGTCGAGAGGCCTAATGAGAAGTTTGTATTTCTACTAATTAGGTCTAAAAAAATTTCATTTCTTTTTTTTTCACTAAGTACTTTCGAGTCTTTTACATAAATATTAAAACTGTTGTCAATTATAAAAGCACAAGTTACAACGGGTCCTATAAGTGACCCACGACCCACTTCATCAACTCCTGCTATAATTTTATTATCTTTGATAAGCTCTTTTTCTAATTTACTTAAAAATTCCATTAAATTAGTTTTATTTTTTTTAATTCTTTATAAAGCAAAGAAGAGTCTTTTGCCTTTAGTTTTGTTAATGGCAACCTTAAGATGTTTTCACAAAGACCAGCTTCAGATAAAGCGTATTTAATACCTATGGGGTTAGTATCAATAAACAATAGATTGTTTAGTTCAGAAAGCTTGTTGTCAATTAGAGCAGCTTTTTTGAAGTTCTTTTTGACAAAATAATTAAACATTTGAGAGCATTCTTTTGGTGCTATGTTTGAAGTAACAGAAATATAACCATTTCCTCCTTCTTCTAACGTTAGATAATTAAGATTGTCATCACCTGATAAAATTATAAAATTCTTAGGGCAAGTATTTCGTATTTCTCTTATTTTCTCTATTCGCCCACTTGCTTCTTTTATACCAATAATATTTTTGTTATCTTTGTTGAGTTTTTTAATTGTTAAACTATCAAGATTTATAACTGATCGTCCAGGAATATTGTATAAAATTATTGGTAGCGAAGTATTTTTTGCTATTTTGGTGAAGTGTTTATACAAGCCAAGCTGATTAGGTTTGTTGTAATATGGAACCACCTGAAGGCTAGCATCAGCGCCAGCTTTTTCTGCTGCTTTTGTCAACCTTAAAGCTTCATCAGTTGAGTTAGAGCCTGTGCCAGCTATCACAGGTATTCTTTTTTTTACTGTTTCTATGGTTATACGGATAACTTCTTCATGTTCTTCATGACTTAATGTGGGTGATTCGCCAGTAGTTCCACATGGCACAAGACCATGGACCCCAGCTCTTATCTGTACGCGGATTAAATTCTTAAGAGCATCTTTGTCTACGTTCCCTTGCTTATCGAATGGCGTAGCTAAAGCAGTTATACAGCCTCTGATTTTACGCATTTAAAAATATATAATACAATACAATTCTTACTAATCACAAAAGTTCAGCAATCTGTACAGCATTAAGAGCAGCACCTTTTCTTATTTGATCTCCGACGACCCATAAGGAAAGACTATTTTCTCTTGTAAAATCCCTTCTTAATCTTCCTACTATACAATAGTCTCTTTCTGTTGCTTCTATAGGTGTAGGAAAGCTAATTTTTTTTGAAGAGGCTTCAATTTTTACACCTGGAAAACTTTTAAGTGCTTTTACTGCATTATTTACAGTGACATTGCTAGTAAATTCAATATTAAGACTTATACTATGAGACCTAATAACAGGAACTCTAACAGTAGTAGCGCTAATATTAATTTTTTTATCTGACAAAATCTTCCTAGACTCATTATGCAACTTCATTTCTTCTTCGGAGTACAGATTTTTATAAAAATTACCAATTTTTGGTATAACATTAAAGGCAATCTCTTTTTTAAATACCGGATTCAAACCCCTTTTGTTTTTCAAAAAAGACGAGGTGTTAACTAATAGTTCTTCAATTCCTTCATTCCCAGCTCCTGAGACTGACTGAAAACTTGTAGCAACAATTCTTCGAATTTTTGACAAATCATGCAAAGGCTTTATTGCCATTAATGAAATAATTGTAGTGCAATTAGGGTTGGCAATAATTTGACTTTTGCTCTTGATTAAATCTTGAGGATTAATTTCAGGAACAATTAAGGGTATTTTTGGATTCATCCTAAAAGCTGAACTATTGTCAATAACAATAGCTCCATATGAAGCAGCAATATTTGCGAATTTTTCACTAATATTAGAACCAGCAGAAAAAAAAACTAAATCTAGATTTTTCAACCCCTGTTTGTTTAGTTTTTTTATCTGAATTCTTTTTTTCTTAAAGTACAAATATCGACCAGCGGATTTTGAAGAACCAAATAAACTTAAAGAGGTAAGTTTAAATCTTCTAGATTCTAATAATTTTATTATTTCTAGTCCTACCGCCCCACTTGCTCCAACAATGCCCACTCTCACAATTCAATCTCACTTATACTTTTGATATTTTTCATTTCAGATGAATCAACCTTTGTATCAATCCAGCTTGTAATTATATCTTCTACTTCTTCCTCTTTGACAGACAAAATGCCCATAGTTAAGATATTAGCATCATTCCATTTCCTTGCACCAATTGCAATTTCTTTATTATTACATAAGGCTGCCCTTATTCCTTTGAATTTATTAGCAACAATTGATACACCAGTCCCTGTATAACAAAAAATTATTCCAAAATGAGATTCTCCACTTTGAACATCTAAAGCAATTCTTTTTGATATCTCAACCCAGTTTAGACCATCATCATTAATAGACCCATAAATTTTAAGATTCGCGTCAATTTTCTCTAGGTATTCCTTAGCTTTTAATACAGAAGGAGAGATGCTGTCTGCACCAATAGAAAACGAAATATTTTTTTTCATAATAAAGTATATAGTTAATAATACTTTAAAATAATTCAATAGTAATGATGTGGTTTTTTTATTATGAAATTTGAAGATATCATGAGAGAATCCTGCAATTTAGCAGGTGAAATAATGATGGACAATTTTGGGTTAAACAAAGAGATTAAATCGAAAGGACCCAACAATTGGGTTACAGAAGTTGATATCAAAATTGAAAAGAAAATTATAAATTTTATTAAAAAACACTATCCCACATCATCCTTTCTGGCTGAAGAGTCAAATGAAAACAATGGAGTTAGATCTGATTTACATTGGATTATAGATCCAATTGATGGGACAAATAATTATATTCATAATTATCCGTTCTTCTGCGTATCTATCGCTTTAATGATAGATGGAGTTATTGCACATGGATCCATTTATGACCCAAACAGAAAAGAATTTTTTTATTCAGAAAAAGGTGGAGGTTGTTATTTGAACGATAAACCCATACTTGTAAGTTCCAATCACAATTTGTCTCAGACACTTTTATGTACAGGGTTTATAACTTCAAATAAAAAATATGCACAAGCAAATGTCGAAAATTTTAAGAATTTGCTTTATAAATGCAGATCTATTAGAAGAGATGGATCTGCAGCTTTAGATCTTGCATATGTTGCCTGTGGAAGGCTCGATGGATTTTGGGAACTTGGACTCAATCCTTGGGATACTGCAGCTGGAATTCTCCTTGTCACTGAAGCTGGAGGTGCAGTGACTAGAATTAATGGAGATACATATGATATCAATAAAAAAGATATAGTAGCTTCTAATTCATTGATTCATGGAGATTTAGTTAACATTCTTAAATGCGACTTATAAATTTAAATATTTGCCAATAATAGATGATCTAGTTTTTTTTATTTTTTCTGGTGAACCAGTAGCAATTATTTTACCACCATCTTTCCCACCACCAGGTCCCATGTCAATTATATAGTCTGCAATTTTAATCAACTCAACATTATGTTCGATTATGACTATAGAATTTTCTCTTTCCATAATTACATTAAAAGTATTAATTAGATTTTTTAAATCTTCAACATGTAAACCAATCGATGGTTCATCAAAAATATACAAGACATCCTTTGTTCTTTTTGGTATTAAAGATTTTGCAATCTTTATTCTTTGAGATTCGCCTCCAGAAAGAGTATTAGAAGGTTGTCCAAGTTTTACATAGTTTAGGCCAACAGAAGAAAGAATATTTAATTTGTTTATTATCGCATCTTTGTTATTAAAGAATTCAATTGCTTCAGAAACAGTCAAATCTAAAATACCATTAATGTTTTTCCCTTTGTACTTAGCATTTAATATTTCTGCATTAAATCTTTTACCGTGACACTCTTCACAGTCGACTTCTAAATTAGCTAAAAACTGCATCTCTATGATTTTCTTTCCTTCTCCTTGACAGGCTTCACACCGACCCCCTTTTGTATTAAAAGAAAAATCACCAGGTTTTAAACCTGCTTTTTTGGAATAATCTGTGTTGGCAATTATTTTTCTAATTTCATCATATATTTTCATATAACTTGCAGGATTTGATCTCGCACTTGCTCCAATAGGTTCTTGCGTAATCATTACTATCTCTTTTAAATTTTCTAGGCCAACAATTGAAGAAACTTCTCCACAATTGTCGTAAGCTTTTCCATATTCTCTTATAGCATTTCCATAAAAACAGTCTTTAATTAAAGTGCTTTTGCCTGAACCAGAGACTCCAGTAACAAAAGTAATACAGTTAAGAGGAATTTCAAAAGAAACTTTGTTCAAGTTATTTTTTGAGGCTTCTTTTATTTTAATTTTTTTTAGCGTGTTCCTCCTACTGGTAGGAGTCTGGATACATAAAGTACCATCAATATATTTATTAGTAATTGATTGTGAATTTTTACTTATATCTTTGCGATTACCACAATAAATTAAATCTCCACCTTTTTCCCCAGAAGCTGGTCCAAGCTCAATTATCCAGTCAGATTTTGAAATAATATCTAAATCATGCTCGATTAACACTATGGTATTGTCTAGATTCCTTAAATTAATAAGTGTTCTAAATAATCTTTCTATGTCTTTGGGGTGCAACCCGATAGATGGCTCATCTAAGACATATAACGTGTCAGTTAGTCGAGATCCTAATTGCTGTGCGAGATTTACTCTTTGTGCCTCACCTCCCGACAAACTTCTTCCTAATCTTCCTAATGTTAGATACTCTAAACCAACCTCAACAAGATAATTTAATCTAGATACACATTGCTTCATTGCCTCATTAACAATTTCTCTTTCTTTGTTAGAAAGCTTTATGTCCAAGAGAAATTCTAACAATTCATCTATTGGTACCATGCAAAGTTCTCGTATGGTTTTGTTTGCTACTCGTACATTCGATGAGACTAAATTTATTCGCGACCCATGGCAGGCTTCACATGCAGATGGAGTTCTGTATTTGCTAAGCAGCATTCTCACGTGCATTTTATATGATTTTGATTCCAGTCTTTTGAATAGCCCATAAAGACCTTTGTACTTTTTATCACCCGCTAAAAGCAACTTAATTTTATTGTCAGATAAATTTTCAAATGGTGTTTCAATATCAATCTTGGATCTGTAACAAAAATCCAAAAATCTCCTTTTTTCATAGCCTAGCGATGGTCTTTGTAGAATTGAAATACAACCATCTTCTATACTTTTCTTTTTTTCTTTTACTATAAGATTTAGATCTGGTAGAAGAATATTTCCAAAGCCTTTGCATTCTTTACATGCACCATCAGGACTATTGAATGAAAACTTGTTTGGAGTAAGTTGTTTGTATTCCACAAAGCACTTTGGACAACAAAACTCTTTTTTGAAGCTTCTTAAAAATTTATTTTTTTCATCGTAAATACATATAGTTTTAGAGATAGAGAACCCTAGCTCTATAGATTCAATTATCCTGGATTGATTATTTTGATTTATATTTACTTTGTCAATTAAGGGGCATGCGCTTTCTTCTTTATTGTTATCATTAATCTTAATTATTTTATTTGAAGAAACAGCCTCAAAAATACCTGCTTTGATTAAGTCTTTACCTCTTATCTGATTATCATTTTTTATACATAGAATTAATTTTTTATTTTCATAAGTGCTTAGCAAATATTCATAGATTCCAATTGCGGACAAAGATTCACATTTCAGGTTGCAATCTGTACAATAAATTTTGCCTATTCTACTATAAATCACTCTCATGTAGTCATATATTTCAGTAAGAGTTCCTACTGTGGATCGAGAATTTTTCACATTGTTCCGACTCTCGATTGATATTGATGGTGGTGCCCCATCAATTGATATTACTTTGGGTTTATCAATTCTTTCTAAGAATTGTCTTGCATATGTTGATAGAGATTCTAAGTATCTCCTTCTACTTTCAGCATGGATAGTATCTATTGCTAATGATGATTTTCCTGAGCCAGATAATCCGGTTACCACGCATAAGGTATACCAAGGTATATTTAAATCTATATTTTTAAGATTATTTTGAGCTGCACCTGAAACACGAATCTCTTTGTTCATATATTAATATTAACTATATTTATTGCCTTGCTTGAATTTTTTTTCAATTTAAGTAACCTGAATAATACTCTTATGGGTCTATTAGACAAAGATTCTGAAATTTTCAACCTAATTAACAAGGAAATAAGTAGACAAGAATTTGAACTTCAAATGATTGCATCCGAGAATTATGCAAGCCAAGAGGTGATGGATGTAATGGGTTCTCCATTTACGAATAAATATGCTGAAGGCTACCCTGGGAAGCGCTACTATGGTGGTTGCCAGTATTATGATCAAGCTGAAGAATTGGCTATAGACAGAGCAAAGCGATTGTTTGGAGCAGAGGAAGTCAACGTCCAACCCCATTCTGGAGCACAGGCAAACATGGCTGTTTTTCTGGGTTTCTTGAATCCAGGAGATACAATTTTGGGAATGAGTCTTGATCATGGAGGGCATCTATCGCATGGATCGAAGGTAAATTTTTCAGGCAGAGTTTATAACTCCATTTCTTATGGAGTCAAGAAAGATACATTTCTTATTGATTACGATCAAATAGAGGAACTCGCACTTAAGAACAAACCAAAACTAATTATTGCTGGATGGAGCTCATATCCAAGAGATTTAGACTTTGCAAGATTTAGAGAGATAGCAAATAAATCAGGCTCACTTTTATTGGCAGATATTGCTCATCCATCTGGTCTTATTGCGGCTGGACTTTATTCTAACCCGATACCTCATTGTGATTTTGTAACAACAACAACACATAAAACTCTCCGGGGACCAAGGGGTGGAATGATCATGATGAAAGAAGAGCATGCAAAAATAATCAACAGTAGAGTTTTTCCAGGAACACAAGGAGGCCCCTTGATGAACATGATTGCAGCTAAAGCTGTCGCATTCAAAGAAGCCTTAGATGATTCATTCAAAGAGTACCAAAAACAAGTGTTAATTAATTCTAGACTTTTGGCAGAACTATTAATTCAAAATGGTTTTCAATGTATTACTGGTGGAACTGATACACATTTAGTACTTTTAGATTTAAGAGAGTCTGGACTAACTGGAAAAGAAGCCGAAAAAGCTTTATCTGATGCTGGAATTACAACAAATAAAAATGCAATCCCTTTTGACCCTCAACCCCCCGCTATAGCTTCTGGAGTAAGGATAGGAACTCCTGGTATAACAACAAGAGGCATGAAAGAGAAAGAAGTCGAATTGATAGCCGATTTTATATCTAAGGCCTTGAATAATCACCAGAATGACGAGATTTTGTCATCTTGCAAAGAAGAAGTGAAAAATCTTTGCATGCAATTTCCAATTTATTCACATTTAATATGACACCCATATTTTAAGTCTTTATTGTAATTTTGTGATAGTATCTTTTTTATGTTTTGTGATAATCCAAATTGTTCTAGTACTGAGTCTAGAGTAATCGATTCACGACCAGGAACAGATTCAAAATCTATAAGAAGAAGAAGAGAATGTATTGGTTGCGGTCAACGTTTTACTACCTATGAAAGAGTTGAGGAATACGAATTAGTTGTAATTAAAAAAGACGGAGCAACACAGAAATATGACAAATCCAAGATTATCAATGGAATGCTTACAGCATGTGAGAAAAGACCAGTTAGCATTAAACAAATAGAAAACGTTGTATTTCTTATAGAGAAAAAATTAATTGAATCCGGAAAACGTGAAATAAATTCAAGTGAGATAGGGGAACTTGTTACTAGGCATCTCTATGAAATTGATCAGGTAGCATATATAAGATTTGCGTCTGTTTACCGTGCGTTTGACGATTTATCCGAATTTTTAGAAGAATTAAAAATATTGGTAAAAGAAGAATAGCAAACATGCTAATTGATACACATGCACATCTGAACAGTTTAGGAGATACACGAAAAGTAATAACTGAATGTATTGAATCAAACGTAACCGAGGTAATTTCAGTTTCAACGGACATAACTTCATCTATTCACAATATTAAAATAGCAAATGAATTCGATGAAGTTTACAGCGCAGTAGGTATACATCCTTGTGATATTGGAACCCTCAATCTTATGGATTTGGACAAAATAGAAGAGTTAAGTATTGATTCAAACAATAAGGCTATAGGTGAAATAGGATTAGACTTTTACTATTCAAAGGACAACGAGGATCAACAATCCCTTTTCTTTGATAGGCAGGTAGAAATAGCAGAAAGAAACAAGCTACCTTTTATAATTCATTCAAGAGAATCTTATAAGGAGATTGCTTTTTTTCTAAAGAATAGAAAACCAACTACAAATTTTGTAGTCCATTGTTTTACTGGAAACAAGAAAGATGCGAAAGTCTTTTTGGATTTGGGTTCTTATATTTCTTTTACAGGGATAATAACCTTTAAAAAATCTAACGAATTACGTGAGGTAGTTGATTATATACCTACAGATAGAATTATGATAGAAACTGATTCACCATATCTATCACCTGAACCAAATAGAGGAAAGGATAACCATCCGAGGAATCTCGTATACATAGCAGAATGTTTATCATTAATTAAAAAAGAGGAGTATTTAATAATTTCCGAAAAAATAAGAAACAATACAGTTAAATTTTTTAAATTATGAAACCAACTATAGCAATTACGATAGGAGACTTTAATGGGATTGGACCTGAGGTTGCAGTAAAATCTATAAATAAAAAAGAAATCCTAGCTTTCTGTAATCCTATACTTATTGCTGATGCTGAAGTTTTAGACTTACTTAAAATTAGATTAGATAAAAGAATCACAATATTGAAAAGATACAATAAAGTCAAAATAAATGCTGGAAGACCAACTATACTTTCAGGGAAAGCCTCACTTGATTATATAAACTGTGGCATCAATCTTATTGAAAATAGACATGCGGACTGTCTTGTTACAGCACCAATTAGCAAGACTGCAATCGCCAAGGCAGGTTCTAAATTTAAAGGCCATACAGATTTATTACAAAAGCATTTTAAAGTTGATACAGTTTTAATGTCATTTTTTTCTAAGGATATCAATGTAGCTGTCTCGACAGCACACATACCGTTAAAGAATGTAGTTAAAAAATTAAATGCAAATCTTTTGCTTAACCATCTTATTATTTTAGATAAAGCATTAAAAAATTATTTTGGTATTAAAAATCCTAAAATCGCTCTAGCGGCAATCAACCCACATGCATCAGAAGATGGAAACATAGGAAATGATGACCAGAGAATAACTTTTCCGGCTGTTAGTATGGCAAGGAAAAAGAAAATTTTTGTCGAAGGTCCGTTCCCCTCGGATACATTGTTTGTCTACAACAATAGAAAAAAATATGATATTGTATTGTGTCCTTACCATGATCAGGCACTTATTCCGTTTAAGATGTTGTCTTTTGATACTGGAGTCAACGTGAGTCTTAATTTGCCGTTTGTTAGAACATCTCCAGATCATGGAACTGCTTATGATGTTGCATGGAAAAAGAAAGCCTCGACTAATAGCATGGAGCAGGCAATATTGCTCGCAATTAAAATGTATAAAGATTGTTTATAGATAGACTTTTCTTGGTTTCCCTGCAGATTCTTGTTCTCCTACTATCCCTTCTCTTTCCATCATTTCAATAATATTAGCGGCTCTGTTGTAACCAATCTTTAACCTTCTCTGAATCATTGAAATTGATGCTTGTTTTGTTTGTTTAACAATGTCTAGAGCTTGGTCATAAAGCTCATCTTTTTCATAAGAGAAGCTACCTTGCTGCGCTTCTTCTTCATCAATCTTTGTAATATCATTGTTATAATTAGGGGCGCCTTGTGTTCTTAAGAAAGTTGAAATATTTTCTCTTTCTTTGTCTGAAATCATTGACCCCTGTATTCTAATTAGATTATTAGGAGGTTCTAATAGTAGCATGTCACCTTTACCAAGAAGTTCCTCAGCTCCTGATGAATCTAAAATTATTCTAGAATCTGTCTTCGATGATACAGCGAAAGATATTCTCGCAGGAAAATTCGCTTTGATTAACCCCGCGACAACATCAGCCGATGGTCTTTGGCTTGCAACTACTAAGTGTATGCCGGCAGCTCTTGCCATTTGTGACAACCTTGTTATTGATTCTTTTATTTCGTTTGGTGCCACAAACATTAAATCGGCCAGTTCGTCTATTATGATTACAATGAATGGCAAACTATCTGAGCCAGAATCATAATCTTTCATTTTTAGTATTCTTTCATTGTAAGAATCGATATCCCTAACTCCTATATCCGATAAAAGCTTGTACCTTGTTTCCATTTCTTTTACTGCCCACTTTAATGCAGCAGCAGCTTTCTTCGGATTTGTAACTACAGGGTGCAACAAGTGTGGAATATCTTCATAACCAGATAGTTCAAGCATTTTTGGGTCAATCATTATAAATTTTAAGTCTTTAGGCGTAGCTTTGTATAGCATGCTGGTTATTATGCTATGAAGAAACACGCTCTTCCCTGATCCAGTTGTGCCAGCAACCATTAAGTGTGGCGCTTTTCTTAAATCAGCAAAGAAAGGCGTGCCAGATATATCTTTTCCAAGGGATAAATATACAGGGCTTTGCATTTTTTTGAATTGTTTTTTGGATAACAGCTCTTTTAAGTAAACTGTTTCTCTAATCTCATTTGGTACTTCAATACCTACAACATCTTTCCCAGGTATAGGAGCAATAATTCTCACTCTGGTAGCCTTTAATGCCATTGCTAAATCATTTGATAGAGATGCAATTTTGTTTATTTTTGTTCCAGGAGCAGGTTTGTATTCGTATAATGTTATAACAGGACCTGGCTTTACCTCAGTAATCTTGCCTTCAATTCCGAAGTTTAATAATTTTTCTTCTATTAATCTAGCCTTTTGAAGAGCTACTTCTTTGTCGTATGGTACAGGTTCTACTTTCGGATCATCTAATAAATCTAGTGACGGAAGTACAAATTTTCCGTAATGAGATTTTTTCTTTTCTAAATCAGGACTCTTCTTAAGCTGATTATCAACTTGTAACTCTTGAATCTTTTCATCAGGTATTGATTTTGTCTCATAGTCATTATTAGTGTTGATTTTTATTTCATCTTGGCCACTTGCTTGTTTTAATCCATCTTTTTTCTTTATAGATAAAACTTTTAAAATCATATTGTAAAAATTAGAAAAAGAGTTTTTAACAAATTTGTCATTTAGTTGATAGAGAGAAAGGAAAAGTATAAAAATATAAAACACGGATGTGCCTAAAATCCCAGTTATTTTATAAACCAGAAATTCTGTTATTTTGCTTGGTATATAACCGATAAATTCAAATGGAGTAAAATCAAATAAAATCTTCGCTATTTTTAGTAAACCACCGACAGAAATTGCAATCAAAACTATAAAGAATAGTTCTTTCCAGAAGCTGTCCTCTTGTTTTTCTTTGAAGGATTTAGAAAGAAAGAAAACAATAAAAACAGAAATTATTAACCCAGACAAACCAAAAAGATAATAATAATTTGATGAAATTTGACTTCCAAATTTACCAATTAAATCAGAGTCGTTTTCAAATTCAAGAAAATTAACAATACCGCCTATAGTAAGGAGTAAAAATATTAGTATTCCAACTATATTAATTAAATACCGAAAAACGATTTTTAATGAACTACTTGTTTTGCTTTTAAAATTAAACATTTATGCTCTTTTAAAGAAAATAGCGAACACAAAAAAATAAGTCAAATTTTTATTTTAATTAGTAGTTTTAAGAGTTAAAATACATTTACTTTATATGTATAGCCTCATTAGACCTTTATTGTGGACTCTTGAGCCCGAGCTTGCTCATAATTTAGCTATTAAACTAATTAGGTTTGGTTTTCTCAATTTTTATTACCATACTCCTGATACAAATTTAAAGATACCTCTAGGAGATTTGATTTTTACTTCACCAGTTGGAATGGCGGCAGGCTTCGATAAAAATGCTGAAGTTTTTAGAGAGTTATTTAAAATAGGATTTGGTTTTGTTGAAGTTGGCACAGTGACACCTCTGGCCCAGGAAGGAAATCCTAGACCAAGACTTTTTAGACTCGAAGAAGATAATGGATTAATTAACCGACTTGGATTTAACAATATAGGTCTAGAAGATATCTGTAAAAACATTTCAAACAATATTGATTCTAGTAGAACCAACAAACTAGGAATCAACATTGGACCAAACAAAGAATCTAAAAATAGGATAGACGATTACATCAAGAGCTTAGTGAACGTAGACAAGCTTTCTGACTATATAACAATCAACGTTTCTTCTCCCAACACTCCTAATCTAAGAGATTTTGAGAACCAAGAGATTGATACCCTGTTGAGAGAAATCCAAAACAACAGGCTTTCGAATAAACCAATTTTTGTAAAGCTTTCTCCAGATATTGATAACACACAGTTAGCTCTAGCTATTGAATCAATATTAAAATTTAATTTAGATGGATTGATATTAACAAATACAACTAATACAAGAAACTTTAAATTAAAATCAAGATTTCAAGATCAAGAAGGTGGTCTGTCTGGAGAGCCATTGTTAAAATTATCAAATGAAAAATTATCTTTTGCTTACAGTATAACAAAAGGTGCTATTCCAATTATTGGAACAGGAGGTATCTTCAGTGGAAAAGATGTTTATGAAAAAATGAAATTAGGTGCTAATTTAGTCCAACTTTATACATCTTTTGTTTACGAAGGACCGAGTCTCATAAGGAATATTAACAATGAAATTATTTCATTAATGGAAGAGGAAGGAGTAAAGGATTTGTCTGAGATAATAGGGATAAATAATAAAGGCTAAATCAGTCTTTCGCCACCATCTACATTGATACTTTCACCTGTAATAAAATCAGAACTCAATAAAAGATTAATTGTGGCAACTAAACTTTGTAAAGATTTTTCAGAAGGATATTTTTTTCTATATATTTTTTTTATCCTTGTAACAGGCTTTAGTATAGCACCTGGTGCTACCGAATTTACTTGGACATAAGGACTTAGTTCTAAAGCAAGAGCTTTTGTCATTGTCTCCAAGCCTCCTTTAGATATACAATAAGTAGAAAATTCTTTCCATGTTTTACTCGTACCTATAGAATCCGTAATATTGATAATCTTCCCATACTTTCTTTTTTTCATACCTTTAGAAAAAAATTTAGAAAGAAAGAATGGAGCTTTAAGATTTACTCCAATCATATTATCAAAGTCTTTTTCTTTTACTCTAAAAAAATCCTGGCTTTTAAACTCAGATGCATTATTTATTAATATGTCCACTCTTCCATAAAGTGCTTCACATGATTTACAAAACTTTTCTATAGATTTGGTATTAGATAAATTAAATTGTATAGACTTTGCATCACCACCTTTATCTTTTATTTGCCTGACAAGGGTTTTCGCCTCTTTTTTAGATCTATTAAAATGTACTACAAAATTATATTCTTCTATTGGTAGTCTAAGGATAATTTCTTTGCCAATTCTCTTGGCTGCGCCAGTAATCATTATTACTTTCTTCTGTTTTTTCATGATATTTCTATTAATATTTGATCCATTTTATCTTCTCTTTTATTAAGAACCCATCCTATTAAATTTTTATATTCTTTTTCATATATGGAATAAATTAAATAAATATAACGTTCTTGAGCAAACAATTTATCTGTTTTAGAAGCTATAGCTGGATGGTTAGGGTGTGAATGATATATGCCTATTATCTCATGCCCCTTGGAACTAGCTTCTTTGTCTGCAAGCATATAATCTCTTGGGTCTAGCTCATACCTATCCACTGCTCTTTCTGTATTTAAATTCTTACAAGCAGCAAAATCTAAAATATCATATCTATCATAATTATCCCCAGTTATTTTTCCTACCAAAACACCACATACCTCATTTGGAAAGCCATTTTCGCATATCTTGATAAGCTTCTTATTTGTATCAGTTGATATTTTTACCACCAAACACCCCCACTTAAATATCTATATCCACCATCCGGGACTATACATACAATTAAAGCATTTTGGTTTTTTTTCAGCTCTTCTAATGCAGACAAAACAACTGCACCACCCGAATGTCCAACAAACATTCCTTCTAAGTTGACTAGTCTTTCCATTATCTCATAAGATTTTTCCGTATTGGCCCAGAAAGTTTCATCAATTCCTTTTTCATTGTAAATACCTGGTCTTATTGAAGTGGGTATATGTTTCAGCCCTTCTAAGCCATGAAGCGAATTATCAGGTTGTACACCTATGAGTTTTATATTCGGATTTTTATTTTTTAAAAATTTGCCAGCACCCATAATGGTTCCACTTGTTCCAATTCCAGAAACCAAATGAGTTATTTTTCCTTTTGTTTGATCCCATATTTCAGGTCCTGTAGTTTCAAAATGCGCTAAAGGGTTTGAAGGATTATTGTATTGATCAGGCATAAAATATTTATCGGAAAATTTATGAGCTAATTTTCTTGCTTCGATGATTGCACCATCTGAGCCCTCAAATGGACTTGAATAAATAATTTTTGCCCCATAAGCTTCTAACGTTTTCTTTCTTTCTATATTAATATTTTCTGGTGTTACTAATTCAACTTTGTATCCAAGAGCAGCACCAATCATAGCGTATGCTATAGCAGTGTTCCCAGATGAAGAATCCATTATAGTCTTCTTTGAATTCAATTCATTGTTATTGATACCTTCCAGAATCATCTTTAAGGCAGCTCTGTCTTTAATTGAACCACCAGGATTAAACCATTCAGCTTTTATATAAATTTCATTGTCTGACTGAATCTCAGGAAAACTATTTAGTTTAATTAAAGGAGTACTACCAATTAAATCTATAACAGAATTAATTTTTGATAAATCCTTAACAGAGTGTCCCATTTTAGGCTTTTTTAATAAATACTCTAGAGTCATCACCATTTGGTTCTATGGAAATTATCTGATGTCCCTCGTGCTCAACATTTTCGGGAACTGACTCTAGCGGTTCTCCTTCAGATAATTTTACTTCTAATATTTCTCCACTAGACATTTTCTTTAGCTGTAATTTGGTTTTAACAAAAGTCATAGGACAAAAGTCAGAACTTATATCTAAAAAAAAATCGGATTTCTTATTATCAGACATATTTATAATTTAATCTAATTTTATGATAAAGCTAATTTAAAAAACTTACGATAGATTTAAATAAATTAATCCCATCCGTATTCCCTAAAATTTTTTCAGAGGCTCTTTCAGGGTGGGGCATAAGACCTAAAACATTACCCTGTTGATTCAATATGCCAGCTATATTCAATATTGAGCCATTAGGATTTGATTCCTCATATACTGAGCCCTTTTCATCGCAGTATGTAAACATAATCTGATTGTTTTTCTTTATTGAAGCAAGTTCTTTTTTAGTTAGATAAAAGTTCCCTTCAGCATGAGCAATTGGAACCTTTATTGTAGAACCTTGCTCATAAAGCTTTGTAAACCTAGTGGAGGCATTTTCAACTTTAATAAAAGTATCTTCGCAAATAAAATTTAAAAATTTGTTTCTAAGTAAAACTCCAGGCAGCAATTTAAGTTCGGTAAGTATTTGGAATCCATTACAAATTCCAACTACAGTCCCACCATTTTTAGCGAAATCTTTTATTCTAGAACTTATTTTGCTTTGTGATGCTATGGCACCAGTCCTAAGATAATCACCATAAGAAAAACCCCCTGGTATTACCACGCAGTCTATACCTCTTAAACTCTCAGAATCATGCCATATGTATTTACAATTTTGCTTCAATATTTTAGAAATTGCATAATAGCAGTCTTGCTCGCAATTTGATCCAGGAAATTGAATAATTCCAAAATTAATTTTTTTCATTTTCTATTCTAATCTTGTATTGCTCTATAATTTCGTTTACTAAGAAATCTCTACATAATTTATTTACATTTTTTTCGCACTCAGATTTATTAGTACTAGAAATTGTAAATTCTATTTTTTTTCCAACTCTAAAGTTAGAAGCATTGAATTCCTTTTTGCTTTTGATTATAAGCTCTATAGCTTCCCCTTGAGGGTCGACAACACTCTTGAGCGGCATTATTTCTATAGTTACTTTGAACTTTCTCATTTTATTTAAGCGAATTTATTATTTTATTTAATTCATCTAGAGTCCTATACTTAATTTCAACTTTACCCGATTCAGGACTACCATTAATTTTAATTTTAAGTCCAATCTTATTTTCTATCCTCTTGGTTAAATCTTTAATGTAGATATCATTTTCTTGTTTTTTAGAAATTTTATTAGTTTTGCTTGATTTTGCAAGATTCTCCGTTTGTCTAACACTCAAGCCCTTCTTGATTACCAACTCTGCAACTTCCATAATTTTATGATTGGCTGTAAAGCTAAGTAATGCGATTCCATGCCCTCTAGACAATTTGTTCTCTGCTATCAGTTCTTGAATTCTTGTCGGCAATTCTAATAATCTAATTGTATTTGCGTTTGAAGATCTTTTTTTTCCAGTAATTTTTAAGATTTCATCGTTGCTTAGCGAATAGGTCGATGACAACTCTTTGAGTGCCAATGCTTCTTCTATGGGATTTAAATCTTTTCTTTGTATGTTTTCTATGACAGATAATTCGAAAGATTTTCTTTCTGTTACATCAGTAATAACAACCGGGACTTTTGTTAAGCCAGCAATTTGACTTGCTCTCCACCTACGTTCCCCAGCTACTATTTCGTATTTGTTATTAGATAAAGCTCTTACAGCTATAGGTTGAATTAGACCATTGTCTTTAATTGATTCAGCTAAATCATTAATGAGTTCATTGTCGAAATCTTTACGGGGTTGATTTTTGTTAGGTAGAATGTCTGATATAAAAACAAGATTGTTTTCAGTTGTTTTATTGGTAGAGGAAGCCTCTTTAGCATTAGATCTAATTAATGAATCAAGACCCTTACCAAGCGCTTTCTTCATTTGTTGAGCCTCCATTTTTTACAAGTATTTCTTTTGATAAATTTAAGTAACTAATAGCTCCAATACAATCTTTATCATAATCAAAAATTGTTTTACCAAAGCTGGGACACTCGGCTAGTCTAACATTTTTAGGTATTAATGTATCTAGAACTTTTTCCTTAAAGAAACCTCTGACTTCTTTTTCTACAGTTTTACAAATATTATTTCTAGAATCAAACATTGTGAGTAACAAGCCTTCAATTTTTAAAGATTGATTCAACCTTTCTATTATTAAATCTAAGGTTTTCTGGAGCTGAGCCAGACCTTCCATTGCGTAAAATTCACATTGAACTGGTATTAAAAGTGAATCAGATCCCGCGAAAGCATTAATAGTTAATAGACTTAGCGATGGCGGACAATCTATTAAAATATATTGATAATTGTCTAAATTGGAACTTTTGAAAGCATTACCTAAAGCCCATTCTCTATCATCCATGCTATAGAGTTCAATATCTGCTCCTGACAATTCAGCATTAGAGGGACACAAATAGATAGACTTGTTGTTGTTGAGTCCAACAGTTTGAACAATATTATTAAGATTTTCATTCTCTATCAATACATGATATATAGATTTATTTATCGATGACTTATCTAGTCCAAGACCACTGGTTGTATTTCCTTGGGGATCCAAATCGATGATTAAGACTTTTTGATCAAGTAGGGTTAAACCCGCAGCTAAATTAATAACAGTTGTTGTCTTTCCCACTCCACCTTTTTGATTTACAACCGCAATAGTTTTAGGCATTTTAACTATTATATATCTTATTTTTTATATTATAAAAATTATATTTTTGATTTCTTGACAATTACTATCCTTCGATTACATTTAATAGCTCCACACGGTTTGTGGACGTTTTTTGAAAATTTGGTAGAAGATACGTGTGAGTTTTTGAGCCAACAATATAAAATAAACAATCTTTTTTTTTGAAGAGTTTGATCCTGGCTCAGAGTGAACGTTGGCGGCACGCCTAACACATGCAAGTCGAGCGAAGAACAGATTTATCTGTTACTGAGCGGCGAACGGGTGAGTAATGCTTGGATAATCTGCCTTTAGGACTAGGATAACCTCAGGAAACTGAGACTAATACTGG
>CAYTRR010000012.1:0-94180 GCA_964440275.1 uncultured Spirochaetales bacterium | reverse complement strand
CCAAAGCTTTTAATCTAGAAAAGACTTTGTCTCATAGAGTGGTTGATTTATTAATATCCTCTATGTCTAAGGCTATATCTGAAAATGATAGAGTTGAAATTAGAGGTTTTGGTAGCTTTTATCCTAAGAAGTACAAATCCTACAAAGGAAGAAACCCTAAAACTGGAGAAAGCATACAAGTACCCGAAAAAATATTACCTCTTTATAGACCTAGTAGAGATTTATTAGATAAACTAAATGACAAGTAAGCTTAATGGGAAAATTAAAGTTAAAAATATTTCCTGATCCAATATTAGAAAAGGAATGTGATGAAATAGAAAAGATTGATAAGAACATTATCAAACTTTCACAAGATATGATTGAAACAATGATTGATTCTGATGGAATAGGTCTTTCGGCTCCTCAGGTGGGTATTCTTAAAAGAATATTTGTATGCAAAGACTTTTCAGATGAAGACAACTATAAAACTTTAATTCTAATTAATCCAAAAATAACAAGCTATAAAGGTAAAGTTCAATCTAGAGAAGGGTGCTTGAGTATCCCCGGTTTTTATGACTATGTTAGTAGACACGAAACTATCTCAATGGTTGCATTAGATATAAATGGTGATGAACAATATTTCGAATCAGATGGAATGCAATCTATAGTTTTCCAACATGAATTTGACCATTTAGATGGAATTCTATTTCCTGAAAGGATGACCAATATAAAAAAAGATATATTTTTAAAAAAAATAAAAAAGGAGTTTAAGGGTTGAAAATTATTTCTTAGGGGATAGTTTCTTTGAAATTTTTCTTTTTATTTTTAATGCTTCATTTGATAGTTTAGATTCTGCAGATTTGATTAAAAAACGATCAAATCCTCCATATTTAGATACTGTCCTTATTGTGCTAGCAGCAATTTTCATTTTGAAGGTTTGTTTTAAAATATCACTTTTGTAACTTACAGGCTGTAAGTTAACATCAAATTTCCTTTTAGTTTTATTATTGGCATGACTAACGGCATTACCTGTCATAAATCTTTTCCCTGTTAATTCACAAACTTTAGACATTTGAACTCCTAAATAAGAAATTTATAATACCCATATAATTAATCTAAAACAATTCTTTTTGCTATTATCTTTATTTTTTTTACAATAGTATATATATGAATTCAGCAATTTTAGATTCTATTGAGCCTTTTTACGTTATGGAGATATTGGAGCAAGCTCAGAAATATGAGAAAAAAGGTATTAATATAAGTCATTTAGAAATCGGTGAGCCCACTGAAAAAATTAATAAAATAATAAAAGAGAGAGCAATAGAAGCTATAAAAAATGACAACGATAGATACACGCACAGTTTGGGATTGCAAGAACTAAGAATCGCTATTGCTGCAAAATATAAAAAAAATACAGGGGTAAATATTTCAGAAGAAAGAGTTGTTATAACAACTGGATCATCTGGAGCAATTATTTTGGGACTTCTTTCAACCATAGAACAAAACGATGAAGTAGTAATAGTTGAACCACATTACCCATGCTATCCTCAACTTGTAAAAGTTTTTGGAGGACAAATAAAACTTTTTACAACTAGCTCTGAAGAAAATTATCAAATTAACATAAATAAGCTAAAAAAAATAATAACAAAAAAAACCAAGCTTATTATTGTTAATTCACCTTCAAATCCAACTGGAGTCACTCAAAGTCCAGAAGTGTTGAAATCTATAGCAGATTTAGGGATTAAAGTTATCTCAGATGAAATCTATCAAGAACTAAATTATAAATACAAAATTGATACAATGTTAAATTACAAAGACGATGCAATTATTGTAAATGGATTTGCGAAATTCTATTCAATGACAGGATGGAGGCTGGGATATTTGATTGCACCAAAAAACATGATTAGAAATATGCAAAAATTACAACAAAATATGTTTATTTGTGCACCTACGATTTCTCAATATTCGGCAATTGGAGCTTTCCAAATAGACGATGAAGAAATTCAAAAAATGAAAAATGATTATAAAATAAAAAGAAACTTTGTAATTAAAAAATTAAATGAAATAGGGATGAGTATAGACTACAATCCGGATTCTACATTTTATGTATTATGTAATATGGAAAAGTTTAATATTGATTCTTTAGAATTATCTTTAGACATGTTAGATAAAGTTGGTTTGGCTGTTGCACCAGGAAAAGATTTCGGACCAAATTATAATCGTTATATTAGAATATCCTATGCTAGTTCAATGGACAATTTACAAGTTGGACTTGAAAAATTAAACAAATATATTTTAGAATATACTTAATGTATAAATGAAGTTATTATAAAAAAATGATAAACAAAAAAATAGTCTTTGCTAATTGGAAGATGAATTTAGATGCAGATTCTATTTCTACTCTTGTAAGTGACGTTTCAAATAAGTTAAAAAGAGTTGAAAATGTCGACATAATTTTAGCTCCACCTTTTCCTTACATAATTAAAGTTACTGATATGACAAAGAATACAAACATTCATGTTTCTTCACAAAATGTTTTCTTTGAAGAATCGGGTGCATTCACTGGTGAAGTTTCTCCTTTGATGCTTACTGATGTTGGTTGTTCTTGGACTATGATTGGTCATTCCGAAAGAAGACAACACTTATTAGAAACTAATGAAATGATTAACAAAAAAGTTTTATTATGCACAAGCAATAATTTAAATGTCATTTTATGTGTAGGAGAAACTTTCGATGAAAGAAGACAGAACAAAACTTTCCAGCGAATTTCCGATCAACTTACAAGAGGATTACGTGAAGTTAATCAGAAAATGTTAGGAAAAATTGTCATAGGGTATGAACCTATTTGGGTTATAGGATCCGGAGAAGCTGCAAGAGTTGAAGATATCCAGGAAGTACATAATTTTATTTATAATCAACTTCGTTCTATGTTTCCTGATTCTGAGAACTTGCCGAGAATAGTATATGGCGGCAGTGTAAATCAAACAAATATCAAGCCTATAGTTTCATTAGAAAATGTTGACGGTGTTTTAATCGGAAACGCTAGCCTAGATTGTGAAATATTCTGTGATATTGTATTAACTGTAGGTAATTTGTAATGATTGAAACTATTAAAAGTTCTCTAATTGTATTTCATGGAGTTGTTTCCGTTATTTTGGTTTTAGCCATACTATTTGGTCCATCTAAAACTGATGATTTAGGTTCTATGTTTGGCGGTTCTTCGGAGTCCGTCTTTGGAGCCGATTCCTCTTCATTCCTTAGAAGTCTTACTAAATGGTTAGCTACTATTTTTCTCATAACTAGTTTAGCTTTGGGATATATTTACATAAAATATGATAAAAAGTCTGTTCTTCAAGAAAAAGTAGATTTATTTGAACAAAAAGAAGAAGTTACAGATATAAATTAATTAAGACATTGTAGACCTTACGCATCCACAAAGTACTGTAATCATTGACTTTTTTCCTTGCTTTATTTTCTCTAGTTTGTTAAATTATTAGTATCAAGGAGGTTATTTATGCCATACGTAATTGCAGAACCATGTGTAGGTACTAAAGATAAAGCATGTGTAGATGCTTGTCCTGTAGACTGTATCTACGAAGCTGGTGATCATTTAATCATTAACCCGGAAGAATGCATTGATTGTGGTGCATGTGTAGACCCATGTCCGGTAACTGCTATACATCATGAAGACGAGCTTCCTGATAAATGGGCAAGTTTTCTTGATAAAGCAAAAGATTTTGATTATGAAGGTAAAGAACCAGCAACAAAATAGCTAAATCTATAATTTGATAAATTGTCCTTATCAAGGATAATAAAATTAATTTATGGATATTTGTGTAATTGGATCAGGTTATGTGGGCCTAGTCACAGGCTCATGCCTTGCAGATTCAGGAAATAATGTTACCTGTCTGGATATTGATACAGAAAAAATCAATCTTTTAAAAAAAGGCGAAGTGGGTATTTATGAGCCTGGCTTATCTAATATAGTCAAAAGAAATTTTGAAGCAAAGAGATTAAAATTCACTACTGATTATAAAAAAGCTATTGAATCATCCACTATAATTTTTCTTGCTGTTTCAACTCCTCCAAATGAAGACGGATCTGCAAATTTGGAATATATAAAAAATGCTGCTACAGAGTTATCAAACTATATTACTAATTACAAAATAATTGTCACTAAGAGTACAGTGCCTGTGGGTACTACTTTAATGATAAAAGATTTAATTAAATCAAAAACTAATCATGAATTTGATGTAGCGTCTAATCCTGAGTTTTTAAAAGAAGGATCGGCTGTGAACGATTTCATGTTTCCTGACAGAATAGTTGTTGGTGTTGAATCGGTAAAAGCTGAAAAGATTCTTAAAGAACTTTATGAACCATTCATAAGACGCGAAGATAGATTGGTATGTGTTGATATTCAATCATCAGAAATTTCTAAATATGCATCAAATGCAATGTTAGCAACAAGAATTTCATTCATTAACGAAATAGCGAATCTTTGTGAAAAAGTTGGTGCAAATATTGGTAGCGTAAGAAGAATAATGTCTCAAGATCAAAGAATAGGTAGACATTTTATTTTTCCAGGTTTAGGGTATGGCGGTTCTTGTTTTCCTAAAGATATTAAAGCTTTAATAAATATTGCAATGAATAATTCAATTAATCTAGAAATATGTACCGCAGTTGATTCAGTTAACAATCTCCAAAGAGAGAAATTCTTCAAAAAAATTAAAAATCATTTTCAAGATTTAACAGATAAAAGATTTGCGGTTTGGGGTTTATCTTTTAAACCTAATACTGATGATATCAGAGAAGCTCCTTCTATAGATATCGTAAATAACCTAATTTCAAATGGAGCCCTTGTAAATGCACATGATCCTGTAGCATCTCTAAAATTTAAAGAGTTATTTAGTGAAAATATAGAATTTTTTTCTGACAACTACGAAACTCTCGATGGATGTGATGCACTTATAATCAATACTGAGTGGAGCGAGTATAGGCAACCAGACTTTGCTAAAATTAAAAAACTGTTAAAGAACCCGGTAATCTTTGATGGGAGAAACTTGTATGATGAACAAAAACTCGCTGACTTAGGTTTCTTTTATAGCAACGTTGGTTTTCATCCATCAAATGTCGACTAAAAAGTATACTATTAATTCAGAGCTTACTGTTCTACCTGGTGTTGGTCCTAGCTTGATAAGCATCTTCAATAAGCTTGGAATTTATACAGTTTTTGATTTACTGTTTTATTTTCCACGTGATTATAAAGATTATAGAAAAACAACTGACCTTGAATCTATTGTTGAGAATGAAAATATTACAATCAAAGGAAAAATAATAAAATCCAATTTGTTACGGTCTAGAAAAAGGATATATGAGGTCCTTTTAGATGATGGTACTTCTAAATTTAAAGTAATTTGGTTTAATCCAATTTATAAATATTTGAAAGAGAATTTTGAAGAAAACAAATGGGTAGTTTTGTCTGGGAAAGCATATAAATCTAATTCTTCTAAAATTTTACAAATAATAAATCCAGGCCCAGAAGATTACATGCTCTTCGATTATGAGCCAGACTTGGAGAATTACTCCAGAATAGCCCCTATTTATCCACTTACAAAAGGATTGTCCCAGTCTCGTATAAGGAAAATTATGATCGATTTACTCAAAAATATTGATCTAGATAATTTGAACTTTTTCGATCAGGGTTTTTTAGCATCATACGATTTAGAACAAGTTTCAAAATCACTATTACATGTCCACTTACCTTCTAATGATGATGAGATTTGGGATTCGCAAACCATGGACCCTTTTAATATAACAAGATGGCATAAATCAATTATCTTTTTCGAATTCTTAATTTTATGTTTAGGTCTTAAAGAAAAAAATTCAATTAAAGAAATTATTCAGGGTGGATCTCATGGTATTGTGGAAAGCAACTCATTATACATCAAGATAAAAAACGACTTTCCATTTGATTTAACAGACTCACAAAATAAAGTGCTAACTGAGATTCTGCATGATATGAACTCCGTAAAGCAAATGAATAGATTATTGCAAGGGGATGTAAGTAGCGGCAAGACAATAATAGCGCTATTATCCATGGCCGTTTCTTATGATAACAATTATCAATCTGCAATTATTGCACCAACAGAAATATTAGCAGACCAACATTATTATTTCTTGAAAGAGTATATAAAAGAAGATGAATTAATCATTTTAAAGTCTTCGTTAACAACGAATGAAAAAGAAGACGCTTGCTTTGCTATCAAATCAGGCAAAGCAAAATTTATTGTAGGAACACATGCGCTATTTCAAGAAAAGGTTGAGTATAAAAATTTAAGTCTTATTGTAATTGATGAGCAACATAGGTTTGGTGTTTTACAAAGAAAGTTAATGACCGAAAAAGGTCACAACCCTGACATATTAACTATGACTGCCACTCCTATACCACGTACCTTATCTTCTATTTTTTTTAGTGATTTTGATGTTTCAACTATTGATTCTTTGCCTCTTGGTAGAGGTAAAACAGATACTGAGATAATTAATTCAAATAACATTGAACGAGCTTACACTTTTGCAGAGAAAGAACTTAAAAAAGGAAGGCAAGGTTTTATCATATGCCCAATTATTAAAAAATCCGAACTAATAGAGTATGCGAATCTATCTGATGTTGAAAGAACATATTTAGATTTAAAACAAAACCGTTTTAAAGAATATAATGTCGAAATGTTGTCTGGGATTATTGAATCAGATAAAAAAGAAAAAATAATGCAAGATTTTAAAAACAAAAAAATTGATTTACTTGTATCAACAACTGTTATCGAAGTGGGAGTTGACATACCTAATGCAACCTTTATTTTAATTAACAATCCAGACAGATTTGGCTTGTCTCAATTACACCAACTACGTGGAAGAATTGGTAGAGGACCTGCTGACTCTCGCATAATATTAATTGCTGACAAAATGGATGATTCTATTAATGAAAGATTGTTGATTTTTAAAGAAATATCAGATGGGTTTCAGTTGTCTGAGAAAGATTTACAAATAAGAGGGCCTGGGGCATTTTATGGCGCTGGAGTAGAGCAATCAGGAAAATTCTGGAATTTGTATATGGCAAGCCTAAAAAGAGATTTCCATATACTCAAAAAGGCTAAAGAGGCTGCAGATTCTATAGATAAATTTGATTTTTATAAAAAAGAAAAGAAAATTATATCTGATTTAGTTTACAGGATGTGGGGGGATAGTTTAGAACTGACAAAAATAATCTGAACTAGTTATAATATAATCATGAGTTCAAAAAATTTAGCTACTTTTGCAGCAGGATGTTTCTGGGGTGTAGAGAACAACTTTATGAGTTTGGATGGAGTAGTTGAAACTAGCGTCGGATATATGGGAGGGAAATTCAAAAACCCTACCTATTTTGACATTTGTTCTGGACTTACAGGGCACGCTGAAGTTGTTAATGTTATTTTTGATCCTGAAAAAATTTCATTTAATGATTTGTGTAAATTCTTTTTTCAAATTCATGACCCTTCAACTCTTAACAGACAAGGACCAGATATTGGAACGCAATATAGATCTGCAATTTTCTACTATGACGATGAACAAAAGATTATTGCTTTAGATTTGATAAAAGAAATGAACTCCAAGGATGATTTGATCGGTAAAGTAGTTACCCAAGTAGATATAGCAACCGATTATTATGTTGCGGAAGATTATCACCAGAAATATATTTTAAAGAATAATCTAGAATCATGTGGAGGATGATAGTATGAATGCTTTAAAAACCGGTTTCCTTTTAGCAATAATGACTTCTTTTTTTATTCTAATAGGCAAGTTTATTGGCGGATCAGGTGGGATGTGGATCGCATTTGTTTTCGCAATAATAATGAACGTAGGTTCATATTGGATGTCAGACAAAATTGTTTTAAAAGTATTCAAAGCGAAAAAAGTTGATGAATCTGACCATAAATCCCTATTAGATATTTTTAATAATCTCTGCAAAAAAGCTAATATTGATGGACCAAGATTATTTGTATATCAAGATGATACACCTAATGCTTTTGCAACTGGAAGAAATGAGAAAAATTCAGTTGTTGCTGTCTCTACATCACTTATTGATACACTGAATGAAGACGAATTAGAAGGTGTGCTTGCTCATGAATTAGCACATATAGAAAATAAAGATATTTTAATAGCATCAATTGCTGCCACTTTCGCTGGTGCAATCAGTATTATTGCCTCGATGTTAAAATGGGGTTTGATTTTTGGTGCCTTTAGAGGAAATAGAGGTACTGGCAACGTGATAGGGCATCTATTAATTGCAATTTTAGCTCCTATTATTGCTTTAATTATCCAAATGGCAATCTCTAGGACAAGGGAATATAAAGCAGATTATACTGCTGCTCAAATTACCAATGAACCGAAGCATCTAGCTTCTGCTTTGAGAAAAATAAGTGATTTTTGTTCATCCGAAAAGGCAAAGACGCTTAGAGCTAATCACGAAGAAAGAGATGCAGCGACCAGTCATATGTTTATTATAAGCCCTCTTGCTGGTGGCGTTGGGAAGTTGTTTAGCTCTCATCCACCAGTTGAAGAAAGAATTAAAAGATTAATGGCCTTAAAGCCTTTAAACTAAATTCACAACAAAGGAGAAGATATTATGAAAAATCTTTTTTATGTTCTAACTCTACTGTTTTCATTAAGTTCATTTGCTCTCGCTAACAAATGTGAGCTTAGCTTGGAGGCTGATGGCATGATGCAATACAGTACTAATGAAATTACTATTGGATCAGATTGTGCTGAATTTAAAATAAATTTAAAAAATACTGGCACTTTAGATGTTGCATTAGCAGGACACAATATTGTCATTTCAAAAAAGTCTGATTTTGATTCACTAACTGCAACAGTTGACCCATCTGTTGGTCTAGATGAAGGATATTTACCTAAGAGTGACAAAGTTATATATAAAACAAAATTCTTAGGACCTGATGAATCAACAACTTTGGTTATAGACACAGCCAAACTTAAAAGTGGCGAAGATTATATTTTTTGGTGTAGTTTTTTAGGTCATTGGGGAGTTATGAACGGAAAATTAGTCGTAAACTAAGTCTCGGTTACATACTAACTACTTTTGACGACATTTGAATTTTTTTAGCAAGCTCTATTAAGTTGGATTTCTCTACCACGCTAGCTATCTGAGCTTCAGTAATTCCTCTTGTTTCTACACATTGGCTACAATAAAAAACCTTAGCTCCAATGTTTACTAAGTCCTTTATTTTGCTACATGTCGCTTGACCTTCAATTTCTTTTGGTGGTTTTTGATTCTCTAAAATATTAAACACACCATCATTCATAAAAAAAACTTCTAATTGCTCATCGTTACCTAATAATGCAGCCGCAATACGTAAAGCATTCCAGGTCTTTGATGAAGAGGGAGGCTCATTGATAATTATTATTGATGACATGAAATTAATAATACCTTAAGAATTTATTGTTTGATTGAATCATGTTTAGGTAGTCCCATAAAAGTCCATATTGTTAATATTGCCATGCATATAAATATGAGAGCAGTATAATTAGTAAAACCAAAATACTCCGGTTTAGAATAGAAATATCCAGCTATTATGCTGCCTACTGCATGACCAAGGAAGCTCATTATATAATAAGGTCCATTACCAGTCGCTCGCATTTTTTCTGATACTTTTAACGACAGAAGGCTAGGTAAGGTTGAATGAAATATTGTGCTTCCTAGAAAGAAGAATATTGCCAATAAATAAAGAGAGAACGTACCATGATCTGCTAGAAGGTACGACAAAAAGCTTACAAATAAAAATATCCAGGCAAATTTTGTTGATATATCTATTTTTTTTATTTTTTCAAAATATCTAATTAACGGATAAACAAAGAGAGCAGCTGGCAAAAAGACAATTAAATATACAATACTAAGTTCGTTTGTTGACTTACCTTGATCCCTCCACATTAACGGATAAACAAACAAAAATATACTTAATATTGTTGATAGCATAAAAGATGCAGAATAAATTTGGATCATATCAAAATTTAGTTTGAATGGTTCTTTTTCTATGTTCTTAGAAGTTGTTTTCCCCTCTGGGTAATAAATCGAAGCACTGAAAAATGCCAAGATACCGAAAACAAATAAAAGTAAAAACAAAAATTGAAAATTAAACAAATAAGACAAGAATGGTCCTATTAGAAACCCAATGACAAATGCTATGCCGACCGAAAGACCAACAATTGTAAATGCACTTGCTCGATTTTCTTCATTTGTATTCTCTGCTAAAGTGGCAACTCCTACTGAGCTAATTGCTCCGCATCCCTGGATTACCCTACCAAAGATTAATAAATTTATATCAGAAGCAAAATAACAGATTAAGCTTCCCACTGTAAAAAAAGCTAATCCTATCAGCACAACAACTCTTCTGCCAATTTTGTCACTTAGATAAGCCAAGGGAATTTGCATTATTGCTTGAGATAAGGAATAAACCCCAATAGCTAGACCTGCCAAGAAGGCAGTGGAGTTTTCATAATCGATTGCATAAATACTGAATATTGGCAATAACATGAAAAGACCTAGAAGTCTTAATGACAATATAAGACTTACTATTCCAGTTACTTTCTTTTCTAGGGATGAGAATGACATTTGAGTAAGAGAAATATATCATAAATAAATAATCAAACTAGGTTATTCGAGAAATAAAGACATCTATGTTAGATTAAGAAATAATGCGTTCTACCAAGGCTGAAATAAATCTTTCTAATTTAAGGAAGAATATTAACTATCTAAAAAGCATGGTTGATAAAAATGTTGAAATTCTGGCAATCGTGAAGGCGAATGCCTATGGTCATGGATCTATTAGAATGACTAAAGCTCTTATTGAAAATGATATTAAAAGTTTCGGTGTAGCTACTTTACAGGAAGCAAATGAAATAATAAATTCAGGAATCTCATGTAACATTTTAATTCTTGGTTCAATAGGAAACGATGAAATTATTGAAGCAATAAATAAAAAAATAATTTTTACTATTTATGATATAAAGCAATTGGAATTTGTTAATCAACTTAATACCAATGAAGTGACATTCCATTTAAAAATAGACACAGGAATGAATAGGCTGGGTATCTCAGTTAAGGAAATTGAAGAAAGTTTAAAGATAATTAAATCTAACAAAAAACTCAATCTTCAAGGCGTTTATACACATTTCCCTGAGTCTGATAATGTAGATTCTGATTTTACTCTTAAACAAATAAATGAATTTAATACAATAATTGATTTATACAAGAAGAACATACAAACAATTAAATATTTTCATAGTGCTAACAGTTCAGCAATTATTAACTTTAAAAGCTCTCATTTTAATATGGTCAGACCAGGCATTCTAATGTATGGCCTGGGTAAGAGCGGACAAGACAAACTTTCACCTGTTATGAGCCTTAAAACAGAAGTAGTAAAAATTAGGAAGATTAAAGCAAAGGAATCTGTTAGTTACGGAAGAACTTTTGTAGCAGAAAAGAACATGACAATTGGAGTAATACCAATTGGATATGCAGACGGACTCCCAAGATCCGTATCCAATTTGGGGCATGTAATCTGTAGAGACGTAAAATGTAAAATATTAGGAAGAGTGTGCATGGATTTAACAATGATTGATTTGACCAGCATTGTAAGCCCAAAGTTAGGAGATGAGGTAATAATTTTTGATGATTTATATACAGCTAATCATCTATCTTCAATTGTTGACACAATTTCATATGAAATCGTCTGCGGAATCAGCAAAAGAGTGAATAGGATTTATTTATGAGAAGAATAATAATTGCTCTGCTAATAGTCTGCCTACTTCCGACAAACTTGTTTGGGAAAGAGCCATTTACTTTTTTGGGACCTATTTTTGAATATAAAAAAGATGAATCATCTAAAACATATGCTTTTAGACCAATATTTTATTATGAAGCAGATTACGAATTGAAATTTAGATCACTAGATATTATCTATCCTTTTATTGGATACCAGGAAGATAATCAGCAAACTCAATTTAAAGCATTTTTTTCAATAATCAGATATAGCAATTTCAACGATTATGACAATTTACAAGAAAAAAAGTTTTCTATATTTCCCATATTAGACGTTTCCTGGTCTGGGAAACCAGAGAATGATTATTTTTCATTATTTCCTATATGGGGCAATCTTAAAGAAAAATATAACAAAAAAGAGATTTCTTATTTTCTATTTCCTTTATATCTTAAGACTGTTAAAAAGAATTCTGTAAATAGACATTTTCTTTGGCCTTTTTTTTCAAAGGTGGATGGAAAATACGTATCAGGATTTAAAGTATGGCCATTGTTTGGATACGAGACAAAGATGGATAAGAATAATCTCAATATAGTCAAAAAATCAAGATTTATTTTATGGCCTTTTTATGCTTACAAGCAAGACACAAGAGGTGGTATAAACTTAGAGCAAAAAATATTTTTCCCCTTTTATCTTTCATCTAATTCCTCACTACATAAATCGAAAACTTACTTATGGCCTTTTTTCAATATTTATACCGATAAAACTAGAGGTCAAACAACTTACAACATGCCATGGCCTATTATTCAATACAAACAAGGTGTTAATATAAAAAGTCAAAGATTCTTCCCTTTTTATTCATATGTCAAAACTCCAAATGTAGAAAAGGGATTTTATTTTTGGCCTATCTATAGATACAAAAATGAAATTTTAGCAACTGAATATTATAAAACACAAAGTTTTCTATTTTTTTTATACAGGCAGGACACGCATTACGACCTTCGGACTAATGAAATTTCTAAGGAATTTTCATCCCTTTGGCCAATATATTCAAAAGATACTTATGCTGATGGGTATGATTTTAGAATCTTTTCTCCTATAGAAAGTTTTTTTTCTAAGAATCAAAAAATTAAAAAAGTTTGGTCCCCGATGTGGTCGGTATTAAGAATACAAGATGATTCAAGTGTTTTTAGAACATCAATATTCTTTAATTTGATAAAGTATAAAAATGATAAATATAATAACTCTAAAGAATTTAGTATTAATTTTTTAATACCCATTATTTCACATGAGTCTCATAAAACTGGTACAAAATTTAATATCCTAGGCGGACTTTTAGGTTTAGAAACTGGTGATAAATCAAAAATTAGAATATTATATATTCCAATAAATATATGAATAAAATAGTAGCAATCATTACAGGTATTGGCGAATTCCTTAAACTTCTTTGGAAAACGATTAAGTCTATTAAATATTTTGGTTCTACTGTAGATAAGTTCCTTGCACAATTATTTGATATGTGTAATAGAACTTTGCCTGTGGCAGCTTTAATCTCTTTGTCTATAGGTGCAGTTTTGTCCTTGCAAACAGGAATACAATTAGCTGGTTACGGTATCCAGGATAGGATTGGCGGAATTGTTGGTGTGTCTTTATGTACAGAACTAGCTCCGGTCATGGCCGCTATTCTGATGGCAGGAAGAGTTGGTTCTTCGATTACAGCTGAAATTTCATCAATGACAGTTTACGAAGAAATATCAGCTTTAAAAACCATGAACATTGACCCAGTAAGATTTTTAGTTTTACCAAGATTTCTAGCTTGCTTAATTGCTTTACCTTTTTTAGTTATTTATATGGATCTTATTGGTTGGCTAGGGGGTTCTTTGGTATCTTCTATGAATCAAACTATTTCAGTTTCTTTATCTTCTTTCTATAATGACCTGAGTCAGGTTGTAACGCTTTCTGATATAATGTCCGGAATTATTAAATCTCTATTCTTCGCCATTGCTATTTCTATAATTTCCTGTTCAGTAGGTTTGTTAGCAAAAGGGGGACCAAGAGAAATAGGTAACTCAGTTACAAAATCTGTCGTAGCTTCCTTCATATCAATACTATTATTGGATTATTTTATTACTAGATTTTTAATTTTGGTAGGTCTCTTGTAATGTCTGAGCCATCTATAGTTTTGGAGAATGTAAGCAAGTCTTTTGATGGACGAATAGTTATTGATTCTATTTCGTCTATATTTACAAAAAATGAAGTCCATGTGATCTTGGGAAAATCAGGTACTGGCAAATCTGTTTTATTAAAAATGCTAATTGGTCTAATTGAGCCAGATTCTGGATCAATTAAGATTAACGGACAAGATTTAGATCCTCATAAGACTGCTAAAGATTATAAAATGTCTTATGTTTTTCAAGGAGGGGCTCTGCTTAATTCTTTTTCAGTTTTAGAAAATGTAACAATATATTTAGATGAACATAATATATATGACAAAGAAACAAGAATTTCAAAAGCCCTTAAAATTCTAACCGAATTAGGAATTGAAGAGGCGGCAAATAAAATGATTTCTGAACTTAGTGGTGGTATGCAACAAAGGGTAGCTATTGCAAGATCCTTGATTGTCGAACCCGATATTTTGCTATATGATGAACCCACTTCCGCACTTGATCCAATAAACACTAAGACGGTTTCTCAAATAATTAATAAATTAAAAACACAGAGAAATATTACTCAGATAGTTGTTACTCATGATATAGCTTTTTCTTATTCTATTGCAGATAGAATATCAATTTTAGACCAAGGCAAAGTTTCAATAACAGGGGATATAGATGCTATAAAAAGCTCAAACGACCCCATTCTAGTATCAATCTGATTTTGTGTATAATAGGTGTATGAATAAAACCGCTCAACTAGGAAGCTTTTTTGTTGTTGGAATTATTGTATTGCTAATACTTTTCGAAGTAGTGTCAGGCGTATCCTTCTACAAAAAAGAAAAAACTTATATTTCTTTTTTCCCCACCGTTGGCGAGCTAAGAGTTGGAAGTGAAGTCAAATTATCAGGTGTAGAGGTTGGAAGAGTTAAAAACATATCTCTTTCAGGTCAAAACGTCCAGGTTGTAATAGCTGTGAATAAGGATGTAATCATAAAGGAAGATTCTGAAGCTTCTATCAATATGACTAGCTTGCTTGGAACAACTTATGTTGGATTAAGTTTTGGTACAGCTAATTCTCAAATATTGGGAGAGGGAGGAGTTATACCTTCTTTAACACCTGTAGATTTTAATTCTTTAGTTAGCAAAATAGATGTTACTGTCGACATGGTCAACAAACAACTATTTGAGTATCACGACAATTTCAAATCTATACTTGGAAATTTAAGTGAAATTACTGCAAGTATTGCATCTTCTCAAGGTACTATTGGAAAACTAGTTAATGATCCTAAAGTATATGAAGAGTTAAATAAAACATTAGAATTTTTTGCAAGAATATCTGAAAAAATTGATAAAGGTGAAGGGACTATAGGATTGCTAGTCAATGACGATACTGTTTATCTCGAAGCAAAAAAAGCACTAGTCAAATTAAATTATCTTACTGATAAAGTTGCTACGGGTGAAGGGTCTTTAGGAAAACTAGTTAACGACGACAAGCTATATAATGCTGTTAATGAATTATCTACCAATCTTAATGCATTAATAGTGAAAATTAATTCAGGGCAAGGGACTCTAGGAAAACTAATTAACGATGATCGACTATACTATGATGCTTTAAATTCAGTTAGAAAATTAAAGAACGCAACAGAAACACAAGAAGACTTGGCACCACTTACTACTATTACTGCAGCTTTCGGAGTCATGACTCTGTTCTAATCATGCCAGTTTATTCGACGAATCCAAATGCAAAAAGGAATTATCATATCGAAGAAGTTTTCGAAGCAGGGATAGTGTTATCCGGTTCTGAAGTTAAATCTATAAAAGAAGGAAAACTTAGCATCAAAGAAAGTTATGCTGTATCAAGAAGAGGAGAAATTTTTATTATTAATTCTTATATACCTAAATTTTCAAATTCCTCTTTCTTTACACATGAAGAGAAAAGAGATAGAAAATTATTGTTGAATAAAGTTGAAATTAGAAAGCTAATTGGAAAAGTTAAGATAAAGGGGTACGCATTGATACCTCTAAAAGTGTATTCCAAAAAAAGTTTGATAAAGCTCGAAATTGGTTTGGGAAAAGGTAAGAAACTATATGACAAAAGGCGAGATTTAAAGAAAAAAGACGTAAAAAGAGAGCTTGAAAGAACTTTTAAAAATAAAACTAGTATTTAGCCACCTTTTGTAATATTCTAAGTTACTTATTATTGGGGGCGATTTGGTTTCGACGAGGATTTTGCGTTTAGAAGTTGCATGTTGAGAGCTAACTCATAAAAATTGCAAAAGCACGATAAGTGCCGAACCAATCAATCAACTTGCTGCCTAAATAGAGTAGCAACATTGAAAGTAACTTTGCTCATAGAGTTTCTTCCAATGTCATTTATATGAGCCTGAAAAAAAATATTTTCCCTTTATTTTTTTTCAGTATTTAAGGGAATCGAAGGGCTTTTTGTTTTTTAGCTCAGAAGGCGCTTTTAAATTTAATGCTAAAATAAGCATGTAGAAGCTCTATTTTGCACATTCTCGGACCTGGGTTCGATTCCCAGCGCCTCCACAAAAAGGAACGGATTTTGCAGCAAATACTAATTGGCACAAACAACAAAGGCAAAATCAATGAATATAGAATTCTTCTCCAAGGATTTTTCAACCCAGTGTCTTTGGAATCTTTAGGAATTGATTTAAATGTAGAAGAGACAGGAAATTCTTATGAAGAGAATGCAATACTTAAGCTGCAGCATTTGATAGCTAAATCTCCAATTCCAGTAATTACTGATGACTCAGGGATTGAAGTTAGTTCTTTAAATGATGAACCTGGTATTTTTTCTGCAAGATATGCAGGGGAAAATGCAACAGACCAGCAAAACATAGATAAGTTATTAAATAAAATCAATGGAAATACTGACAGAAGAGCTAGATTCGTTTGTTTTATAGCTTTTGGTGACCCCTCAGATTATTCTTCACCTATTATAGCCTCTGGAGAGTCTAGAGGTGTAATTTCCGAAGTTCAAGAAGGAAAAAATGGGTTTGGATACGATTCAATATTTTATAATGAGCAACTTTCTAAGACTTTCGCTCAATTAGATCAGAATGAAAAAATTCTTATAAGCCACAGAGCAGAAGCAGTTAAAGACTTATTAATAAAATTAAATATTTAATTTGTAAATAGTTAAATATTTAAATATTATAAGACTAGGTCCATGCGTAAGAGATTGACTAAGTATATCTTTGTAACAGGCGGGGTTATGTCCTCACTTGGAAAAGGACTCGCCAGTGCCTCTATTGGTGCTTTACTTGAAGCTAGAGGAATAAAGATTTCATTGCAAAAACTTGACCCTTATATTAATGTTGACCCTGGCACCATGAATCCTTATCAACATGGCGAAGTTTATGTTACTGATGATGGGGCAGAAACAGATTTAGACCTAGGTCATTATGAAAGATTTACTGATGCTGTTATTAGCCAAGCAAATAATATTACTACTGGCACAGTTTATAATGAAGTTATATCTAGTGAAAGAAGAGGAGATTATCTTGGAGAGACCGTTCAAGTAATACCTCATATTACTGATGAAATAATTAAAAGAATTTATGCAATTGAACAACAAGAGGATAAGCCAGACGTTAGTATTGTTGAGGTTGGTGGAACTGTTGGTGATATAGAAAGCTTGCCTTTTTTAGAATCTATTAGACAAATTAGATCCCAGCTAGGTAGAGAGAATGCTATATTCATACACTTAACATATGTACCTTATTTGTCGGCTGCGGGTGAGCTCAAAACAAAACCCACACAACATAGCGTGAAAGATTTATTACAAATAGGAATCCAACCAGACATTCTATTGTGCAGAACTGACAGATTTCTTTCCAATGATTTAAAGAAAAAGATAGCGCTTTTTTGTAATCTAAATGTAGAATCGGTCATTACAGCTAAAGATGTTGATATTATCTATGAAGTTCCAATAATTTTTCACAAAGAAGGTCTAGACGATATTATTCTTGAAACACTTAAGATATGGACTAAAGAGCCAGATTTTTCAAAATGGGAAAATGTTGTCGCAAAAACCAGAAGGTTAAAACATGAGGTATCTATAGGTGTTGTTGGTAAATACATAGAACATAAAGATGCTTATAAAAGTTTACATGAAGCATTGGGTCATGCATCTATTGATAACAATGTAAAATTAACCATTAAATATATAGACTCAGAAGATTTAGAAAAAGAATCACCAAAGAAATTATTAGCATCATGTGATGGAATATTGGTCCCAGGAGGTTTCGGAGATAGAGGGTTTGAGGGAAAAATATCTGCTATAGGATATGCGAGAGAGAACAACATTCCTTTCTTTGGCATATGCTTAGGGCTGCAAATGGCAGTGATTGAATATGCAAGAAATGTTTGTGATATTCCAGATGCAGCAACAATAGAGTCAAAGAAGAAATCTAAAAATTACGTTATAGATCTTATGCCAGAACAAAAAAAGTTAGATACTAAAGGCGCAACAATGAGGTTGGGTCAATACCCCTGTGAAATAAAAAAGTCTTCAAAAGTATTTCAATCTTACAAGAAAGCAAAAATTTCAGAAAGACATAGACATCGATATGAAGTTAATCCCGATTATCATGATGTGTTATCAAGTGGTGGAATGATTTTTAGTGGAATGTCTCCCGACGGCACTTTAGTAGAGACAATTGAGATAAAAAAACATAAATGGTTTGTAGCTTGTCAATTTCACCCAGAGTTCAAATCAAAGCCATTCCGCGCTCATCCTTTGTTTAGGGATTTTATAAAGGCTTCATCAAAAAAGGCTTGATGTATAATTCAGACTCTTTTTTTAAAAAAAATAATCTTAGTATGGTCTTCCCTTATGATAACCATAGACTTTCTTTATGTGAAGATAAGAATGATTCTTCGAAAATTCTTTCTGCATTTACCATTGACGACGAAGAAACTTATGACAATGATGATGCCATTACAGTTATGAAAACTCCTGATGGTTTTTGCTTATATGTTCATATAACCAATTTTTCTAATCATATTCAATATAAATCAGTATATGATGAAGAAGCTAAAAAAAGAATCAATACTATATATACACCAGTATGGAATTTTGACCTTTATAGTAGAGATATTGTTGACCAAATAAGTTTAAGAGAAGGAAAAACAAGAGAAACAATTTCAGTCAGATATGATATCTCTAATTATGAAATTATCGATTATAAAGTTCTAAATTGTACTATTAAAGTTGAAAAAAATTATTCATATAAAGAATTTGATGAGAAACTTAAGTCAAATAAAGATTTAGAATTTCTTAATATATTTGCTAACGAACTAAGAGAAAAAAGAATTCAAAACGCCGATTTTTCATCCTTTAATGAGCAATTATCAATATCAGAAAAAAATAAAAAGCTATTTGTTAAAACGAATGATCAGCTTGTTTCTTTTGGAATAGTGTCAGAATTAATGATTCTTGCTAACAAAACTTTCTCAGACTATACAATTGATAATTCTATACCCGCTATATATAGGTCACAATCTAAATCTGACGATTTGGAAGTACTTGAAATACCTGCTGACCCACCAATATCTTTTTACAAAAATGTTTCACCTGTAGAGGTATCAACAGAGTACGGTTACCATTTCGGTTTAGGTGTAAGTTCATATCTGCAGCTGAGTTCACCTATTAGGAGATATTCTGATTCAATACTGATGAGACAGTTAGACAATTGGCTAAAAAATTCTACTATTATGTTCTCTGAAAATGAATTAACAAGCATTATTAAGTCGACTAAAGAACCAGTACAATTAAACAAAAATAAATCCAGGAACAACCATAAGTTTTGGGCACTCAAACTGGTAGAGGAAAACAACTTTACAGAATTGTCAGGATATGTTTACTCTGATTCAAGAAACCAATATGTAATTTATTTTCATGAATTTGGTTTTTTCCATGCGATAAAAAAAATAGACTGCAAAAGACTTTATAAAATCAAGGAAGAAATTAAAATTTCTTATAATTTTATTGATCCAAATGCACTTTATATTGATGGTATTTTAGACATTCCATAACTGTATATTTAACTTTTTAAAGCACTTTCTTATATAAACCATATTTGTTATAATAAAAATGCCCAGTTATTAATTTACTAAATAGCTAATTTTTAATTTGTTTTGATTTAAGGAGATTTGATTTGGGAAAAGATTCATTAACTTTAACTGATAATAGAACTAATAAGACATATGAGATAGATATTGCGGATAGCACTATTAGAGCTAAAGACTTAAGACAGATAAAAGTCACTGATGACGAATTTGGTATGATGAGCTATGATCCATCGTTCGAAAATACTGCTTCATGTAAAAGCAGTGTTACTTATATTGATGGAGATAATGGAATTCTAAGATACAGAGGATACCCAATTGAGCAATTAGCTGAGAGCTCTAGCCAGTTAGAGGTTTCAAAATTATTGATTGATGGAGAGTTGCCAAACGAAAAAGAGTTAAAAAAATGGACTCAGGACATTAAAGATAATAATGATATTCCTGAAGAACTTATAAAAATAGTAGAGAGCTTTCCTAACAATTCTCACCCAATGGGAGTTTTAATTAGTCTTATAGCTGCATTATCAACTTTTTATCCTGACTCTAAAAATATAACAAACGAAAGAGAAAATTATTTAAATATATGTAGACTTATTGCTCAGGTTCCTATACTTGCAGCTTACTATTATAGACACTCTCAAGGACTTAAGGTTGTCCCACCTGATAATTCTTTATCTTATGCGGAGAATTTTCTTAATATGCTTTTTGAAGGTGACGAGAAAAAACTCCATCCAAACTTAGTTAGTGCTATGGATACATTATTAATTTTGCATGCTGATCATGAGCAGAATTGTAGCGCTAGCGTAATGAGAAACGTAGGTAGTTCAGAACCTGATCCATACTCTGCTGTATCTGCTGCAACTTCAGCATTATATGGGCCTCTGCATGGTGGTGCGAACGAGGCTGTGCTAGAAATGCTTAATCTGATAGAGACAACTGATAACATACCAGTCTTCCTTGATAAGGTTCAAAAAAAGGAAGTTAAGCTTATGGGTTTTGGACATAGAGTTTATAAGGCATATGATCCACGAGCAAAATATATCAAGAAAGCAGCAGATAGTGTTTTTGAAGTCACAGGAACTAACCCCCTTTTAGATATTGCTCTTAAACTTGAATCTATTGCTTTAAGTGAAGATTATTTTATCCAAAGGAATTTGTATCCTAATGTAGATTTCTATTCTGGACTTATCTATCAGAGTATGGGAATTCCTACAGAAATGTTTACAGTTTTATTTACAATAGGTAGAACCCCCGGTTGGCTTGCTCAGTGGAAGGAATTTTTAGCTGATAAGGATCAAAAAATTGCACGACCTAGACAAGTGTACACAGGGTATGATGCAAGAGATTATCTAGATATCTCTAAAAGATAAATTTAAATAAGATTATGTAGAATATTTGGGTAAATTCCTATAATAATAGTTATGAATGCACATATAAAAATTACAATTTTATTTATGACCGAAAAATCAATAGATTTTACTTGATTTAATTGTCTGTCTGTAAAAATAATTTTTATTAATTTTAGATAATAATAAAAGGATATTAGCGTTCCAATAAGAATAAATGATGGAAGAATTAAACCAAAAGTTTTATAGCTAATTAAAATAATATTAAATTTTGCCCAAAATCCAGCAAACAATGGAGCTCCCGCTAGTGATAGCATAAAGCAGGAAATACAGACTGCTAGAAATGAATTATCTTTATATAGGCCACTTAAGTCTTCTAAGTCAATATCTTCAGATAAGTTAGGAAGAGAATTTAAAGATACATACAAGCCAACATTTGCAAAAGTGTAAAAAGTAAAATATAAAATTAAGAAATCAATTGATATAGAGTTAGGAGCCATTATTCCTACAAGCATCATGCCGGCATGTGGGATGCCAGAATAAGCAAGCAAGCGAAGTAGTTTGCTTTGTCTTATAGCAAGCAAAGAACCAATAACTATAGAAATAACGCTTAAAAAACCAATAATTATTAGAATTTCATTATTAGATTGCTCATTAGTTAAAACATCAAAAAAGAATATTAAAAAACCAATAATAGCTATTTTTGGAATGGTGCTTAAAAAAGGAAGTATATTCATTGGAGCTGACTCATAAATATCTGAAACCCAAAATTGTAAAGGATAAAGAGCGCATTTAAAACAAATTGCAATCATTAGGAAAATGAAAGCAATTACTAACAAAAAGTCGCTAGATGCCCAATTAATATCAATAAAGTTCGTGGTCCCTGCGATAGAATAAAAAAGCACCGCAGAAAAAATTAAGCAAACAGTAGATATCGTTCCAAAAAAGAAAAATTTTGTAGCTGCTTCAATAGATTTTTTAGAATTTAACCCCATCCCTGAAATTAAATAAAGAGGGATGCTTAACAGTTCAAAAGATATGATTAATGTGAAAAATTCTCTTGCTGATACAACTAGCATCGCCCCAACTAAGGAAAGTATCAGAAGAAAACAGTATTCATTAAAGTATTTTCTCAGTTCATCCGTTTTTGAATTCGAAACAATTAATAATGAAAAAGTAGATGCAATTACTAAGATTAATTTTATTATCTTTGTATACACATTGTTTTCAAATGTTGAATTTAAATGGAATCCATCAGGAATTTGTACTATCAACAAGATGATAGACACTGTTGCCCCTAAAAAAAGCATGCTTTTATTTAGAAATCTTTTATGACCTAAATCAAATATTGAATTGGCTAAGAGTGCGATTGAAAGCACTATTAAAGTTATTTCGGGGAGTAAAAAATTTATTGACTCCATATGCTTACCTCACGGATTATATAGTATGGTTCAGCCTGAATAAAACTAGTTACAAAACTCGGGAATATTCCTATTAAACATATCAAAATTACCAAAATATAGCATATTGTTTTATCATCTATTTCTAAGTCTCTTTTTATATTGTTAGAGTCAACAAATCTTAAGCATATTTTTTTTACTGTCCTAAACATATAAATTGTTGTTATAAAAATTCCAAATATTGGAACAATAAGTAGAAGATATTGATTTGAGTGGTATACACTAAGCATTATCAAAAACTCTGCTACAAAACCACTAGTCAAAGGAAAGCCAATACTAGCAAATGCTGCGAAAATAAATACATATCCTAGATTAGGTGAATCGTCGACCATTGAGCTTAACTCTTTAATAGATCTCGTTTTTTTTATTCGGTGAATAATCCCAACTGAATAGAAGAGTAAACATATTATTAATCCATGAGATATTGTTTGTGTTATAGCTCCAACCATACCTAAGTGCGAATTCATAGCTAATGCAAGAAAGATATATCCTATATGAGACAATGAAGCATAAGCTGCTAAATATTTTAAGTCGTCTTGCATCATAGCAGTAAAAGCTCCATAAATTATATTTATAGAAGCTAATATTATCAGCAAAGAGGTATATTCAGTAAATGCAAGGCTAAGGATAGGTATGATAATTTTAATAAATCCGATAATCCCTATTTTCATAAGAATTCCAGCAAAGATTATAGATCCAGCAGTTGGCGCAGTTCCATGTCCATCAGGTACCCAAGTATGAAAAGGCCAAAGTGCAGAATGAGAACCGAAACCTATAAAGAGTAAGAAGAATGCAAATAAATTATTAGATGAAAAAATTTCTTTACTAGAGACTATTGAACTTATAGAAAAAGTACCTTCTGAAATCCCTATAACAGCAAGACCAAAAAATATCAACAAAGAGCCAAAAAGCAAATACATTGTAATTTTATATGCGCCGTAATTTTTAGTACCAACAGCTAAATAATTTAAAACTTTGGAGAATGGACCTGACACTTCTCTTTCTAGGTTGTATCCCCAATTCATAATCATTAGGAACATAGGAACAACTGCTATTTCGTAGAAAAGAAAAAATACAAATAAATCATCTGATAAAATTAGCCCATATATGCCCACAGATATTAGCAAAATTAAAGTATTAATTTCATTTAACCTTTTTTCAGTTTTTAAAGTAGAAAATAAGGCAGTCGTGATTGTTATGTTAGACAAAAACAATAACGCTATAGATATATTGGTTGAAATAAAGCTCATTGATATTCCTAAACTAGGAAAAAGACTATAAAGTGTAATGGAGTCTCCATATTCATTAGACCTAGAAAAGTATGTGAATATTGAAATTATGAAAAATGTCATGAATGAAGATAATATAGGTAAATATTTTACAATCTGCTGCTTGTCTTTAAACGAATTTATAATAATTGATACAAATATAGGAAAAACTAAAATTAATAACAAGTAGGTCATAATAATTCTCCGGCATGAGACATGTTAGACAATATCGCAGCAAAGAAGGCAAGGAGAATGAAAAACAAAACCATCCTTATAGCATACTTCCTAGCTATGCCATCTTGCATTTCCATTAAAACCTTTGAGACACTAAGAAGTTTGAATGGAATGATATTTATCAATCCATCTAAGATATTCCTATCAAACCAAGCAATAGAATTAGCAAGGGACTTAAAAAACTTATTGTATATTTCAAGATAAATTGGTTCAGAATTAAAAACACTTTTAGCCAATTTGTCTAAGCTGAAAGTTAAATTCTGTATTTTTTCTTCATAAAAATAATTGACGTATATAGAAACAAATATAATTAGCTGAATCGAGATCAGAAAAACAATATCTATATTAAAATTACTCACATCAAAAGGTATTGAATCTAAAAAGATTTCTTTTGTTAATGGTCCAAAGGTTGAAAAAAATGCTAAAACTAGTAAGGGCAAATAATAGAACCAACTAATTTCTTGCATTTTTTTATTGATTAAATTTTTAAATTTAAAATCGGTTAAATAAAAATAAAGCCTTGATGTATATAATGCAGTGAAAACAACACTGATGATTAATAATCCTAGCTCTAAGTATTTTTTTTCATTAAATACTTCCATTAAAATAATTTCTTTTGAATCTGAACCAGTGAAAAAATAAATTGAAGACAATGAAAGACATCCAACAAGAAGCACTATCCCAGTTAGAGAAGTAGTTTGTATGCTTCCTTTTAATTTGTGCAAGTCTGAAGTACCTATCGTTGCTATTACGACACCTGCAAGTAAAAACAACATTGATTTAAAGAAACTATGAGAGAACAAATGATATTCAGCAGCCATTCCATGTCCAAGACCTATTGCAATATACATGAGACCAATATGAGAAATAGTTGAGAAAGCAAGAATTTTTTTTATGTCGTTTTCTCTGTACGCCATAATAGAACCTACAAATGTAGAAACCAGGCCTATATAGAATAAAAACTCTAGAGCATTGTCTATAGAAGGTATATTGGCAAACAATGTAGGAGACAGCTTTACCAAAAGGATAACACCAGCAACAACCATAGTTGCTGAGTGAATTAATGCAGATACAGGAGTAGGTCCCTTCATAGCTTTCGGTAACCATATGTTGAAAGGAAATTGAGCTGATTTAGTTAGCACCCCAATAATAATAAAGATAATCCCAGTAGACATAAATATTGAATTCTCAGGAAGAATTGTAGAATCAAATAAAATAAAATTAAGCGATCCTAATTTAGATACAATAATTATAATTCCTGATAAGAAAAATAAGTCACCAACTCTAGTAATCCAAAAAGCAATTGTAGAAGATTTAATTGCTTCGTCATCCTTATTCCAAAACCCTATCAGAAAATATGATGCTAAGCCGAGAAATTCCCAAAAGATAAAACTACCTAGCAAATCGTTTGAAATGACAAATAAGAACATAGCTGTAATAAAAATTGTAAGGAAAAGAAAATATTTATTATATCTTGCATAAGATTCTTCAGCGATAAACTTAGAAGAATAGATTAGTATCAAAACAGAGATGAGTAATACCACTAGCGAAATCAATGTATATAATTTTATTCCTAAATGAAACGTTATAGGAAGAAACCAAGAGTCTTTTAAAAGAACTCCAATATTTATAAAATTAAAACTAGTTGTTCCATTGATGTCAGATAATAAATCATAAGAATATACAGGAATGATTAATGCAATTATTACAGAGTATAAAATAGTTGGTAGAATCCAGGCAAGTTGCCTTGGACCTTTTAGCACATTATTTAAATACACTGAGGCTATTGGCAAAACTGATAAAAATATAATTAAATCAACAAAATTCATTCTTAAAAGTCCTTCAATTTATCTAAGTCGTCTATGTCGATAGTATTGTTAGTTCTTTGATTTATTAAGAAAATTGCTAAGCCTATAGCAACCTCACAGGCTGTAATGACTAATACAAAAAGAATAAAGATGTTAGCAATCTCATTTGCATGAGCCTTGGAGATTGTTATAAATAATAAGTTTATACCATTTAAGAAAAGCTCTATTCCTATAAGAATTGACAATATATGTCTTTTGCTCAGTAACATGAAAATTCCTATTGAACTTATAAGAATGGATGTGTAAACAAGAACCATAAACATTCTATTTTATTTCCTTCCTAAACTTAAGCAAAGTTAAACATCCAACAATAGTTGCAAGTAAAAGAACTGAAGATATTTCTAATAGAGCAAACCAGTCATTAAACAAAGAGCTGCTTATCTCTTTTGATGAAAAGATTGTGGAACCATTAAAATTCTTCTCTAGCTCTATAAATGTTTCTGATTGAGAAAACAAAAAAGAAATGCTAATGAAAAAAAGAAATGAAACAACAAGTGCTCTTATTGGTCGATTAAAAGATTCACCAAGATTTTTATAGTCCCAGTTTCCGGTCAGAATTATTGCAAAGAGAAATAATATTAAAGTCCCCCCAGTATAAAGGAGTATTTGAACAGTCCCTAACAAAGCAGATCCCACAAGTATAAAAATAAAGGCAATAAGGAATAGAGTTACTCCGAAAAAGAATGCAGACCTAATAATTTTAGAACTCATCGATGTTGCAAATGCAGAAAGAATTGAAAGAATACAAAAAATCAAAACAATACTGTTAATCATTTTTTGTCACCCAGAGTTGGCTTTTGAGAATTTTGCAAAAAACTTCCTCTTGCCCACGATTCTTCTAACTCTGTTGCATTTTTCATCATTTTGGATTTTGTTAAAAACAAATCGGACCTCAATGTTACAGGTTTCTCTGGAGTTTTCATCATGATAATAGCATCAACTGGACAGATCTGAACACATAATTCGCATTGAATGCAGCTTTGTAAGTCAAGATTAAAAATTTTCGCCCATCCTCTACCGTCTCTTTTCTCGATTTCAATCTCTATTATTTGAGAAGGACAAATTCTTTCACAAAGTTTACAGGCAATACAATTCTCATCTCCTGTTTCTTTGTTGGCAGTTAAACCAAAAGTTCCAAGTCTCAATCTTTCTGGTAATTCTCTTTTCTCTAGTGGGTAATTAATCGTAATACTTTTTTTCGGAATATTCTTAAGAGTGAATCCTAAATTTCTAAAAATGTTTTTAGTTATCTTTACTATATTCATATTACTAAAAATCACCAAAATATTTAATGAAACACGCGAATAACAATGCTACAAAAGATATTGGAATTAATTTTATCCAATTAAACCTTAATAATTGGTCTATTCTAATTCTAAAGAAGCTCCATCTAATAAATAATATCAATGTAAAGAAAACCAATGCTTTTAGTACGATTATTATATTTGAATCAAAAAAAGGACCATTGGGTCCACCAAAAAAAACTATTGAGCCAAGCACCGAAATTCCAAAAAGATGTGCATATTCAGCTAAGTAAAAAATTGCAAATTTAATACCTGAATATTCAGTTGTATAGCCAGAAACAAGCTCAGATTCTGCTTCTGAAAGATCAAACGGTATTCTATTTCCTTCAGCTAGGGCAGAGATAAAAAAGATGATAAAACTAATTTGTCCGAGGAAAGGATAAAAAATTGTCCATGTATCTTTTTGTGAATTAATTATATCGGCAAAACTCAGACTCCCAATAAGAATGCAAGGAATCAGCAATGAAATTACTAACGGAATTTCATAGGATATGATTTGAGCTGTAGTTCTTATTACAGATATCAAAGCATACTTGTTGTTTGATGACCATCCAGATACAAAAATTCCAACAATTATTAAAGAGCTAATGGCGATAAAGAGCATTAGACTCAAATCAGCATTAATCATAGGATTGTCAAAATAGAATGGCAAAAGAGCAAATGATGCTAGACTTACAACCATTACCCATATAGGACCAAAGTTAAACAATAGTGAATCAGAATTTTTAGGCATAGAATCATCTTTTATCATTAATTTTAATGCATCAGCCAATGGTTGAAGCCAGCCATGAGGTTTTCCAACAAGATAAGGCCCAATTCTAGATTGAATTCTTGCTGCCACTTTTCTTTCCAGCCATACCAAGTACGCAACGATTAGTATTAGCACAGATACTGATTTAAATATAGGAACGCTAAATTCTATAAAATCACTAAACATTACCTATCTACATCTCCAAAAACAGGGTCAAGGGAACCTAGTATTGCTACTGAATCGGCAACATAATTTCCTGGCAATATTTTTTCAATTACAGATAAGTTTGAAAAAGAGGGGGCTCTAATTTTCATTCTGTATGGTATGGAAGTTCCATCTGAAACAACAAAAAAACCAAGCTCTCCTCTGGGCGATTCCACAGAAGAATAAAAAGAACCTTTAGGTGGTCTTATTAGCTTCGCACTTTTCAGAGGCTTTCGAGAACACAAATCACCAGAAGGAACACCTTCTATTATTTGCTCAACAATTTTAAGGGATTGCATATTCTCCCTAATTCTTACTATAGTTCTATCATACGCATCACCATTTTTACCAAGAGGGATGGTGAAATCAAGTTCTTCATAACATTCGTATGGAGAATTCTTTCTTATGTCGAAATCAATGCCGGAAGCTCTAGATACAGGCCCAGAGCATCCATTTTCATTTGCTAATTCTTTAGATATTACTCCAATATTTTTGGTCCTTTTTTTAATTATTTCGTCTTGAGAGAACATGTTGTCATATTCGAGCAACAATGGTCTTAAATATGAAATCAAATCATGAATTTTAACTACTAATTCTGGCTTTAAATCATACCTCACTCCACCAATCTGATTAATATTTGTATGAAAGCGGGTGCCCGTGAGTTCCTCCATAATATCAAGGATTTTTTCTCTTTCTCGGAAGCAGTAAAGAAACAGACTTGCTCCACCACCTAAAGCTCCACCCAAATCAAGTCCATATGTTCCAAGTGCAACTAAGTGAGAACTAATTCTCTGAAGTTCCGCTACAAGAACTCTTATGTATGAAGCTTTCCTTGGTACTTCAATCTCACACATCTTTTCAACTACGTTAACAAAACCAAGTGAATTAGAAGTAGGGGATAAATAATCATCTCTTTCAAGTACAGGTGGAATCATATCGTAATGTAAGACTTCAGTTAATTTCTCAACTCCTCTATGAAGATAACCAAGATAAGATTCAACTTTATTGATTTTTTCCCCCTGTAGGTGAAGTTTTAGCCTAAACACACCATGAGTAGAAGGATGTTGTGGCCCCATATTGATTGCTAAATCACCAAAGTCTTGTTCTACAATTTTGTCTTCCAAGCTTCATACTCCTCTCTGGTTGGACGATATGGTAAATTATGCGAGTCCATAGAATATTCCTTTCTCAAGGGATGACCAATCCAATCTTCTGGCATCATTATTCTTTTTAAGTTTGGATGGGCAACAAAATTGATTCCAAATAAATCATATATCTCCCTTTCTTGCCAGTTTGCTCCAGTAAATATTTGAGATAGCGAATCTATTTCAAAACTTTTGTTAAGACTAATATTAAATTCAACATCTTCCTTCAGATTGTTATTAGAAATTACATAGGTTAAGATCAAACCTTCTTCAAAATCGGTAGCGGTTATAAATTTAAGATACTGAAAACCTTTATTTTTAAATTGTAATGCATAATCAAGAATGTCATCTTTTTCAATAAAATTATTTAGAATTAAATTCTTTTGTTTTTTGATTTTATTGTTATTAATTGGAATTTCGTTTTCTATGCATTTTGGTACATTCTTTGTTGGTGAAGTTTTCCCGGTCGTGATAATATTTTGCAACTCAAGTATGCCTTCGATAAATGCTTCAGGTGTCGGGGGACAACCTGGAACATAAACGTCTACAGGTATTACCCAATCAACACCTGGTACTACACTGTATATGTGTCTATAATGATCTCCAGATATTGCGCAACTACCTGCAGCAATTACCCATTTAGGGGATGCCATCTGATCATATAAAGTTTTAATCCTCTCAGACATTTTAACTGTAACAGTTCCAGCAATTATCATTAAATCCGCTTGCCTTGGAGAAGCTCTTGTTATCATTCCAAGCCTATCAAGATCGTATCTAGAAGAAAAAGTTGCCATCATTTCGATTGCACAACATGCAAGACCAAATGATAGTGGCCAGAGACTAGATTTTTGGGCCCAATTAAATAATTTACTAGTATTGGTAATAAATAAATTAGCTCCAGGAACTTTGGAAAAGAACCCTATCTCTTCTAATGATTTTTTTACATTTCCCATTTTAAATAACCCTTTTTATATGCGTAAATCCAGCCTATAAACAGTATTATTATGAAAGTAATAAAGGATAAATAAGATAACTTAGTAGGATCGCTGAGACTTAAAATCCATGGAAAAATAAAAACCAGTTCTATATCAAAAAGAATAAAAATTAAAGCAATTTTAAAATATGAAATTGGTATTTGTTTCCAAGAGCTTTCGATGCTTGGTTCGCCGCATTCATATATAGAGTCTAAAGGAGTAGACTTTCTACCTATCGTAAACTTAATTACTTTAGAAGTTAGAATCATTAAAAGTGGTATGCTAATAATAGCAATAAAAATTACGAGAAAATAACTGTATTGCATCATGACCCAGCACTATATTTTTAACAGATTATCGCTTAATTGCAATGTATTGGAGAGGAAAGGGTAGTTTGGCTAGCCCCCCAGCTGCCTACTTATTATTAAATTATAAACTCGATCTATTGTGCTAACTATTTCTATGAAAAAATTATCCAATAATTGAACTTCTAATTCATTCTTATTAGATTGTTGATTCGACAGCTCTTCAACAAGTTTCTTGTTCTCATCTCTTATTTTATGAACCATTTCATCTAATTCATCTTCTGATAAAGTTTCAATTAGAGCTAAATCTTGATTATCAATCTTTAATTCAACAATTCTTTTTTCTACTAAATTAATTGAAAAGGGAGGGTTTTCTTTAAAAGATCTGTTAAAAATATCTATGATTATGTTGTCTCGCATCACTTAAATTTATGTATGTTCGAAATAGTTAGCGAAAGTAGTTTTATGGTTTGCTCTATATCTTTCAAAATAGCTACTGAGCTCGGACTATGAAGATATCTTACCGGTACGGACAACACAGTTGCTTTTGACCCTTCCCCTGTGACTTGAAACGCGGTTGAATTTGTTCCGCCTGCATTTTTTGCTGTTAATTGATAATTTATCTTTTTAGATTTAGCAATATTTTCGATAAATGCATTAAAATCTCTGTCAGCAATTAAGTATTTATCTGATATGCGTATTTCAGGGCCATTTCTTAATTTTGCTAAAGTTTTATGCTTTGGTACTCCAGGTAAATCATTGGATACTGTACCTTCAAGTGCAATAGAAAAATCAGGTCTAACCCTTGAATTTATTATTCTTGCACCTCTTAGGCCCATTTCCTCCTGCACAGAAGCAGAAACAGTTAACTGACATTTGAGATTTTGTTTCTTAAGCTTCTTAACGGTTTCAATTGCTACAAAAAGCCCAACCCTATCATCTAATGCTTTTGAAAGAACTCTATTATTGTCTATTACACATTTAGTTGAAAAAGTAACTGAATCACCAACTTTTACTATTTGTTTCAATTTCCTGTATTCAATTCCAGAATCTATAATGCAATCATCAATTTCCGGTGCATTGTCCCCATCTTTTCTAATATGTGGTGGTACAGCGCCGACTGTAACGTCTATTTCGGATTTGCCCCATATTGTCAATCTTTGTCCATAAAAAAGTTTAGGGTCTATCCCACCTAAGGGTATGACTCTAATTATCCCACCTTCTTCAATATGAGAAACAATGAATCCTACTTCATCCATATGAGCATCAACAAGAATTCTAGGTCCATCATTGTCAGTAATTTTAAATATAACATTACCCATAGGGTCTGTTATTATTTCTTCAGAAAACTTTTTTAATTCACGACGTACTATCTTAGAAACAAGATTCTCAGAACCTGGAATTCCAGGACAGTCACAAAGTTCTTTTAAAAGTTTTAAATTCATAATTATAAATATAAACTAAATTGCTGTAACTTCTAACCCGAGTATTCAACATAGTTTCTTGAAGTTTCGTGAAGACGTATTTTGATTTTATGTTCTTTCTTGATTTTTTCTCTAAGTATTCTCCATATAACTATGGCAATATTTTCAGCAGTTGGAATTAATTCTTTAAACTCTACTGTATCAAGATTTAAATTCTTATGATCAAATCTTATTTCTATTTCATTTTCTATTAAATCTCCAAGATATTTTAAATCTATTAAATAACCAGATTCAGAATCAATAGTTCCTGTAATTGTAACTTCTAGCTCATAGTTGTGCCCATGATAGTTCTTGTTGTTGCACAATCCATAAAATTGTTCATTTTCTTCATCCGACCAATTAGGGTTATGCAACCTATGAGCGGCATTAAAATTGGATTTCCTTGTAACAGATATCATTTTATCTCTGTAATAACTCTATCTTGTAGCCATCAGGGTCCTCTACGAAAGCTAAAATTGATTTACTTCCTGTCATTGGTCCCGGCTCTCTAGTTATTTTACCACCTTTACTTTTAATTGCTTCACAAATTGAATAAATATCATCAACTCCTATTGCAATATGTCCAAAACCTTTTCCTATGTCATATTCCTGGATACCCCAATTGTAAGTTAATTCTAAAAAAGGCTCAGGGTCAGCTTCCTCTATAGACAAAAAAGCTAAAGTAAAATTGCCATGAGGGTACTCTTTTCTCCTCACTAGCTTTAGACCAATTATATTGGTGTAGAAATCTATGGATTTATCAAGATCACCAACTCTAATCATGGTATGTAAGAACTTCACAATTCAAATTTTAATTTATCGACCAGATTAAGTAAAGTTATATATCGTGGGCGTTGTACTAAAAATTGAATCATTAAAGAAAAGTTATAATGAAAAGTTGGTTTTTGAAGCTTTAAATTTAGAAATCAATAGCAAATCTATATTCTGGATACAAGGCTATAATGGTTCAGGTAAATCAACCTTGATGAAAATAATTGCATCTCAAATTGAAGATTACGAAGGCAATGTTTCTTATAAAAATATAAGTATTAAAAAAATCGGATATGAAATTCATAATGAAATATTTTACTTGCCAAGTTTGTCAAATCTTTATGAAGGGCTGACAATTGATGAGAATATATATTTCTTCTCCAATATCTTCGATTCGAAAGGAAAGGAGAGAATGAATGAATTAATAAAAATATTTAATCTCAATACTTATTTGAATACTAGAATTAGTGAATTATCTGATGGAATAAAAAAAAGAGTTGCTTTAGTAATTGCTTTTTTAATTAATTCAAAAGTTTTATTGTTAGATGAACCATATAGCTATTTAGATTCTAAATCAGTAAATACCCTCAATCAGACAATTGGTAAATACAAAGAAAGTGGAGGAACGATAATAATCTCAGACAACTCTTTGTTTGTAGAAGAGTTGAGCCCTGATGACTCTTTTCAGTTATAAAGAATATGAAAAAATATTTTTCGATTATTTACATGCTTCTTTCTAAAGACTTTCTTTCTGAATTTAGAGATAAATTAAATTTTGTTTATTATCTAATACTATCACCCGCAATTTCGTTAATCTTTTATATTTTTAACGATTCTCAAAATCCACTTTATTTATATTTTCTTACAATACTAATTATAAACTTTATTACAAACCAAAGAATTTCAAGACAAGAAATAAGCTCTCAAGGTGAATTAATTCTTATTAACATGCCTTTAGATTTGTCTGTTTTCTGTTTATCAAAAATAATATTCACTTTTCTTTTAAACTTTGTGATTAGCTTTATTACTATTGCTGTATTTATGCTATTAGCCGGAGGTCTTTTCTTTGAAAATACAAACAATTTTATTATTTTTTCTATTTTCTTTTCATTAGGCTTGTCGACTATCCTTACAACTTTTTCCTTAATGTTAGAGAGAATTAAATCAGAAGGGCAATTCATGATGATAATGGTTTATCCATTGATAATTCCTTTCTTGGTTCTTTCTTATAACTGTCTAGCACAACTAAATTTATTAGACTTTATTCCTTTTGTCGATACTTTTTCTTTACAAGTACTAATAGCTTTCGATATACTTCTCTTGGCTGTATGTCCTATTCTCTTTAGTTATTCTGTTAGAAGGTGATTTATGTTGCGATTATTATTTAAAATATCCCCAATTGTTTCTACCGTATTGGTTTTGTTAAGTCTTTATATGATTTTTATTTATGCCCCAAAAGAGACCGTTATGGGGGAAGTTCAGAGGATATTCTATTTCCATATGGCCTACGTCCTTGTTTTTACAATTGCTTTTATAATGAATTTATTTTTCTCAATCAAGTTCTTAATTAATAATAAAAAAATTAATTCTTTATATGCTTATATGAATGCAGAGATTGGAGTAGTCTTTACTCTTTTAACAATAGTCTCTGGCATGTTCTGGGCAAAACCAGTTTGGGGGACATGGTGGACCTGGGATCCTCAATTAACAACAACTTTTATATTGTTACTTCTCTACTCGTCTTATCTAGTATTTCACAAACTGTCTACAAGTGCAGGAGTGCCTCGTTATGCTGCAGTTTTTGGAATAATTAGCTTTATAGACTTACCTATAGTCTATATATCAGTCAGAGTAATGAGAGGCATCTCACCAGTTGTTTTTGGAGGAGATGGTGGCGGTATATCATCAGAGATGATGGATACACTATTGGTTACGTTAGCTGCCTTTTTCTTTTTATACTTATCTCTTTTTGATCTTAGATTAAAACTAGATAATTAAGGATTCGAAGTTAAAATACTGTCATGGTTATAGATTCTTTAGAATATCTGTTTTACTCTCAAGTTGTTTGCTGGGCAATTTTGTTTGCATACATCTTTTATATTAGCAATAGAATTAACAGGAAACGTTAAAAGATGTCACCAAAAGCTAAGATTAAGATAATTTCAGTAGCTCTAATTTTTTTCTTCTCATTCCTTATTTACAAGGCTGTGGAATCATCTTTGGTCTATTATTTGACAGTCTCTGAAGCTGTCGATGCTCAATCTTTCAGCAAAATTAAAAGATTAAGAGTGTCAGGCATAGTGGAAAGTGGCTCTATAACAAGAAATGAAGATGGATCAATATCTTTTAATATAAAAGACGCTGATTCAATGATTCACGTGCAATATAAAGGAGTAATTCCTGATATTTTTAAAGACGAAATTGAGGCAGTCGTTGAAGGATCTATCAAGGATGATACTTTTTTCGCAAATAAACTATTTGCTAAATGTCCGACAAAATATGAAGATGAAAAATTAGTAGATAGTGGGTCAACCATTGCTCAATAATATCGGCGAGGCATCCCTGTTTCTCTCTCTTTTAATTGGCTTAGTAGGTATTTTTTCTCTTTCAGCTGGCATATTACAAAAAGAAGATAAATTTATTCACATTGGAAAGCGATGCATTAATTCGATATTCGCACTTCTAACACTAACGATGGTGCTTTTGTTGTATCTATTAATCACTAAGGATTACTCAAATGCCTATGTCTCAAAAAATGTAAGTAATGATTTGTCTACATTATATTCAGTAACAGCTTTATGGGCTGGCCAAGAAGGCTCACTGCTTCTTTGGGCGTGGATTATGTCAATTTATCTCTTCATTGTTTCGATGGTAAAAACTCGAGATAAATTAATTCCAAGCACCAAAGTCACTATACTATTTGTATTATCCTTTTTTATTTTACTTATTGTTTTTATTGAAAGTCCTTTTGCTCTATCTCTTAGTGCTGAATCAAATGGAAGAGGATTAAACCCAATTCTCCAAAATATATATATGGCAATACATCCCGTGACTCTTTATATAGGCTACATTGCCCTTACAATACCTTTTGCATTTGCAGTTGGTTCAATACTTTCCAAAGATAATTCAAATAAGTGGATAGAGCTTTCTAAGCGCTGGACTTATTTCAGCTGGATATTCTTATCCGCAGGACTTCTTCTTGGTTCGAGATGGGCATACCTAGAACTAGGTTGGGGTGGATATTGGGCATGGGATCCAGTTGAAAATGTCGCATTAATGCCTTGGCTTGTTTTAACTGCATTTATTCATTCTTCTATGGCTCAAGAGAAACGTAGCCTTTTAAAAAGATGGAATATCTTTTTAATCTTTTTAGCATTCTTCCTATCAATCTTTGGTACATTCATTACAAGAAGTGGTCTGATTTCATCTGTACACTCTTTTGCCCAGTCTGAAATAGCAAATTATTTTATAGTATTTATATTTTTAATAGTAATAATTTCTTTTTTCTCTTATTACAAAAATAAAAATTATATTAAATCAGAAGAAGAGATCACTTCCTTAGTGTCTAAAGAAAACTTTTTTATTTTTAACAATATATTCTTTTTGGTTATAACGTTAACTGTTTTTTTAGGTACTACTTTTCCTATACTCTCTGAGTTTGCAACAGGTGAAAAAATATTAGTTGGACCAAGTTTTTACAATCTTGTAAATTTCCCCAATGTATTACTTCTAATGCTTTTGATGTCTATAGCACCAATAATTCCGTGGAAAAATGGTGATATTGTTATTTCGCTAAGATTTATTTTGGTACCCTTAGTACTATCTTTAATTCTAGGCATTACAACTTTTGTTTTTGTTAATGAATACAAAACAAGCCTCGTCGTCTTCTTGTCATTTTTAATTATTACCACAATGATGAAAGAGCTTATAACAGATTTTAAAATCCAATATAAAAACAAGGGAAAAACATCAAGCATGCTTTTATTTAAACTAAGACGATATTGTTCCTTTGTCGTACACCTAGGAATTGTTTTAATTGTTTTAGGAATTAATTTCTCCTCAGTTTTTGCAGCTAAATATGATATCAGTTTAAAAAAAAGCGAAACTGCTATTATTGATAATTACAAGATAGAACTCCTTGATATATATAGAAACGAAAATGAAGCAAAAACAATATTGGGGGCTATAGTTGCTTTATATGATGGTAAGAACAGATACATCCTTAATCCTGAACAAAATAATTATAAATATGAAGGGAATAGGGAGATTAACAAAGAAACTGAGGTAGCAATCTATTCAACTTTCGCCAAAGATTATTATTTAATTCTTATTGATCAAAACACCAAAGGAAACTTCAATTTTAAGGTTTATATAAATCCGTTGGTATCATTTTTATGGATAGGAAGTTTTGTTTCTATTCTAGGTGTTACCGTTCTATTAATTCGAAGGAGCAAAAAATATGAATAGCTTAATCATATCTTCTTTAATTACTGTTATCGTTCTATCTTATATCTTTTACCCTTTATTAGTTGATAAGGAATCCAATATAAAGAAAACTAACTGGGATGATTAGAATTATAACAATTAGTAAATATATTTTTTGTTTTGTTTTTATAACGTTAATTATTTCTCTTGGTAACAAAACAAGAGCTGAGGAGCTTTCTGGGGAAAAATTATTTATAGAAAAAAGATGCATTAGCTGTCATGTAATTGGAAGAGGGAGGTTTGCTGGACCAGATTTGTATAATGCTATCAGCAAATACAATGAGGAAGATATATTGTCTTGGATTATTAATCCACAATCTATTTATCAAAAATACTCTAAGATGCCTATGAACATCGGCTACCCTCCAATGCCTAATATGCAAGTAAAAGCTGCAGAAGCAAAAGCTTTAGTAGATTATATAAAAAATACAAAAAAAAGAATCCGGAAGGACACTAAAGTTAAGATAAGTGGAAAGATTAATAATTTTACTACAGATAAACTTTTGAATAATCAGGAAATTGAGCTCAAATCTTTAATGGCAGATAAAGTTTTATTTTCAAAAAAAATTATAATAAATAATGGCAAGTTTGAATTCGGTGATTTAAAAGGTGCCTCAGCCTATAAAATTATTTTAATGCACAACGGAATTGAATATTCTACAGATAAATTTTATTTTCTTCCTACTGAAAATGAAAAGAAAATAGATCTAACTGTTTTTGATACTACTCAAGATAAGAGTAATATTAAAATGGAATCTGTTCATTATATTGTAACTTATGATGAGAATTCCCAATCTCTTGTTGTTGCTGAAATAATAAACATCAATAATTCTTCTAGAAACATATATATAGGATCAAACAATTTCACTGATAAGGTTAGACAAGTGAATGACTACTCATTGTTCTCAAATGCTATCAATTTAGGTTTTCCTCATAGAAGCGCAGAAACTTTTATAGTGTCAGATAATAAACTCACTGATACACTACCAATGCCACCAGGCACCCGTAGGGTGGTTTTAACTTATGCATTAAAATTAAATTTATTTTCCACAGAAGTTTCTAAAGTTTTTATAAATGATATTCCAAATCTCACAATTATTATCCCAGAAAGTAAATTATCGTTTGATATTAAAGGCTTAGAATACACAAGAAAAAATACAAACATTAAAGAATTATCTGAAGAAGAATATACAACATATTCTATAGTAAACATAAAGAAAGGTGATCTTATAAAACTTCAATTTAAAAAATACGATTCTCTTTTTAGTACAAAAAGTGTAGTAGGGGGAATCTTTATCCTCTTTATCTTGATTGCTGTAGGGTATAGAATATTAAATAAAAGGAGTTAAGATGAGCCAATACATAATTAAATTACTTATTTCAGCAGCAATAATAGTATTAGCCTCTGAGGTTTCTAAAAGAAATACAGTGCTTGCAGCTTTAATAATAGCTCTGCCATTGGTATCTTTAATTACTTTTTCTTGGATTTATTATGAAACTAAAGATACAGCAAGAATTGCAAGTTTAAGTCTGGAGATATTGTATTTCGGCCTTGCTACAGTACCTATGTTTTTACTTCTACCTTATATGCTGAGAAATGGATATTCGTTTCTAATCACAATGATTTGTTGTTGTGGCGTTACTGCATTAGCTATGGCGGCGGTTAAATTTTTCTTTTTAAAAGCTTAACAAGGTCGTCAAACTTTTGTAACCATCTTAACTAAGCCTACTCCAAGTATTAATGCTGTAGTTGATTTCAGTACCGTGTTCCCAAGAGAGATATCTATGAAATCATTCGTTTTTGCCATAGAAATTTCTTTCTCGCTAAATCCACCTTCAGGTCCTATAACTATTGATATTTCTTCTATCTCTTTAGTTCTAAAACTACAATTATGTATTCTGTTTTCGCTATTCTCATAAAAGATTATGTTTAAATCTGATTTGTCATTCTCAAATATTTCAAAAAATGGTATTGGTTCAGAGATCTTCATGAAATCATTTCTCCCACATTGCTTCGTAGCACTCTCTATAATATCTAACCATCTTTTCTTGACCTCTTTCGACTTCTTAATCGTTCTTTCAGAGACAACAGGTACTAAGGTTGAAACACCAAGTTCAACAGATTTCTCGATAATATCTTCTATTGCTTTTCCCTTAGGTATGCACTGATAGACATGAATTTCAGGTTCAGCTTCTTTTTTAGGTATTAAATATTGAATCTCAACTAAAAAATGTGTCTTTTTGATTCCGATAATTTTACAATGGTATTCATTCTCAGTGTTATCAAAGATTACAATATTGTCTCCAATTTTATGTTTAAGAACAGTTATGCAGTGATGAAAATTATCACCTTCTATCTTTAATTCTTGATCTCTATTTATCTTTTTATCTACAAAGAATCTATTCATTTTTTATTAAACTTCACTATTTCTTTTACTAGATTATCTATAGTGTATTTATTGCAAATTAAACTTGGTTTAATTTTATACTTCCTTAAGGTCTTTGCTGTTATTGGACCAATACATACATATGCAATTTTTTTTTGTTTTTTAATCTGTAAAGGACTTATATACTTAAAAAAATTATCGACAGTAGAAGAACTTGTAAAAGTTATATAATCAATATTATTTTTATAAACTCTTTTTTGAATTTCTCTTTTGCTCTCTATTGTTGGTAAAACAGTGTCATAAATCTTTAATTCTCTGACCGTATTGCTCATAGACCTTAATTGTTTAACCAATGTGTCTCTTGCAAGTTGAGCTCTAGGTATAAGTATTCTGGAGTTTTTAATTTGCTTTATTTTAAATGAATCAACTAGACCTTCAGCTGTAAAAGTTTTGGGAACAAGATCAACATTTATTTTTAATTTTGCAATTGCTCTTGCAGTTTCTGAACCAATTGCAGCTATTCTCACATTTCCTAGCATTCTTATGTCTTTATACTTTTTAATAAATTGATCAAAAAATATTTCTACACCATTTACACTTGTAAAAATAAGCCAGTCATAGTTATCAATGTTTGTTATGTTTTTTTGAATATAATTTGATGGCTTAGATTTAATTTCAATCGTAGGAATTTCTATTGAATTACCCCCTAAATTAATTATTTCTTGTGATAAGATGCTGGCATTTTTTCTTGCTCTTGTTACAACTATGTTTTTCCCAAAAAGTGGTTTTTTTTCAAACCAGTTTAACTTTTTCCTTAATTTGCAAATTTCACCTATTACAATTATTGATGGAGATTTAATTTGATGCAGACTAATCTTTTTATGTATATCTTCAAATGTACCAAGAACTGTTTTCTGACTCGAATATGTCCCCCAGTTAATTGCTGCTATTTTTGTTTTTTTAGACATTCCATTAGCAACCAAACTGTTTAAATTCTTTTTTAAGTTTTTAGTACCCATTAAAAATACTATTGATTTCATTTTAGATAAAGCACCCCAGTCAATCGAGCTTTTATTCTTCTCTGGGTCTTCATGTCCAGTAACAATTGCAAAAGTACTTGTTATATCTCTGTGCGTTACAGGGATTCCTGCGTATGCAGGTACAGCTATCGCAGAGCTAACGCCAGGAATGATTTCAAAATTAATTTTATTTTTTTTAAGTTCTTCAGCTTCTTCACCACCTCTTCCAAACAAAAATGGATCTCCACCTTTTAATCTTACGATTTTTTGTAGGCCACTTTTAGATAAATCGATTAGTTTTTTATTGATTTGTTTTTGAGATAAAGCTTTAAAGCCCAAACCTTTTCCCGCATAGATTACCTTACATTCTTTCTTTGTTAGCTTTAAAAATGAGTCATTTGCTAAATAATCGTAGACTATCGCATCTGCATCAGATATCAGCTCTATGCCCTTTACTGTTATTAAACCAGGATCCCCAGGACCAGCTCCAACCAAATAAACGGTGCTTTTCATAATAAGAAAGAAAACCAAAAAGGGGTTAAAAAGTCAATCTTACAATTATCCGTTAATATATCCGTATGTCTTCTCTTTTTAAGATTGATGTGAATTATAAACCCCAGGGTGATCAACCCTCAGCAATTACAAAGCTTTCTGAGAATATAATTTCGGGGGAAAAAGAACAAACACTTTTAGGAGTTACAGGCAGTGGTAAAACTTTTACAATAGCCAATGTAATAGAAAAAGTAGGAAGACCAACTCTAATTATGGCTCACAATAAAACTCTTGCTGCACAACTTTTCGAAGAATTTAAAATGATTTTCCCAAACAATGCAGTGCATTATTTTGTGAGCTATTACGACTATTATCAGCCTGAAGCTTATGTTCCATCCACAAATACTTATATAGCAAAAGATTCTAAAATTAATGAACAAATTGACCAATTGCGCCATGCGTCAACAAGTTCTCTTTTTGATAGAGAAGATGTAATTATAGTCTCGAGTGTCTCTTGTATTTTTGGTATAGGAAAGCCAAAAGATTATTTTGATATGATTACTAAAATTAGTGTAGGGATGGAAATATCCAGAGATAACTTATTAAAAAAATTAACAGAAGTTCAATATTCTAGATCAAGAGTGGAGCTTAATAGAGGAACTTTCAGAGCAATAGGTAACAATGTTGATATAGTCCCTGCAAACCTAGAAGATAAAGGACTAAGAATAATATTTGATGGTGATTTTATATCTAGTATTCACGAAATTGATTCATATACATCTGAAATGGAAAAAGAAATAGAATCGGCAATTATTTTTCCTGGATCTCACTATGTAGTAGAAAAACTCACCACTGAAAAAGCAATTGATTTAATTTCAAAAGAACTAGATAAGCAGAAGATGTACTTTAAGAAAAAAGGAAAATTGGAAGAGATGAAGAGGATTGAAGAGAGGACATTGAAAGATATCGAACTGATGGAAATAATGGGTTTTTGTCCAGGAATTGAAAATTACTCAAGATATTTAGACCAAAGAGAAAAAGGAGAACCTCCTTTTACGCTTCTAGATTATTTTCCAGACGATTTTCTTTTAATATTAGACGAAAGTCATCAAACTGTTCCTCAAATAAGAGGGATGTATGAGGGAGATCAAAGTAGAAAGCAAACACTTGTTGACCATGGTTTTAGACTTCCTTCAGCATTAGACAATAGACCATTAAACCTTAAGGAGTTTGAAAAAAAAGTAAATCAAATAATATATGTTTCAGCAACACCATCAAAATATGAAACCAGTCGATCTTCACAAAACGTAATAGAGCAGATAATAAGACCAACCGGTTTAGTAGATCCTTCGATTGAAATAAGACCAGCAAAAAACCAAGTAGAAAATTTAGTTGATGAAATTCATAAAAGAATAAAAATGAAAGAAAAAGTTTTAGTTACTACACTAACAAAGAAAATGGCGGAAGAACTAACGGCATACATGAAAGATAGAGGGTTAAGAACTGAGTATATGCACTCAGATATCAAAACACTTGAAAGAATTGAAATAATTAAAAACTTTAGAGGCGACAAGTTTGATGTGCTTGTTGGAATAAATTTACTCAGGGAGGGACTTGATTTACCAGAAGTTTCTCTTGTTGCTATACTCGATGCAGACAAGGAAGGTTTTCTTAGATCTACAACTTCACTTATTCAAATATTTGGGAGAGCGGCAAGAAATATTAATGGGAAGGTCATAATGTATGCTGAGGAGATAACAAAATCTATGAGTTCTGCTATTGATGAATCTAACCGTCGTAGAGATATACAACAAAACTTTAATGTAGAAAATAACATTAAACCAAAATCAATTTTCAAAGAAATAAATTCCAACATCGCTCAGATTTATGATATTGATTATCATGAAGAGAATTTACAAAAAGATATTGACATTCCTCCTCATAAAATAGGACAAGAAATTACTAAATTAAGGAAAGAAATGAAGAATATGTCTAAAGAAATGAGATTTGAAGAGGCAGCGCGCTTGCGTGATAAGATAAAAAAGCTAAGGAAAGTTGAATTGTCTTTAATTGGAGAGATTGAATAGTGGAAACGAAATGTTAGAATATTTTTAATTTTAGAGAAGCGGGGCATGCCCCGCTTCTTTTTTTATTAGGGTAAGGAATGAGTGAAAATTTGAGAGAAAAATTAGTAAATATTATAAGGAAAGAGTGCGAAACAACTGAATATAAGTTTGTTGATTTAGAGCTGTCAGGTGGACCTTCTTCCTTAAAATTAGTTATATATATTGACAAAGACAAAGGAATCAATATTGATGATTGTGTGAAATTCAATAAAGTGATAAACGATATTGATGGCTTTGATGATTTGTTTGAATCTTCTTATGTTTTAGAGGTTTCTTCTCCAGGAACTCATCAAATATTAGAAGAGGGAGAAAGTAAATGAGTTTTGATGAACTAGCAAGAGTAATTGAGTCTGTTTCTAAAGACAAAGGAATAGATAAAGAAATAATTCTTGACGCTGTAAATGAATCGGTCGTATCAGCAGCACATAAATTATTAAAAACGGACCCACTTTATAAAGATTTAGAATGCCAATTTAACGAATTCAATGAACTTGAGCTTTTTGAATTCAAGAAAGTTGTAGAAGATGTTTTTGATGAAGACATGGAGATTTCATTAGAAGAAGCAAGGGTGTACGATCCAGATGTTCAAATTGATGAAGAAATCGGAGTTAAACTTAGCCCAGATTACACTAGAATCGCTATTCAAAATGCAAGACAGAAAATTATACAAAAATTAAAAGAAGCAGAAGCAAAAGTTATATACGAAGAGTTTAGAAGCAGGCAAGGTGAATTGATTAACGGTATTGTTAGAAGAATTTCAAGAGGCACTATCGTTGTCGACATAGGTAGAACCGAAGCTATAATTCCATACGATGAACAAGTACCTAGAGAATACTTTCAGCCCAAAGATAGACTTCGAGCTGTTCTTTTAAAAATAGAAGAAGACAAAAGAGGAACACAATTAATAATTTCCAGAGCACATAAAAATTTTGTTGAATCCTTATTTAGGGCAGAGGTACCAGAAATTAACGAGGGAATAGTTCAAATCATGGGAATTTCTCGTGATCCAGGCGGAAGAACAAAGATTGCCGTCTCTTCCTCGGATTCAGATATTGATCCAGTAGGAGCATGTGTAGGAATGAGAGGGTCAAGAGTTCAAAATATAATACAAGAATTAAAAGGAGAAAAAATAGACATTGTTCCATGGTCTGCCGATATTGCAAAATTTGCATGCAATTCATTATCTCCTGCTCAAGTTACTAAAGTTATTCTTGATGAGGGATCAAAAGTTATGGAAGTTGTTGTAGACAAAGATCAATTTTCACTTACTATTGGTAGAAAAGGTCAAAATGTACGATTAGCTTCCGAATTGATTGAGTGGGAAATTACTGTAAAAACCGACGAACAACTTAAAGAAGAACAAGAAAATGTTGTTAAACTACTTTTAACTCTTCCAAATATATCTGAGGTTAATGCAAATCTTTTATTTGCTGGAGGATTTCATACATTAGAAGATATAGCATTCGGAGAAGCAGAGGATGTAAAAAAATCCTCAGGAATTCCTAGTGAAGAAGACGTTGAAAAAATTCAATTAGCAGCAAGAACTGCACTACAAGAAAAATTAAGAAATATAAATGTAGAAGATGAAGCCGAAGAAGATGAGGCCTCTGACAAAAAAGTAGTTGAAGAAGAAACAGGTGAACAGGATAGTTAATAAAAAAAACATGAGAAAAGTTAAAATAAAAGACTTAGCTACAGAAATTTCGATTACTGTTAAAGATGTTTTATCTAAATGTAAAGATTTATCTATCATTGCAAGAAGTTCAGCTAGTTCCATATCTGAAGACGATGCTGCTAAAATAAAAATATCGTTCTCGCCAGACAATGATAAAGTAAAAAAATCTCCTAGAGATGTTATAAAAAGGTCTGGAGCCAAAGTTACGATAAGACGAAAAAAGGCCCCTGTTTTTAAAATTGAAGAAAAAACTGAGGATGAACAAGAAGTCGCTAAGGAAAAACAGGCTGAAGAACAAGTTTCTAAAGAAGAAATTAAAGAAGAAATAAAAACTAAACAAGATTCTCAACCAACCAAAACTGTTACACGCGAAACCAAAAGAGTGTATTCTCCAGCAAAGACTAACGAAAGAGATGTCAAACCAAAAAGCAAAGATGACAAGCAAACTAATGTTACTAAAGAACCTCCAGCTAAGATTCAAAAAGAATTTAGATCAGAAGATGCAAAAAAGAAAACAGAAACCAAAAAAAATAAGCAAGTAGAAAAGAAAAAAGTTCAGATTAAACCATCCAAAGAAGAGATTATAGATGAAGATGCTATGGATGTATTGAGAAAAGCTGTTAGAGCAAAATTGCCTGGTGGTAGGAAGGAGTATCTTATATCAAATAATTTTGCAAAAAAAACTAGGACTCAAAAAGATTCACAATCTGCAGATGAAATTGATAAAGAAAATGGAATAGAAAGCAATACGAGAACCAAAACAAAAGTAAATAAGATAAAAATTCAAGAAAAAATTATCATTACACTTTTAGCAACGAAATTAAAGGCAAAAATAGGCCAAGTTATCAGTAAAGCATCAGAGTTAGGATTAAAATTAACTGCAAAAGATGAAATTGATTCCGATGAAGCTACTATTATTGCTTCAGAATTTAATTATGAAGTAGAAGTTGACTCTTATAATGAAAAATCAGTTTTAGAAGAAGGATTTTTAAGGAAAGACTCTGACATTCAAATGAGACCTCCGATTATAACAGTCATGGGCCATGTTGACCATGGTAAAACATCATTATTAGACTATATTAGAAAGTCCAAAGTGGTTGATAAAGAACATGGAGGTATAACACAATCAATAGGCGCATATAGCGTTAACGTTAACAAAAAAAATTTAGTTTTTATTGATACTCCAGGACATGCCGCTTTTTCGGCAATGAGATCTAGAGGAGCAAGTTTGACAGATATTATTATATTAGTCGTTGCTGCTGATGATGGGGTAATGCCACAAACAGATGAGGCTATTAGTCATGCTAAATCCGCAAATGTTCCTATTGTAGTTGCTGTAAATAAGATTGATAAAGAAGATTCAAATGTTGATTCGATTAAGACTCAATTGTCAGAAAAAGGACTTACACCAGAGGATTGGGGTGGCGATACTCCTTTTGTTCCAGTGTCTGCATTGAACGGAAAAGGCATAGATGACTTATTGGAAATAGTAGTACTACAATCAGATGTTATGGAATTGAAAGCCAATTCCAAAATTCCTTCTTCTGGATACATCCTCGAAGCTTATTTGGATAAAGGACGAGGGGTTGTTGCTACTTTGATTCCCAAGGAAGGAGAAATTAAAAGAGGTGACACAATACTCTGTGGAACAAATTCAGGTAGGATTCGTGCACTAATTGATGACAAAGGCAAGCAACTAATGACATCGGCACCATCCTATCCAGTAGAGATACTAGGGCTTGATGGTGTTCCTGAAGCTGGATTGCAATACAATATAGTTAAAAATGATAAAATTGCAAAGGATGTAATAAGAAATAGGTTGTCTAACATCGAAGACGAAAAGTCTTTCAAGTCGCACACAGTCGATTTAGACTTCATTAATTCAGATTTACAGTTACTTCAAATTAAAGAATTGCCAGTTATAGTGAAAGCTGATACTCAGGGTTCTCTTGATGCTCTTGTTTCCGCATTACTTAATTTTGAATCTGAAAAATGCAAAGCAAAAATTGTACATTCTGCTGTGGGAACAATTAACGAATCAGACTTTATGCTTGCAGAGTCAACAGGATCAATAATCCTAGGATTTTCAACTAATGTAGAGCCGAAAGTCCAAGCTATGTTAGATAAATCTTCAATAAGATGTGAAACCTACAAAATAATATATGAAATATTAGATAGAATAAAAGAATTACTTGAAGGACTACTAGACCCAATCCTTGAAGAGAGAGTTACTGGTCATGCAGAAATTAGAGAAATCTTCAATCTTTCTAAGCAAGGTAAAATTGCTGGATGCTTAGTTAATGACGGCAAAGCAGTCAGAGGGCACAACATAAGAGTTAAAAGGGAAGATGAAATTGTATTCGAAACGACAATAACTTCATTGAAAAGATTTAAAGATGATGTAAAAGAAGTTGCTAGTGGCTTTGAATGTGGAATAGGTTTTGAAAATATGGAAGATATCAAGCAAGGAGATACAATAGAAATTTTTACTTTTGATAAAATAAATCAAACTATCTAACCAGAAAGATGGATTCGAAAAAACTTAGCACCTCTGTCCTTTTAAATATTAAAGAATTAATTAATACAAAGAAGAAAATACTTTTAGTTTCACATTATAGCCCTGATGGCGATGCAATAGGGTCATCTTTAGGTCTTTATTACTTTATAAAGGATGTCCTTTCTAAGGACTGTGTAGTTTATAATCGTGATGGGATTCCAAATTATCTATCATTTCTTGGGGCAGATGAAATTATCCATGATTCTATTGAAACTCTTCCAAAGGATTTTGATTTAGCCCTTATATTAGATTTAAATGATTTCGAACGAACAGGTTCCGAAATGTCTAATTATTTAGATTTAACAATTAAAGATAATGATTTGCCAATTATTGTAATTGACCATCATGAAAATAATAAGATTGAAAATTCAGAAGCTACTTACATTGACACTGATGCTTCATCTACTGGTGTTTTGGTTTACAGGCTAATTAAGCAATTTCCGGAAATAACAAATGAATCAGTCAAATCCAAGATTTCTACTTGCCTTCTTACAACTATAATTACTGACACTTCATCATTCAAAAATTCAAATGTTAATCCCGAAACATTTGAAATCTGTAAGGAGCTACTTTCTATGGGCGGAGACTTAGAAACTTTAAATAAAAGCATATTCAATAATGGGGAAATAAAAAGACTACAATTAAGAAATAAAATATATTCTACACTTGATTTCAATGAAGAATTAAAAACAGCTATTTGCCACTCTACAGATTCTTTCTATGATGAAACTGGAACCACTAAAGAAGACTCTGAAGGGATTGCTAATTCTCTTCTAAATTATTCTGATGTAGAAATAGGCATTTTTATAAGAGAAATTGGTACTGACAAATGGAAAATTAGTCTCAGATCAAATGGGTTTAAAGATTTATCTGATTTTGCTGGAAGATTTGGTGGAGGGGGTCATAAAAATGCATCAGGTTTTCGTTTTGATGGAAAGATTCAAATATTGATTGAGGGAATAATTAAAGAGCTTAAAAATGGATAAGATTTTATTAATTGATAAACCATACGGAATGACTACAACTTACGTGACTAACAAAATAAAAAAATATTTTAATGCAGAAAAAGCAGGCCATACTGGAACTTTGGATCCATTAGCAACAGGTGTTGTCCCAATTTTTTTGGGCAAACTAACTAAGCTGATTCCTTTTATAAATGAAAACAAAAAGAAGTACATTGTTAAAGCTATTATTGGTTTGCAAACTGAAACTTTAGATATTTCAGGAAGAGTGTTACATGTAACTGAAGTTCCTCAACTTCATTTAGAAACTTTAAAAAAAATAGTTAAATCTTTTATAGGTAAATACACATATGTTCCACCAAGTTATTCTGCAATTAAAATAAATGGTATTCCTTCTTATAAATATGCAAGACAAGGTAAAGAAGTAGGTTTGCCCGAAAGAATTTCTACTATATATGATATTCATATTGCTAAGAGTGGAGAATATACTTTTGAACTTGAAGTTGACTGTTCAAAAGGAACTTACATTAGATCGTTGGTTAGCGATATAGGTGACAAGCTAGGAGTTGGTGCTTCTGTTGCCAGCTTAAGAAGATTGTCTAGTGGTTCTTTTAATGTTGAGGATTCAAACAAATTCTTTTCTTTAATTGATAGCCAGAGTCCGATTTTTTTTAATCCTGATGATTTGTTTTCTACAGTTGAGATCAATAAAAGTCTATTAGATCATTTGAAACAGCATTCAAACCACAAGAAGGTGAATAACGAATTTTTATCAAATTTATCAAAAAAATTAGGAGTAAAATCTAATAAAGACCAGCACAAATTACTTACGATAGACGAATATCCAGTAGGTCTTATAAATAACAACTTTAATGAAACTGGCGATTATATTTATTCGGATATCAAATTGTTCTAGTAGTTTGTTTAACACACTTGATTTTTAAAGATAATTGATTAATTATTAAGCTAAGAAATTTAAAGAGGTTAATGATTGATTTTAAATAAGAAGGATATAATTAATGAATTTGGATCTTCAGATAAAGACGTAGGGTCCACAAAAGTTCAAATAGCAATTCTTTCAAAAAAAATTGAATTGCTGACTAAACATGTCCAAAGTTTTAAAAAAGACACGTCCTCTAGAAGAGGACTGCTCTTAGCGATTGAAAGAAGAAGAAAGTTGTTGAAATATATAAAGAGAAAAGACAAAGATGAATATATCGAAATTCTTTCTAAGCATGGTTTAAGAAAATAGGTTTCGATGGATTCATACAAAAATATTAACGAACTTCTTGCTGGCAAATCTTTTTCTTTAGAAACTGGCAAACTAGCGAAACAAGCAGACGGATCTGTGCTTGCACAAATTGGCGATACACAAGTCCTTGCAACCGTTGTTAGCTCTTTAGATCCAGTAGATGATAACTTTCTTCCTCTTACAGTTAACTACCAGGAAAAAGCTTTTTCTGCTGGGAAAATACCAGGCGGTTATTTTAAAAGAGAAGGTAGACCAACAGAATCAGAAACATTAATATCACGATTAATAGATAGACCGCTTAGACCAATGTTCCCAAAAAACTATAATTTTCCAACGCAAGTTATTATTAGTGTTTATTCGGCTGATAATATAAATCCACCTGATGTGCTTGCTATTACAGCAGCCTCAGCTGCTTTAACAGTTTCAAACATACCATTTGATGGCCCATTAGCTGGTGTTAGAGTAGGGAGAGTCGATAATAATTTAATATGCAATCCTACATTTGAAGAAATAGAAGCATCAGATTTAAATTTTATAATTGCAGGTAGCAACGAAGCAATACTTATGGTGGAAGGTGAGGCAGATACTATACCAGAAGCTGAGATAGTTGATGCTTTAATGTTTGGACATACACATATCAAAGAGATAATTGGTTTTCAAAACAAATTAATCCCCGAAGGTTTAGAAAAAAGAATTGTCATTCAAAAAGAGTTAGATTCAGAATTTGTGAAGAAAATCGAAGATCTAATATCCGAAGATTTACAGAAATCTATTAGAATTCAATCGAAACAGGAACGTAACACCTCCATTGCAAATCTATATACAAGCACATTGAATAATATTTCTGAAGATGAGAATTTTAATGAGAAAGATTTTAAAGAGATATTTGATAATTTCAAAAAAACTTCAGTCAGACAGATGATGATAAATGATAAGACCAGAATAGATGGAAGATCTTTTGCTGATATTAGAAATATTTCATCTGAGATAAGTATTTTGAGTAGAGCCCATGGCTCAGCAGTTTTTACTAGAGGCGAAACACAAGCATTGGTAGCTGTTACGCTTGGTACAAAAGAAGACCAACAAAGAATTGATACTTTACAAGGAGAGGAAAGAAGGACTTTCATGCTCCATTATAATTTTCCGCCATTTAGCGTAGGCGAGGTATCAATGAGACTTGGAACTGGAAGAAGAGAGATAGGCCATGGAGAACTCGCTAGAAGAGCTGTGATGGGTGTAATGCCAGGTCCTGACACTTTTCCATATACTGTAAGAATTGTTTCTGATATTTTGGAATCTAATGGATCCTCGTCAATGGCCACAGTTTGCGGATCATCTTTGTCTTTAATGGATGCTGGAGTACCACTTAGTGCACCAGTTGCAGGTATTGCTATGGGTCTTATTAAAGAAAATGAAAACCATCTGATTTTATCAGATATTCTTGGAGACGAAGACCATCTTGGAGACATGGACTTTAAAGTTTGTGGAACATCAGAGGGAATTACAGCACTTCAGATGGATATTAAAATTCAAGGAATCAGCAAAGAATTACTTCAAGAAGCTCTTGATCAAGCAAAAGAAGGAAGGCTCCATATTTTATCAGAGATGGCTAAGACAATTAGTTCCAAGAAGGAAAACATCTCACCTCATGCACCTAGAATTACAACAATTCATGTTAATCCAGATAAGATCAAAGACATTATAGGCTCTGGTGGTAAAAACATAAAGAAACTAACCGAAGATAATAATGTCAAAATCGACATTGAAGATTCAGGGAAAGTGAATGTCATAGCTATCAACGAATCAGATGCCAAGTCCGCACTGAAAGACATTTCCTATATAGTAAGAGACATTGATGTTGGAGAATTTTATATAGGTAAAGTAAAAAGAATATTAGATTTTGGTGCAATTGTAGGATTGAGCCCAACACTTGATGGACTAATTCATATATCTGAACTAGCAAAAGAAAGAGTTAAAACAGTTTCGGATATCCTTAAAGAAGGTGATGAAGTTTTAGTGAAATGTTTATCTAAAGAAAGAGATGGAAAAATTAGATTAAGCAGAAAAGAGGCACTTGATCAGGATATTGAGAACTTCCGGGAATAAAGACAAGAAAAAAAAGATTGTAATATTAACTGGACCAACATCCAGCGGCAAAACAAATTTATCAATAGAATTGGCTAGAAGATATCAAACAGAGATTATCTCAGCTGATTCAATGCATGTTTATAAAAGTTTTGATATTGGGACTGGAAAACCTTCAAAAAATATTATGAACACAATTCCTCATCATCTTATTGATATTATTCAACCAGACAAAGATTTTGATGCATGGCAGTACATGAAATTAAGTAGAGACGTGATTAATTCGAGCTTAAATGAAAATCTAATAGTTTCAGGTGGCACACAACTATATATAAAATCTCTTTTAGATGGATTAACTTCTGAGTTGCCAAAAGATGATGATTTTAGGAAGACCTTGCAAGACAAACTAGAAAGTAATGGGATAGACCATTTGTACAATATGCTTCTTGAGATTGATCCTGACCAAGCAAAAAAAATAAACAATAGAGATATTCAAAGAATAATTAGGTTTCTAGAAATAAATAAAATAACCCAAAGAAAACCTTCTGAATTATTTAGAGAAGAGAACCGTACTACTCTAAAAGATTGCCAATTTATTAAAATCGGTTTATCTATTTCAAAACCACAATTAGATGACCTAATTAATTTACGTGTAGATACAATGATATCAGATGGTCTTATTGATGAAGTTAAGAGTCTAGTCGAATTATATGGTGAAGAAATCAAACCTCTACGTTCAATAGGATACAAAGAGATTTGCATGTACTTAAAGGGAGATTTTACTAAAGATGAATCTATAGAAAAAATTAAAACCAATACAAGAAGGTTAGCTAAAAGACAAACAACATGGCTTAGAAAAGATGAAGAAATGGTTTGGTTTGAAAACGTAAAAGCTCTAACAGAGTATTCTGATAAATTTGTATCTAATTGATTATCATTCTAATACCTATAAATACCATCAAGAAACCAAATATAATTTTTAAGTTTTCAGATGAAAGTAAATGAGCAGTTTTTGAACCTAAAAATATACCTATACAAAAAAATATTGCTATTGTTATAGCGGCATTCATATTGATATTTCCTTCTTGATAATATTGATAAGCACCAAAAACAACAACAGGTAGAGTTAGAACAGCCAAAGAGGTACCCTGAGCCATATGTTGAGTAAATTTAGATAATATCACTAACAATGGGACCATCACTAAACCACCCCCTATACCCATGAACCCACTCATAAAGCCTCCGACTATTCCAATTAAAATATATATAATCATTTCACTGACTCCCTGAGACATTTCCCAATATATGTTCTGGTATCTGAAGCAATAGAATTATATGAATCAATTTTTTCAAATCGATTTATGGATTTATCGCACATATTGATTTCCGCATAAATTCTACTCTGTAAAGAAAATATTAAATCATTGATTAGTTTCGAATCAGATTCTGGTATTTTGTCTAAAACTTTTAGAGCCATCTCAGGTTCATTGTTTTCAAGAAAGTAATTTGAAGAAAGTAAAGGTATTAAATAGGACGAACTACTGGATTTGATATCTTTAAAATTATTCATATAAGAACTGACTTTATTTTTATCTTTATAGCTTTCACTGTTGATTAATTTATTTGAGCTCAAATTTATTTCATTCTCAACTGACTCTAAATGATTGAAGTAGAAGAAAATTAATGTTGATCCTATTACAATAACAAATGCTGCTGTTAGCAAATTCTTAAATAAATTTTCCATATAACAATTATACACTTTTATATTAGCTGGAAATAAACTAAGATTTAGAATATATATGACTAATTTATTGGAAATTAAATCTATTAAAATAACTTCTAAAAACAACAACAGTGAAGTTTTATTAAAAGACTCAGATTTTACTATAGAAAAGGGAAAAGTTGTTTCCATTGTGGGTCAAAGTGGAACAGGGAAATCACTTTTTGCATACGCTATAATGGGAAAAGAGTTTATATATAATGCAAAAAAAGAATATAAAATTTTTAAATACAAGGGAAATGAAGTTGATGATCGGCATGAGAGGAATATCTCGTATATTCCCCAGGAACCTTTATCATCATTGAATCCGGTACTAACAATATTTCAACATTTTGAAATAAATTTAAAAATAATTGATAAAAATTTAGATATAAAAGATTACGCAAAACGATTATTAGATGAGGTTGGATTTGATAAAATTGATGAATTGCTAAAAAAATATCCTCATGAACTCAGCGGTGGTATGGCTCAACGAGTACTGATAGCACTTTCTTTGGAAAATAATCCAGAAATGATAATAGCTGATGAAGCCACATCTTCACTCGATGCGGTAAACGAAAAACTTATATTAGATTTATTGGCTCAGATTTCAAAAGATAGAGAACTTACAATACTAATTATTACACATGACCCGAGGATAGTCTCTAATTACTGTGACGAATGCTACCAAATTAAAGATAGTCTATTAAGCAAACTTGATAATGTTTTTCAAATTAACAAGTTGCATGAAAAAAATAAACTTTCAATAGAAAAAGATAATCAATCTATGTCGAAAAGAAATCCAAAACCAAAAGTCGAGCTTATTCAACTAAGTAAATTATTTTTTAAGTTTGAAACAACTAAACACTGGGTCTTGCAAGAATTAAATTTATCTATTAATCGCGGTGAAGCAGTCGGACTAATAGGACTTAGTGGTTCTGGAAAAAGTACCATATCAAAATTAATTACAAAATTATTATTACCCAACAAAGGACAAGTTCTTTTCGAAGGTGAGACTGTAGACTTGATTACAAGAAAAGATTATGCAAAAAAAGTTCAAATAGTTTTTCAAGATTTGTTTGGCTCTCTTAACCCTAAAAAGCGAATTAAGAATATACTTTTAGATTCTTTTTGGAATGACAAAGAGCATTCAACTACTGAAAAAATAAACAAAATTAATGATAGTTTGTTAAAAGTTGGTCTAAACGAAGACATTCTAGATAAAAATGCATCTAACCTAAGTGGAGGCCAAAGACAAAAAATATTGATTTTAAGAGCAGTCTTGTCTAATCCAGAATTTATTGTCTTTGATGAGCCTATGTCATCATTAGATTTAAAATCTCAACTAGAAATAATTAGAATAATAAAAAATTTAATAAAAAATAACAATCTTACAATGTTGTTCATCACTCATGATTTTAGATTAATACAAGATTTGTGCGACAAAGTCTTTGTTCTTTCAAATGGCTCTATAGTGGAAAAAGGCTCAACAATAGAGGTTTTTAAGAATCCTCAACATGATGAGACAAAAAGGTTATTGCAAGTTGTAAAATGATTATATTGACCTATAATACCATTTTATAAGGATACTATTATGGCAACACCAAAAAGAAAAACATCAAAATCTAAGATTGGAAAGAGAAGGAACCACCAAAAAATAGTTTTAAGTGGATTATCTAAAGATAAAAAAACTGGAGAAATTAAGATTTCTCATAGATACAGAACTATAGAGGAATACCAAGCTTCGAGAAAGAATTAATTTTCTGAAATTATGTTAAAACAAGGTGTATTAAAATGTTAGCTCTAGTTTTTCCCGGACAAGGTTCCCAATACGTTGGCATGGGGAAAGATTTATATGAAAATTTTGAAGAAGCTAGATTAACTTTTGCTCAAGCGAGTGAGCGATTGGGAATTGATATGAAAAAATTATGTTTCGAAAGCGAGGATGTTCATTTAACAGTAAATGCTCAACCAGCAATTCTTACTGTAAGTACTGCAGCACATAGAGTCTTAACTTCATTGAAAGATGTTCAACCTTGTTTTGTAGCAGGGCATAGCCTTGGCGAGTATTCAGCTTTAGTAGCTTCCGGGTCGCTTGATTTTGAGGATGCCATTTGGGCTGTTCGAAAAAGAGGTGAATACACTCAACAAGCTGTTCCTCTTGGAGTGGGTGGCATGGCAGCTGTTTTAGGTTTGCCAGATGAACAAGTAAATCAAATTTGCAAGGAAGCTTCAGATAACGATTCTTATGTTGCTCCTGCAAATTATAACAGTATAGGTCAAGTTGTAATATCAGGGGTCAAGATGGCAGTTGAAAAGGCTGCCGACTTAGCAAAAAAAGCCGGTGCAAAAAGAGTTGTACTGCTCGATATTAGCGCTCCTTTTCATTCACAATTGATGAAGTCAGCTGTCGACAAAATGCAAGTTGTATTGGATTCAATTAATTTTTTAGATTTCAAAATACCAATGGTTTCTAATTTCAATGCGAAAACTATGGATGACAAAGAAAAGATTAAAGACCTTCTTCTTGATCAATTAGTTAGTCCAGTCCTCTGGCATCAATCAGTAAATTATTTAAACAAAAATCTGGGTGTTAAATCATTTTTAGAGGTTGGACCAAAAAATGTTTTATCAGGTTTAATTAAAAGAATAGTTCCAGATTGCCAGGTTTCAAATTTTGGTGAAAAAGCTGATTTGGATAAAATATAAATATGCTAAATGGTAAAGTCGCGTTAATTACAGGTGGTTCTAGAGGTATAGGTAAATCAGTATCTATAGAACTAGCAAAAGCAGGAGCGATTGTTATTATAAATTATGCAAATTCTGAAAGCTCCGCAAAAGAAGTACTGAACATTGTTGAGGAATCAGGAGGAACTGGGGAGATACTTCAGTTTAATGTTTCAGATACCATAGTCGTGGAAGAGAAAATCAAATATATTTTAGAAAAATATGAAAAGATCGATATTTTGGTTAACAATGCAGGAATTACAAGAGACTCATTGTTTATGAGAATGAAAGAACAGCAATGGGATGAAGTTTTTGAAGTCAACACTAAAGGAGTTTTCAATTGCACAAAAAACGTAGTACGATCAATGGTTAAAAATCAATATGGAAAAATAATTAATATAACATCAGTAGTTGGAGAGATGGGAAACCCAGGACAAGCTAACTACTCATCAACGAAGTCAGCCATAATGGGATTCACTAAGTCTTTAGCAAAAGAGTTAGGTTCTAAAAATATAAACGTTAATGCTATTAGTCCGGGATTTATCGAAACAGACATAACTGACGTTTTACCAGATTCAGTTAAAGAAAAATACAAAGAAATAATACCACTCTCAAGATTTGGGATTCCCGAAGATGTTGCAAAAGCTGTATTGTTTTTAGCTTCAGATGATTCATCATATATAACTGGAGAGATTTTGAAGATTAATGGTGGTCTTTACACCTAAGGAGGACATTTATGTCAGAAGAAATACAACAACAGGTAATCTCAATGATTGCATCTCAGTTAGGAAAGAACGAAAGTGAGATCACTCTTGATTCCCAATTTATTGAGGATTTAGGCGCTGACTCATTAGATTTAGTTGAACTTATTATGAGCATGGAAGATGAATTCGGTGTTGAAATAGCTGATGAAGATGCTGAAAAAATATTAAAAGTAAGTGATGCCATTAATTACATAGTAAAAAATAAGAAATAATATAATGAACAGAGTTGTAGTAACAGGTATAGGTATGTTGTCCTCTCTAGGTATTGGGAAGGACGAAGTTTGGCCTAAAGTTAAAGAAGGTATATCTGGGATTGATTATCTAAAAAGAATTGATGCCTCTGATTTAAAAACTCAATTTGGAGGAGAAGTCCCTTCTAATTTTAATGCAGAGGACTTTATGGATCCGAAAGAAGCAAGAAGAAGCGATGTTTTTATTTGTTACGCTGCAGCAGCAGCTTCTATGGCTCTTAAAGATTCAGGCCTGGAAATAACTGAAAAAAATTCTCACCTCGTGGGTTCCTATATTGGATCTGGCATAGGTGGTATACAAACCTTCGTAGACAACGTTATTGTTTACAAAGATAGAGGACCTTCAAGGGTTTCCCCATTCTTTGTTCCTTCGATGGTACCAAATATGGCAGCAGGGTATGTATCTATCTTTAATAATTTAAAAGGACCAAATTGTGCTACAGCAACTGCTTGTGCAGCAGGAGCTCACGCCATTGCTTATGCTGCGATGATGATAGAAAGAGGCGACGCAGTCGCTATGGTTGCAGGAGGAGCAGAAGCCCCATTAGTCCATGTTGCGATTTCAGGTTTCAATGTAATGAGAGCAATATCTACTAGAAATGATAATCCAAAAGCTGCTTCTAGACCTTTTGATGCTGATAGAGATGGTTTCGTAATGTCTGAAGGCTCAGGGTTAGTTATTCTTGAAGAATTAAATCATGCAAAAAAGAGAGGGGCTACAATTTATGCTGAATTGCTTAGTTCTGGCATGAGCGGAGACGCTCATCATATTACTTCTCCTTCAGTCGAAGGACCTGTTATTTGCATGAATTCTGCTTTAAGAAATTCTAAAGTTAACTATGATGAAGTAGATTATATTAATGCACACGGCACTTCCACACAACAAAATGATATAAATGAAACAAATGCTATCAAGGAAGTTTTTAACTCTCATTCTAAAGAACTACTTATTAGTTCTACAAAATCAATTACAGGACACCTTTTGGGTGCAGCTGGTGGAATAGAAGCAGGTATATGTTCTATGGCAATACATGAGGGAGTTATCCCACCAACAATTAATTTAGATAATCCACAAGAAGGATGCGATCTTAATTATGTACCACATTCTTCTATAGATAAAAATATAAATATTGTTGTAAGTAATTCTTTTGGTTTTGGTGGAACCAATTGCACTTTAGTTTTCAAAAAATTCGAGGAGTAAAATGAAAATCGCTATTGGCTCTGACCATAGGGGCTTTGTCCTTAAAGAAGAGATAAAAGAGTATTTGGAAAAGTTAAATTATGAATATAAGGACTTTGGTACTTACTCTGAAGAGTCTTTTGATTATCCTGATTCTGCTTCTGAGGTAGCAAAAAGAGTTTCTCAAGATCAATTCCAAAGAGGAATTTTAATATGCGCTTCTGGTTGTGGAATGAATATAGTTGCAAACAAATATACAAATATTCGCGCAGTAGTTGCAAATGACGTTAATGTCGCAATAATGTCCAGATCTCATAATAATTCTAATGTTATTACCCTAGGAGCGAAATACATTACATCAGATGTTGCAAAGAATATTATTGAGCTTTGGTTAACAACTGATTTTGAATCAGGAAGACATGAAGCCAGACTTGATAAAATAAAACAAATAGAGAAAATTAATTTTATTGAGTGAAGATTGCTTATGAATAAAAACGATTATTTAATTACCACAAACATTGTAGGACAAAAGAAAAAATTTAATTATTATTCTTTACCAAAGTTATCTGAAGATTTATCTTTTGATTTACAGTCTATGCCTTATTCTTTAAGAGTCCTTTTAGAAAATCTTATTAGAAACTATGACAACAAAATAATAGACGAAGAATTAATTAAAAAATTTATTTTCAATAAGACAGAAAAATTTGAAATACCTTTTAGTCCCTCTAGGGTCGTTTTACAAGATTTTACTGGAGTACCTTGCGTTGCTGATTTAGCCGCCATGAGAGACATTGTAAACAAAAAAGGGGGAGACACTGCCTCTATTAACCCTTTGGTGCCAGTTGACTTAGTAATTGATCATTCTGTTCAAGTGGATTATTTTAAAGAGAAAGATTCACTTTATCTAAATACAAAATTAGAATTTGAAAGAAATCAGGAAAGATATTCATTCTTAAGATGGGCTCAAGAAGCTTTTGCTAATTTCAGAGCTGTCCCCCCAGGTAATGGCATTGTCCATCAAGTTAATCTTGAATATTTAGCCAAATTAGTTCAAAAGATTAGACATAATGACAAAGAGATTTGTATTCCAGATACTTTGGTTGGAACTGACTCCCACACTACCATGATTAATGGAATTAGTGTTCTTGGATGGGGAGTTGGCGGAATAGAGGCAGAAGCAGCTATGTTAGGACAGCCGCTATACTTTTTAATTCCAGATGTAATTGGTTTTAAATTAGAGGGTAATTTATGTGAAGGAGTTACAGCAACTGACTTAGTTTTAAACATTACAGAGATGTTAAGAACAGAGGGAGTAGTAGGGAAATTTGTGGAATTTTATGGTCCAGGCTTGGACAATTTGCCGCTACCAGACAGAGCAACTATTGCCAATATGGCTCCCGAGTATGGTGCTACAATGGGCTTTTTCCCTGTTGACGAAGAGGCATTAAATTATCTAAAGCTAACGGGTAGAACCAAAGAGGAAGTAAATTTAGTAGAAAATTATTACAAAAATCAAAATAGCTTCAGAGATTCTTCAAGCGTAGACCCTGATTACTACAAATCTTTATACCTAAATCTTGAATCCGTTCAACCTGCATTAGCAGGTCCAAAGAGACCGCAGGATAGAATTTTATTATCAGAAATGAAGGATGCTTTACATAATGAACTTGAATCAAGAAAATTAAACAATGAAGAAGAATTTAAAATAAAAGAATCAAGTGAGTCAATAAAGAATGGATCAGTAGTTTTAGCAGCAATAACAAGTTGTACAAACACTTCAAATCCTTATGTAATGATTACAGCAGGGTTAGTTGCTAAGAAAGCTAATGATTTAGGGTTAAAAGTTCCTTCGTATGTCAAGACTAGTTTAGCTCCAGGTTCAAAAGTAGTTGTTGATTATCTAGAGAATGCTGATTTACTTGAAAGTCTTTCTGATATAGGTTTTAAAACAGTTGGATTTGGCTGTACAACCTGTATAGGAAATAGTGGTCCTTTGCCTCCAGAAGTAGAGGAACCTATTGTAAATAATTCGTTGCATGTTGCAGCTGTTTCAAGTGGAAACAGAAATTTTGAAGGCAGAGTCCATCCTCTTATAAGATTATCTTATCTTGGTTCACCACCTTTAGTAGTAGCTTATGCGTTGGCCGGAACTATTGATATTGATTTCTACAACGACAAGATTGGAATTTCTGCAGATGGTAAAAGTATTTACTTGAAAGATATATGGCCATCAAATGATGAAATTAGAAATACAGTTTACGATTCAATTTTGCCTGACACTTTTACAAATAGGTATAAAAATATTTTTATTGGTGATGACAGATGGGAATCAATATCAATCCCAGAAGGATCAATTTATGAGTGGAGCAAAGAATCTACTTATATACAGAAGCCAGGTTTCTTTGATGATTTTTCGGATGAGTTGCCAAAAGTATCTGATATTAACCATGCAAGAGTATTGGCTTACCTTGGAGACTCTATAACTACTGATCATATATCACCCGCAGGTTCTTTCACAAAAGAAACTCCTGCTGGAAGATATTTAACTGATAGAGGTGTTGAATTGAAAAATTTCAACAGCTACGGTTCTCGGAGAGGTAACCATGAAGTTATGATGAGAGGAACTTTTGCAAACATTCGGATTAGAAACAAACTTTTAGATGACGTTGAAGGAGGTTTCACAAAATTCTTCGATACAGGTGAAACATTATCTATATATGATGCTGCTATGAATTATAAAGAGTCTAACACTCCTTTGATTGTTATAGCAGGAAAGGAATACGGAACAGGAAGTTCAAGAGATTGGGCTGCTAAAGGAACTATGCTTTTGGGTGTAAAAGCTGTAATTGCAGAAAGTTTTGAAAGGATACATAGAAGCAATTTAGTAGGAATGGGAGTTCTGCCGTTGCAGTTTTTAGATGGAGAAAATGCCGAATTTCATAACATCAAGGGAGATGAATTTTTCACAATATCTGGTGTCTCAGACAATTTAAAACCACTTACTAATTTGCAGGTAAAAATGAAGAAAGGCGACCAAACAAAAGAGATAACACTTGTTTGTAGGCTAGATTCTATAGTAGAAGTTGAATATTTTTATAATGGCGGGATACTCCAGACTGTATTACGTCAAATGCAAAAAACAAATTAATAATTGATTTTTTCTTTTTATTTATTATATTTTTCTCTGTAGTAAATTCAGGGAGAATGTAACATGTCAAACGTAAAAATACCTAGTGACGGCGCTAAAATTACCATAAACAAAGATGGGACTTATGATATTCCGGATAATCCTATCATTACTTTCATCGAAGGAGATGGAATAGGTCCAGATTTATGGAGAGCATCAGTGAGAGTCTTTGATGCCGCAGTTGAAAAAACTTTCAAAGGTTCAAAGAAGATATCTTGGGCTGAAGTATATGCGGGAGAGAAAGCTTTAGAGATTACTAAAGAATGGCTACCGAAAGAAACAACTGATGTTATTAGCGAATATCTTATTTCAATAAAAGGCCCTCTAACTACTCCTGTAGGCGGTGGAATTAGAAGTTTAAATGTATCTTTAAGGCAGATAATGGATTTATATGCATGCGTTAGACCAGTTAGATGGATACAAGGAACTCCTTCACCTGTTAGAAGTCCACAAAATATGGACATGGTTATATTTAGAGAAAATACAGAAGATGTATATTCAGGAGTTGAATACGAAAGTAATACAAAAGAAGCAAATGAATTAATTAAATTTCTTCAAGATAAATTAGGTGCAAATGTCAGAGATTTGTCTGGCGTTGGTATAAAACCTATTAGTGCTTTTGGAACGAAACGACTTGTTAGAAAGGCTGTCCAATATGCCATTGAAAACAATAGAGAAAGCGTAACTTTAGTTCATAAAGGAAACATAATGAAATTCACGGAGGGAGCTTTTAAAGATTGGGGTTACGAATTAGCAAAAGAAGAGTTTGGTGATAAGACAATAACTGAAGATGACTTGTGGGATAAACATAATGGGAAAGTTCCAGAAGGAATGATTGTTATGAAAGACCGTATTGCCGACAACATGCTACAACAAATTCTTACTAGAACAAATGAATATGACGTATTAGCATTGCCTAATTTAAATGGTGATTATATGTCAGATGCTTGTGCAGCACAAGTTGGTGGTCTTGGATTAGCTCCTGGTGCTAATATTGGAGATGAAATTGCATTATTTGAAGCTACTCATGGTACTGCACCAAAATATGCTGGTCAAGACAAAGTCAATCCTGGTTCCGTTATCTTGTCTGGAGTAATGATGTTTGACCATATTGGTTGGAAAGATGTAGGGAATTTAATCGTAAAGGCCATGGAAAAGACTGTGCTTGATAAAGATGTTACATATGATTTAGAAAGACAGATAGAAGGAGCAAATCTTCTGAAGTGTTCTGAATTTGGTGACGCAATCATAAGAAATATGGACAATGTCTAAAAGACTATATGTACTAAGCGGGGGATATTAATCAATTGTCAAATCTTCCAAAGATATCTATCATTGGAGCAGGCAACGTTGGAGCATCGGCTGCATATAGAGCCCTAGAGCTTAATCTGTCGGATGTAGTGTTGTTAGATATAGTTGAAGGACTACCTCAAGGCAAAGCTCTGGATTTGACTCAAATGTTATCAGTTTCCGGATCTTCTTCTAAAATTATAGGTACAAATGATTATTCAGATACTAAAAATTCAGATTTAGTTATTATAACTTCAGGCCTCCCAAGGAAGCCTGGAATGAGTCGCGATGATTTAGTTAGTACTAACACAAAGATTATAAAAGAAGTTACGGAACAAGTAGTAAAAAACTCACCAAATACGATATTGATAGTCGTAACAAACCCACTAGATGCAATGACCTATGTTGCTTACCAAGTTAGCTCTTTACCAAAAGAGAGAGTCCTTGGTATGGCTGGCGTATTAGATACAGCAAGATTTAAAGCTTTCCTTGCTATGGAGCTAGGTATAGCTGCTTCTAATATTAATGCATTAGTATTAGGTGGACATGGGGATGATATGGTTCCTTTGAAGGATTATACGTCTGTTTCAGGAGTACCAATATCACAACTTATTGATAACAAAAAATTAAATGAAATTATTCAGAGAACTCGAGATGGAGGAGCTGAGATTGTTAAGCTATTAAAAACTGGAAGTGCATTCTATGCACCTGGAGTTTCAGCTATCGAAATGGCAGAATCTATTTTAAAAGACCAGAACAAATTGTTACCAACCTGCGTATATGCTAATGGTGAATATGGAATAAAAGATCAATTTTTAGGGTTACCAGTAATTTTGTCCTCTAAAGGAGTAGAAAAGATTGTTGAAGTTAGCCTTTCCGATGATGAGCAAAATGAATTAAATACTTCTGCTTCTCACGTTAAGGATTTATGTAATCTAATTGATAATCTTAAAATAATATAAAAAATATTTTTATCAACGTTTTAACTAATTCAGTTATTATAATGTTTAGCGTTGTTATCAGCAGATTTTGTTTTAATTGGAGATTCTTGTAATGGCTGAAATAAAAAATTCTTCTGGCACTATCCGTTTGGGTTCTACAAATAGATTAGATAATTGGTGGATAGAACCATTGTGGACTGGTCTAGGCTTTTTTGCATTTGTTATTTACACAACATGGGCAGTATTTGAAGCAGATTATTACTGGTGGAGTGCTGGAGCAGGTGGTTTCGGCGGATATCTTTCACCTTTTTATTCTCCACTTGTATTTATTGAACCTACAGCATTAGGTTCTGCACCATTAAGTCATAGCTTGCTTGGTTCATGGCCTACTTGGTGGCCAAATCTTATTCCAGCATCTCCAGCAATTTTTATTTTATTTGGTCCACTTTCATTTAGATTGACTTGTTACTATTACAGAAAATTTTATTATAGAGCCTATTTTATGGCACCTCCTGCATGTGCTGTCAAAGGCATACATCAAGATGATTACAAGGGTGAAACAAATTTATTTATTTTTCAAAATCTACATAGATATACAATGTACATAGCATTACTTTTCATAGTTATTTTGTCTTACGATGCACTTCTTGCTTTTTTTAGAAATGGTGAACTAGGTATAGGTGTAGGTACTGTAATATTATTGTTAAATCCAATTTTTCTAGCTGGCTACACTTTTGGATGTCATGCATTTCGACATGTAGTTGGTGGCGGAAAGGATTGTTACACTTGCCCTAAAGGTAAACCTACTTTTAATTATAGAATCTGGCAAGGAGTCTCTTGGCTAAACAGTAGACATCAATTGTGGGCTTGGATTAGCATGATATGGGTTGCTTTTGCCGATATTTACGTAAGGTTAGTAGCGAATGGAACTTGGGTTGATTACAACACTTGGGGGTATTAATGGATCTAGATGGAATAAAGATAGTTGAGCATGATGTAATTGTTGTTGGAGCTGGTGGAGCAGGACTTAGAGCTGCTATTGAGTGTTCAGGTCGTGGCTTAAGCACTGGTTTAGTATGTAAATCATTATTAGGTAAAGCTCATACAGTTATGGCCGAAGGTGGAGTAGCCGCATCTCTAGCTAATGTTGACGAAAGAGATGATTGGAAAATTCATTTCAGAGACACAATGAGAGGAGGAAAGTTCCTTAATACCTGGAGAATGGCTGAATTACATGCAAAGCAAGCTCCAAGTCGTATTAGAGAACTAGAAGAGTGGGGGGCCGTATTTGATAGAACTAAGACAGGTTTAATTAACCAGAGAAATTTTGGAGGTCACAGATATCCTCGTTTAGCTCATGTTGGTGATAGAACAGGTTTAGAAATAATTAGAACACTCCAGGACCATGGAGTTCATCAAGGGATTGATATATACATGGAATGTACTGGACTAGATTTATTAAAAGATGGGAATAAGGTTGCAGGAATGGTATCTATTTGGCGAGATAGTGGAGATTTTGTAATTTTTAAAGCCAAAGCCATTATCTTGGCAACTGGAGGTGGAGGTAAGGCCTGGAAGATAACTTCAAATTCTTGGGAATATACTGGTGACGGTTATGCAATGGCTTATGATGCAGGAGCAGAATTAATGGATATGGAATTTACTCAATTCCATCCAACTGGAATGGTATGGCCACCATCTGTAAGAGGAACTCTAGTTACAGAAGGCGTAAGAGGAGAAGGAGGGATACTAGTAAACAATGAAGGTAGAAGGTTTATGTTTGACAACGTCCCCGAAGCATTTGCTGTCGAAACTGCTGATACTGAGGAAGAAGCTTCAAGATTTGTCTCAGGCGATAAAAGTGCTAGAAGACCACCAGAGCTTTTAACGAGAGATGTTGTTGCACGTGCTATAAGAGCAGAAGTAAAAGCGGAGAGGGGGTCCCCACATGGTGGAGCTTTTTTAGATATTGCGACTCAAAGGACTGCAGAAGACATAAAGAAGAAATTACCTTCAATGTATCACCAATTTAAAATACTAGCTGAATTAGATATTACAAAAGATCCCATGGAGGTCGGTCCTACTTTGCACTATTTCATGGGAGGTATAAAAGTTGACCCAGAAACTCAAATGTCAAAAGTAGAAGGACTGTTTGCATGTGGTGAAGCATCAGGAGGCATGCATGGAGCGAATAGGCTCGGAGGAAATTCCTTATCCGATCTTTTGGTATTTGGTAAACTAGCAGGAGATGGAGCCGCTGACTACATTACTAATTTGGCATCTTCTCCAGGAATTGACAATGAACAAGTTAAAAAAAGTATACGTACAGCTACGGATATACTTAATAGAGATACAGGGGTTAATCCATATCTTCTTCATGAAGAATTACAAGAATCAATGCAGGACACTGTCGGTATAGTTCGTTCTAATGAATTATTAACTTCTGGAATTGAGCAGCTGCAAAACTTTAAAGAAAAATATAAAGACGTTAAAGCGGATGGAGCTTGTCAATTTAACCCAGGATGGCACGAAGCATTATCACTTAAAAGTCTTATAATTACTGCTGAAGCTGTTGCGCAATCAGCTTTCTTAAGAGAGGAAAGTAGAGGTGCTCATACAAGAATTGATTGTCCTGGTGAAAGAGACGAATGGCTAAAGTATAATGTAGTGGTTAGTAAGAGCGAAGATGGTTCAATGAAAACTGAAAAGATCGAAAGACCAGATGCTAATCCAGAGTTAGTCAGAATAGCAAATTCAACTATAGATGAGTTAGACAAAGAAGTCCTTAATGATAGATTAGGATAGGAGCAAAAATGGCTATTAGAAACTTTAGAATATACAGGGGGGATAAATCAGGAGGACAATTGCAGGAGTACAAGATTGAAGTAGACAAAGGCATGGTCGTCCTAGATGTAATTCATCGTATTCAAGCTGAGCAAGCTACTGATTTAGCTGTAAGATGGAATTGCAAAGCTGGTAAATGTGGTTCTTGTAGTGTCGAAATTAACGGACAACCTAAACTTTCTTGCATGACTCGTATGAACGAATACAGCCCAGAAGATACTATTTATGTTAGACCAATTAGAACATTTCCAATAATTAAAGATTTAGTGACCGATGTATCATGGAACTATGAACAAAATAAAAAAATTACACCATTTACACCTAATCCAGAATTAAAAAATGCAAATGGTGACTATGAAATGATGCAGGAAGACGTTGATAGAATACAGGAATTTAGAAAATGCATTGAATGTTATCTTTGTCAGAACGTCTGTCATGTGTTAAGAGATCATGACAAAAAAGATAAGTTTGTTGGACCACGCTTCATGCTTAGGATAGCTGGCTTAGACATGCATCCTTTAGACATGGTTGACAGGATACCTGCTGCCAAGGAAGAGCATGGCTCAGGAATGTGTAATATTACAAGATGCTGTACTAATGTATGCCCTGAAGATATTCAAATTACCGATAATGCTATTATCCCAGTCAAAGAAAGGGTTGTTGATCGTTATTTTGATCCAGTTCTTTGGATTTGGAGAAAATTAAGAAATAAATTTTTCAATAAGGAGGCTGCTTAAATGAATATTCATGAGTACCAAGCCAAAGATTTGTTTAGAAGATTTAATATAACTACTTCTAAAGGAGAAGTTTTTGAAGATGCAGAAGCAGCTGAACAGTATGCACAATCTATAAATGCTAAAGAGTATGTAGTTAAGGCACAAATTCATGCGGGAGGTAGAGGTAAAGCCGGAGGTGTAAAGCTTGTTAAAACTCCAAATGAAGTTAAGGAGCACGTAGAAAATATGCTAGGTATGACGCTTGTAACTCATCAAACTGGACCGGAAGGAAAAGTGGTTAACAAGGTTTATGTTGAAGAGGCATCTTCTATTATAAAAGAGTTTTATCTTTCATTTGTTACTGATAGAAAATCAGAGAAAAATGTAATAATTGCTAGCCCTGAAGGTGGCGTTGATATTGAAAAAGTAGCTGAAGAAGAACCTGAGAAACTGCTTACTCAACCAATAGATCCTGTGGTAGGAATACAACCCTTCCATGTAAGAAAGATTGCTTATTTTCTTGGTTTTGACAAAGACCAAACCAAACAATTGAATGCAATAATAAATGGAATGTATAATTTGTTTACCCAAATGGACTGCGCTCTAGTTGAAGTCAATCCATTAATTATTACCGAAGAAAATATTGTAAAAGCCTTAGATGCTAAAATTAATTTTGACGACAATGCAGCTTTTAGACATAAAGAATATTCTGAATTACATGACCCTACAGAAGAGGAACCTTCTGAGCTTGAAGCGAAGAAGTGGGATTTTAGCTTCGTTAAGCTAGATGGCAATATAGGGTGCCTTGTAAATGGAGCTGGGCTAGCTATGGCTACTATGGACATCATAAAGCATCATGGTGCCGAACCAGCTAATTTCTTAGATGTAGGTGGTGGAGCATCTGTTGAGCAGGTTACTCAAGCTTTTAAGATGATACTAAGCGATGATAATGTTAAAGCAATCCTGGTGAATATCTTTGGTGGAATTATGAAGTGTGACACCATTGCCGAAGGCATTATAACAGCAGCTAAAGAAGTAGGCATAGAAGTGCCTTTAGTTGTTAGGTTAGAGGGAACAAACGTTGATCTTGGAAAAAAGATTTTAGAAGAATCAGATCTTAACATTACTGCAGTTACTACAATGAAAGAAGCAGCTACAACTGTAGTTGGTCTTATTTAAGTCTTGACATACTAATTTTAATGATTAGCTTCTAGGAATATCGAATAGAAGAGGTGTCTTTTAATGGGAAAAGTAATAGGAATTGACTTAGGAACTACTAATTCATGTGTAGCGATTGTCGAGTCGAACGAGCCTAAAGTTATAATTAACGAAGAAGGAAACAGGACTACTCCATCAGTAGTAAGTTTTGGCAAAAAAGATAATGAAATATTGGTTGGAGAGCCTGCAAAGAGACAGGCTGTTGTTAATCCAGAAAGACTGTATATTCTGCAAAAAGATTAATCGGCAGAAGATTTGAAGAAACTAACAACGACAGAAAGGTGTTACCATACGAAGTAGTCAAAAACGAGAAAGGTGACGCCTGGATTAAAATAGATGACAACGAATATTCTCCACCACAAATTTCAGCCAATGTGTTATCAAAACTTAAAAGCGCAGCTGAGGCTTATCTAGGTGCTAAAGTTACCGATGCGGTTGTAACAGTACCAGCTTATTTTAATGATAGTCAAAGACAGGCTACTATAGACGCAGGCAAAATTGCAGGATTAAATGTGGATAGAATTATTAACGAACCCACAGCAGCAGCTTTGGCTTATGGTTTCGATAAAAAGAAAGATGGTTTAATAGCAGTATATGATTTAGGAGGAGGAACTTTTGATATTTCAATATTAGAAGTTGGAGATAGTGTTATTGAAGTTAAATCTACAAATGGTGACACTTCTTTAGGTGGAGATGATTTTGATAGATTAATAATTGATTTCCTTGCATCAGAATTTAAAAAAGAAAACGGAGTTGACCTTACATCTGATAAGATGGCACTTCAACGACTAAGAGAAGGAGCTGAAAAGGCTAAGATTGAACTCTCATCTTCTGTTGAAACAGAAGTTAATTTACCTTTTATAACAGCTGACCAAAATGGTCCTAAACATCTCTTAGTTAAATTATCACGATCAAAATTAGAACAAATAATCGATTCAAAAGTTAAATCTTCATTAGAGCCTTGCAAGAATGCGCTTAAAGATGCCGGACTTAAAGCCTCAGAAATAAATGAAGTAATTCTAGTAGGTGGTTCAACAAGAATACCCTTAGTCCAACAAACAGTTACTGATTTTTTCGGAAAAGAACCTCATAAAGGTATCAACCCAGATGAAGTTGTTGCACTAGGAGCTTCAATACAAGGAGCTGTATTGAGTGGAGATGTTAAAGATGTACTTTTACTTGATGTTACACCGTTGTCACTAGGTATAGAAACTCTTGGGGGTGTCAACACAGTTATCATTTCCAGAAATACAACTATTCCAGCAAGACAAAGTCAAATTTTTAGCACGGCCCAAGACAACCAACCAAGTGTTGAAATCCATGTGACACAAGGAGAAAGGTCTATAGCTTCAGATAATAGAACTCTGGCTAAATTTATTTTAGATGGTATCGCCTCAGCACCTAGAGGTGTACCACAAATTGAGGTTGCTTTTGATATTGATTCTTCTGGAATTTTAAATGTTTCAGCACTTGATAAAGCTACAAACAAAGAGCAGAAAATTAAAGTAGAAGCTTCATCTGGTCTTTCAGAGGACGAAATAGACAATATGGTAAAAGACGCTGAATCTAAATCAGAAGAAGACGAAAAGAAGAAAGAGCTTATATCCGAAAGAAACAACCTAGACCAACTTGTTTATTCTACTGAAAAGACAGTTTCTGAGAATTCTGATAAAATTGATGAATCAGAGAAAAAAGAGATTGAAGAAGCTGTAGCAAAAGCTAAAGAAGCATTAACTTCAGAAAATGTTGATGATCTTAAAACAGCATCAGAGGAATTAACTAAAGTGTCACATTCATTAGCTGAAAAAATGTACAAGGAGGCAAGCAAACAAGCTGAAAATGAAGCATCAGGCGCAGAAACCAATGACAAAAAAAATGAAAACAACAAAGATGATGTAGTTGATGCTGAATTTACTGATAAATAGTTGTAAATTTTAGTTGAGCTGTTAGTATTTTCACCTATGAAAAAGGATATACACCCCAATTATAGAAAAGTTTTATTTAAAGATATCACTACAGATGATAATTTTATAGTTTCCTCTACTGTTGAGACAGATGAAACAATAACTCATGAGGGCAAGGAGTATCCTTTAGTTAAAGTAGAGATTTCTAGCTCATCTCATCCATTCTATTCGGGCAAAGAGAGATCTGGCGGAACGACAGGAAGAATAGAGAAGTTCAACAAAAAGTACAACAAGCAACAATAATTCTTATGTTCGGCACTAAAAGAAAGAACACAATCTACAATATTTGAGAATGTTATGGAATCTGAAAAAGAAAATAATGTAGAAGTACATAATAAAGAAATTAAAAAAAAAGATGATCTTGTCGAATTGCTCAAGAATTTAAATATAAAAAGCGAATCCACGAAACAAAATCTAGAGTCATTTAGTTTCGATTTGTCTGAAGATAACGATTTCCCAAACGGTTTAATATTCTTTTTTAAGGATAATGATTCTGAAGCCGAATATCTTTCTTTAGTAGAAAATCTTGAAGAAGCACAGAAAGCAGTTAACGAAAAACTGTTAAGACTTGCTGCGGAATTCGAAAATTATAAAAAGAGATCATTGCAAGACAAAGATTCTGCTTCAAATTATGCTAAAGAAACTGTATTAAAAGAAGTATTAAATTTTATAGATAATTTTGAAAGAGGATTGATTTTATATGAAAAAGATAATAAAGACTCAAGTTTTTATAAAGGTATGTCAGCAGTTTTTAAAGAATGTGATGGTTTCCTCAAAAAAAATAGTATAGAAAAAATAAAATGTTCTGTTGATGATGAGTTCGATCCTACATTCCATGAAGCATTAGAAGTTAGCAAGTCAGATCAGATTGATAAAGATAAAATAATAAATATTATTCAAGATGGTTATCTAATCAAAGATAAACTTTTCAGACCAACCTTGGTAACAGTGTCATCCGGTAAAGGAGATTCTGATGAGTAAGGATTTTTATTCTACTCTTGGTGTATCAAAAAGTGCTACTGAAGAAGAAATAAAAAAAGCATATAAAAAGCTAGCTTTTAAATACCACCCTGATAGAAACAAAGGTGATAAAAAAGCTGAGGATAAATTTAAAAAAATTAATGAAGCTTACCAAGTTCTTGGTGATAGCGAGAAAAGGACTCAATATGACACTTTTGGATCAGCCGCATTTGAAGGAGGCGGAGCTGGAGGTGGGTTTCCAGGAGGTGGATTCCCAGGAGGAGGATTTCCTGGTGGTGGAATCAATTTAGAGGACATATTAGAAGGTTCAGCTTTTGAGGATTTTTTTGGAGGTGGGGGTAGAAGTAGTAGAAGACAAAGCAAGAGTAATGATTTAAGAGTTGAAGTAATTCTAGAATTCGACGAAGCGGTAAAAGGGGTTGAGAAAAAAGTCCCAATAAGAAGAATTAAAACCTATAAGGTCTGTAATGCTTGTAACGGAGCAGGTGGAGTTTCACAGAGACTAGGTCCTTTTGAAACAAGAAGGACATGCGGATCATGTGGCGGCGCAGGAGCGTTCCCAGAAGATACTGAGAATAAAACAGTAAGTATTCCGATTCCTGCTGGGGTAGATACGGGACTTACTCTGAGGATCGAAGGAGAAGGGAATGCACCTTTTGACTCTGGATCCAGAGGTGATTTATTTGTGAATATAGTGGTCAAAGATCACCCCTTCTTTACAAGAGAAGGTGAGAACATAATTTGCGAAGTGCCAATAAGCATCCCTCAAGCTGTAATTGGAGGTACTGTTGATATTCCAACTTTAGATGGTAAATCTGAAGTGAAAGTTCCACCAGGAACTCACCATGGAAGGGTCATGAGACTCAAAGGAAAGGGCATTCAAAGGATTAATTCATCCGGAGTTGGAGATTTGTATGTAAAGCTCAATGTAGTCTTTCCTACAAATATATCTTCTAAGCAAAAAGAGCTAATGGAAGAATTCCAAAAAGAAATTGATAATGATTCAGCTAATCCTATCTCTGATTATTTAAATAAAATAAAAGATTTTTTTAATTAAAAGCCACCAGCAATTGCAGGAATTATTGAAACAACATCGTTCTCGTTTATGTTAGTTTTTTCACCATCAATAAATCTTATATCTTCTTCGTTAACGTAAATATTTATAAATTTTCTTATAGTTCCATCGTTGTCACATAGACGTTCTTGCATTCCAGGGAACTGTTTTTCTAAGTCCAAAATCATTTCCGCTACATTTTCAGCAGTTGTTTTGATTTCATCTTTTTCTCCAGTCAATCTCCTGAGTGGTGTAGGTATTTTTACTGTTGCCATTTTGTTCTCCTTAATTAAATTCCTTTTTAAATGAATCTATGTTTGGTTCTATTATAAAAGGTTTTGAAATTTTATTCACTAGTGGATCCTGAGTTTTTAAGCCATTCCCAGTTATAACAAGAACAATGGACTCATCCTTTGGGATTTTTCCGTCTTCTATTAATTTTTTAGCACATGCAAGTGTTACGCCTCCAGCCGTCTCAGTAAAAATTCCTTCGGTTTCAGCGAGTAAAAACATAGCTTCAACAATTTCTTCATCTGTTGCATCTTCAGAATACGAGTTAATTGATTTCAACAAATTGATTGCGTTGATTCCATCAGCAGGATTACCAATCGCAAGAGATTTTGCTATAGTATTTGGCTTTACTGGCTTAAATGTTTCCCAATCATTTTTTACAGCAGTTGAAATAGGTGAACATCCTGTTGCTTGAGCTCCATATATCTTGGTATTGTTAGAACCAACTAATCCTAAGTTCTCGAATTCTTTAACTCCTTTATGTATTTTTGTCAGAAGAGAACCACTAGCCATACATACAACAATATGTTTAGGAGCTACCCATCCTAGTTGTTCTAAAATTTCATATGCGACAGTTTTTGAACCTTCAGAATAATAAGTTCTCAAATTTATATTAACAAAGCCCCATTTGTTATAGCCTAAAACTTCCGTGCAGAGTCTGTTTACTTCATCGTAATTCCCTTTAACTGCAACAACGTTTGAACCATATATGCTAGTTCCAATAATTTTTGATTCTTCTAAATCTGAGGGAATAAAGACAAAGCTTTTTAAACCAGAAGCAGCAGCTTGAGCTGAAACTGAATTGGCTAGATTCCCAGTTGATGCGCATCCAACAGTTTTAAAACCAAGTTCTTTTGCTTTTGAAAGAGCTACCGCTACAACCCTATCTTTGAATGACAGAGAAGGATGATTAACTCCGTCATTTTTAATGTACAGCTCTTTCAATCCTAGTTTCTTTGCTAAATTAGAAGCTTTGATTAGTGGTGTATATCCAACATTGGAACCAACAGTGGGTGCACCATCAAGAGGTAGGAGCTCTCTATATCTCCACATATTTTTATCTCTTGATTCAATTTTTTTTATAGATAAATCTTTTTTTATTTTTTCATAATCATAACGCACTTCTAGTGGGGCAAAACAAAAATCACAGACATAGTAATCTTTTTTCTCAAATTTTTGATTACAGTCGCTAGATGTACAACTTAGATTAATTACATATCCATCTGACATGATATTCCTCTCGTTTATAACAATATTTGTAACTCAAAGAGGAAAGGTAAAGATAATACCCTTTCTCCGTTTAGCAGTTCTTTAAAGTCGCTGCAATTAGAGTTAAATGACGACCGAATTATTATAATATTAAAATTAAAAAAAACAATTATTCATCATTTTTAAGAGGGTATAATAAAAAAATGTATGAAAGGATTCCTAGCGATACATGTGTAATTTATAGATTTTTGGTGCCAAACAGCGATAGAAATATTAATTACATACTTTCGTCTAAGAACAACAAAGAATCTATTATTGTTGATCCCTTAGATAGAGAGATAATCGAAGAAATAATTGAGAAAGAAAATTTAGTTCCAAAATATATAGTCAATACGCACGCTCATCCTGACCACATTAAAGAAAATCCTTTTTTTTTAGATAAATATAATTTAAAATTACTTGCTCATGATTCTTGTAAGGAGCTATTTGAATTTAAATTTGATAATATTTTTGAGAACGATTTAATAAAACTAGGTGATTTTAATATAAAGGTCTTGCATACACCTGGCCATTGCCCAGAACATATTTCCTTGATGTTCGATACCTATCTTTTATGTGGAGATACCATTTTTAACTGTGGAGTAGGAAACACAAAGTTCAGAGGTGATGTGACTATGTTATACAGAACAATATTTCATAAGTTAAAAATGTTGCCAGATAATTTTAAAATACTATGCGGTCATGATTACTTTTATAATAATATTCTTTTTCTTGAATCTATATATAAAGATTCAAATGAAATTGCTTCTGAATTAGTCGATTTTAAAAAAGAATATGACGAAAAGGTCTTATCTCCAATTCAAGATTTAGGTTTTGAGAAAAAACATAACCCCTTTTTAAGAATTGACGAACTTTCTTTTTTAGATTACCTAAAAGACGAAAACTTGTTTACCAAAGAAGATATAATCACAAGATTTAAATTGTTGAGAGTGTTAAGAGATGAGTGGTAAAAATAAAAAAAGTGATATTTTTAATTTTTTAGATGAAGAGTCATCCAAAAGAATTTTGTTAATGGATGGTGCTATGGGCACGATGATTCAAAAATACAAATTTGAAGAAAAAGATTATAGAGGACAAGTTTTAGCAAAACACGATGTCGACCTCAAGGGAAACAACGATGTTTTGAATATAACAAACAATGAAGCGATAAAAGACATTCATAAAAAATATCTACTAGCCGGTTCTGATATCTTAGAAACTAATACTTTTAATGGTACAAGCATAGCGCAATCAGATTACAAATTAGAAGCTTACGTTAAAGAAATAAATATAAAGGCTGTAGAAGCTGCGCAAAAGGCAATAAATGAATGCTCTATTGAATTAGGTGGTAAGAAAATTTTAATTGCTGGTGCTTTAGGCCCTACAAATAGAACAGCCTCGATTTCGCCAGATGTAGAAGACCCAGGGAAAAGAAATGTTACTTTTGATGAATTGACTGAAAGTTATTACGAACAAGCAAAATATTTGCTAGAAGCTGGTGTTGATATATTTTTACCTGAAACTACCTTTGATACTCTTAACCTTAAGGCTTCAATTTTTGCTCTTAAAAAATTATTTACTGATTCAAATTTATCTCTACCAGTTTTTCTTTCAGTCACATTTTCAGATAAATCTGGCAGGACATTGTCTGGACAAACAATAAATGCTTTTTGGGAATCTGTAAGACATGCAAATCCTTATGCTGTAGGCATGAATTGTGGTCTTGGAGCTGAATCCTTATATGACTACGCATTTACGCTTTCAACAATTTCAAATTGTAAAACATTTTGTTATCCAAATGCTGGCTTACCTAATCCTTTATCAGATACTGGGTATGATCAAACTCCAGAAATTACAGCAAATGAAATAAAGAAATATGTTGATTCTAAAATACTCAACTTTGTAGGGGGATGTTGTGGTACAACACCTGAACATATAGCAGCAATCAAAAATGTCATTGAAAATAATAAACCTAGAACAAATATAACAACTTTGAAACAATCATCTTATAGTGGACTTGAACATTTAACTAAAGATGAAACAAATACTTTTTTAATTATTGGAGAAAGAACAAATGTTACCGGGTCTCCGAAATTTGCCAGATTAATTAAAGAAGAAAATTATGAAGAAGCTTTAGAAGTAGCAAAACAACAAGTTGAAAATGGTGCTCATATTATAGATGTAAATTTCGACGAAGGAATGTTGAATAGCGAAGAATGCATGACAAGATTTCTAAATTTGATAGCATCAGATCCGGACATAGCAAAAGTCCCTATAATGATTGATAGCTCAAAATGGTCTGTTATTGAAGCCGGCTTGAAATGCATACAGGGTAGGGGAATTGTAAACTCAATAAGCTTGAAAGAAGGAGAAGAGCTCTTTGTTAGTCAAGCAGAAAAGATTCTAAATTATGGTGCGTCGGTTGTAGTTATGGCTTTTGATGAAAATGGCCAAGCAACAGAAATAGATGACAAAGTAAGAATTTGCAAAAGAGCTTACGATATACTTGTTAATCAAGTTGGTTTTAACCCAGAAGACATTATTTTTGACTCAAATATCCTTACAGTTGCTACTGGAATTGACGAACATAAAAAATATGGAATTAATTTTCTAGAAGCAATAAAAAAAATAAAAACTTTGTGCAAAGGTTCGTTAACTAGTGGAGGTATTAGTAATCTTTCATTTGCATTCAGAGGAAATAATCGTGTAAGAGAAATAATGCATTCATCTTTTTTGTACCACGCAATTAACAATGGACTAGACATGGCCATTATTAATGCAGGTATGCTTGAAATTTATGAAGATATAGACAAAAACATATTAGATAAAATTGAAGATGTAATATTCGATAGAAAGGAAAACGCAACCGATACCCTTATAGATTTTGCAAATAAGATTGTTTCTTCAAACGAAACACAGAAGGATCAAGACGAATGGAAAAGATTGGGGTTAGAAGATCGAATATCGCATCAAATAATTAAAGGCATTGCAACTCAAATAGAAGAAGATGCAGAGATAGCGAGAAAAAAATATGATTCTCCGCTAGATGTAATTGAAGGGCCTTTGATGGACGGCATGAAAGTTGTTGGGGAACTTTTCGGAGAAGGCAAAATGTTTCTCCCTCAAGTAGTAAAAAGTGCTCGTGTAATGAAAAAAGCCGTTAATTATTTAGAGCCTTTTATGGAGAAAGAAAAAAGTACAGGATCTTCAGCAGGCAGAATTCTTATAGCAACAGTCAAGGGCGATGTTCATGATATAGGTAAAAATATTGTTTCAGTTGTTGCTAAATGTAATGGGTATGAAGTATTTGATTTAGGAGTGATGGTTCCTTGTAGTAAAATCATGGAAAAGGTTAAGGAACTTAAACCAGACATCATAGGATTAAGTGGATTGATAACTCCTTCTTTAGAAGAAATGATATCCAACGTCCGTGAATTTGATAAAGCTAATCTTAAAGTACCAGTTTTGATTGGTGGAGCTACAACAAGCAAAGCACATACTTCTATTAAAATAGCCCCAGAATATAAAAGTGATGTTGTATCTCATGTTGCTGACGCTTCATTAGTAGTAGGAGTTTGTAGAGAGTTATTAAATAAAGAAAAATCTAAAAAATATAAAAAAGATTTAATTAAAGAACAAAAAGATTATGCAAAAAAATACAAAAAGGACAAAAATATAAAATTCGTATCACTTGAAGAAGCTAGAAAGAATAGATTTAAAACGGATTTTTCATTAATCGACAATAAGATGGAAGATTTTAATTTAAATATATGGAACTTTGATTTGAAGGAAATTGTAGATTTTTTTGATTGGTCACCTTTTTTTTGGGTGTGGGGACTAAAGGGTGTTTATCCTAAAATATTCTCTAACAAGAAATATGGAGATCAAGCTCAAAGTCTCTTTAACGATGCGCAAATTATGTTGAAAACTATACTTGCAGAGAATGCTTGCAAACCAAGAGGTATCTCTCAGATTTGGAATGCATTAAGTATAGATGAGAGTATAGAAATTTACGACAAAGGTTTTTCAAATAAGTTAGAAACATTTTACTTTCTAAGACAGCAAGTTAAGAAAGAGGCTACAGAAGAAAATTACTATTCACTTTCTGACTTTATTTCACAAAATCAATCTGATAAAGATATTTTGGGAGCTTTTGTCGTTTCTTCAGGATATGAAGTTGAAGAATATGCAGAAAAATTTAATAAAAAAGGCGATGAGTATAGAACAATAATGATAAAAGCTCTTGCTGATAGGATTGCTGAAGCATCTGCTGAATACTTACATAAAGAAATAAGAGTTAAGAATGGAGATAAAACACAATTGTCGATAGAACAACTAATTAAAGAAAAATACAAAGGTAGTAGACCTGCTCATGGTTACCCATCATGCCCTGATCATTCTGAAAAAACAAAGGTATGGAACCTTTTAGATGTTGAAAAAAATATCGGTGTATCGTTAACTGAGAATTTTGCTCTTAATCCACCATCATCAATATGTGGACTTTATTTCTTTCATCCTGACTCTAAATATTTTAATTTAGGTAAAATAAACCTAGAGCAATTTAATTTATACTGCGAGACTAAAAATTACTCAAAAGATAAGTTAAAAAGTTTATTGCAAGGCAATCTAGTTGAATGATTAAATACAATACGATCTCTTTTGATGCTGCTGATACCCTGTTCTTTATTAAAGAAGGATTAGGAGAAGCTTATTTAAAAATATTGAAAAAGTATACAAATGAATATAAATCAACTGAAATATCTAAAGTATTTAAGAAGCATTTTAATGCCAAGAAAGGTCTTCATTTTGATTCATTAACTGGAGATAATTTAATCAAAGCAGAAAAAGACTGGTGGTACTTTTTGGTAAAAGACATTTTCATTGAGTTAGGGATGTTTAAAAGCTTTGATGAGTATTTTGATGAGTTGTATGATTATTTTTCGTGCGATGCATGGGAGATATATCCTGATACATTACCCGCTTTAAAAAACTTAAAAAAGAAAGGATATAAAATTATAATTACATCAAATTTTGATTCCAGAATATATAAAGTTTGTGATAAATTAAGTATCACAGAGAATATAGACCATTTTACAATTTCTTCAGAGTCTGGTTTTTCCAAACCTAATAAAGAAATATTTTATAGATCTCTTCAAAAAGTAAATGCTAGTCCAGAAGAATCTATGCATGTGGGCGATAATTACAATTTGGATTACCTTCCAAGTCTAGAAATTGGGATGAAGCCTTTATTGATTGTAAGAGATAATAAATTAAATAATAATTTAGAAGCAACAACAATAAATTCTTTAAATAACATAATGGGGTATCTTGATGAACATTAATCCAAACCTTTTAGCTCTTTTGGTAGCGGCAATTTGGGGGTTAGCGCCGATATTCGAAAAATTAAGTTTACACTCAATGTCACCTCTCTACGTTCTCTTTATTAGATTTGTACTTGTAACTTCTTTGTTTGTGCCAATTTTTATTACTTCTAACCAAGCATTAAATCTAGATCAGTTAACTTTAAAAAATTTAATGTTGATTTTAATACCGGGAATCTTAGCAGTAATTGGAATCTATTTATACTTTAACGCTCTTGCTGATTCTTCTGCCTCTAAGATTGTACCTCTGACAGCAATCTATCCCTTGTTTACGTGTTTTTATGCTTTTATTTTTTTAAAAGAAGATTTTACTACAGAAAAAATAATAGGAACAATTCTAATTGTCGCAGGAGTTTTTATACTTAATTACAAAGATTATCTTCAAAATTAATCTCGTAAAAATTTTTGATTCAATTTTTCCTTTATACCGCAAACACTACTACAAGTTTTTAAGATTTATCTTTTTTTAACAATCTTGCATATTCCAACGCAAAATAAGTAATTATCATATCTGCACCTGCTCTCTTTATTGACAAGAGAGATTCATGCATGACTTGGTTTAAATCTATATATCCACTATCGCCAGCACTTTTTATCATAGAATACTCGCCACTTACCTGATAGCCAACTATAGGTAAAAAACAGAGATTTTTAGCTTCTCTGATAATATCTAAATAGAAACTAGCTGGCTTTATAATTAACATATCAGCGCCTTCGTTTTGATCATTTAATACTTCTTTTATCGATTCGTTGAAATTAGCTGGATTAATTTGATAAGTTTTCTTGTCACCTTTTTTTGGAGCAGAATTTAAAGCATCCCTGAAAGGTCCATATAAAGAGGATGAAAATTTAGCAGCATAAGACATTATTGAAATGTATTCATATCCCTTGGAATTAAGCTTGTTCCTTATCTCAAACACTCGACCATCCATCATATCAGATGGAGCAACTATATCGACACCAGCCTCACAGTGAATGAGAGCTTGTTTGCATAGGATATCAACGGTCTTGTCGTTAAGGATTTCACCTTTTTCTAGTATTCCATCATGACCATCTGAATTGTAGGGATCTAAAGCAACGTCAGATATAACAATTAAATCAGGAAAATTCTTTTTTATTTTTTTAATCGATATGGGCAGTAGACCCTTCTTATTTAATGCTTCAGTGGCTTTTTTGTTTTTTTTCTTATTTGGTACTACTGGAAAGAGTATTACCGCATTAATGCCTAAACTTATTGCTTGTTTAATGTCTTTAAGATGATAATCAAGAGTTTTTCTTTGGACTCCTGGCATAGACTGTATATCTTCAATTTTATTCTCACCTTCTATAATAAAAAGAGGAAGTATGAGGTCGTTTACATTTATAACCGTTTCTTCAACTAAATTTCTTATTTTTTCATTTTTTCTCAATCTTCTTCCTCTAACAAACATGATTCATAGTATATTATGAATTTATAATCATTAAAAGTTTATTAAATATTTTGATTACTGACAATAAACGTTATATGATTAAATCATATTAATGACCAAAAAATTAATAATATTTGATTTTGATGGTGTAATTTATGATTCTGAATCTTTACATCTTAAAGGTTTCAATCATGCACTAATTCCTTTAAAAAAAGAAATAAGTCGAGATATCTACTATAAAGACTATTGCTCATTTGATGACAATGGTGTTTTTACATCCCTCTTGAAGAAAGAGGGAGTCGATTTCGATAAGAATTTAATTGATAAATTGATAGAAGAAAAACATAAATACTTCGATAGTAATCACGAAGAACAAACAAGGATCTACCCAGGCGTATTGGATTTAATTTATAAATTATCAAAAAAGTATATTTTGGCTATTGGATCTGGCGCCAGAAGAGACGAAATTTTGAGAATATTGAAAAAAGAAAACATTGCAAATCATTTCGAAGTAATTATTTCTGCAAATGAAACTTCTTATCCAAAGCCTAATCCAGAAACTTACATAAAAGTACTTGAAGATGTCAACAATTCAGAACAAATCAATCCAGAAGAGGTTGTTGTCATAGAAGATACTCCGAAGGGAGTAACGGCAGCAAAGTTGGCACAAATGAAAACAATAGGTATAACCAATGCAGTTGAAAGCTCTCGACTCTCAGAAGCCGACAAGATTGTTAGCGATTATCTAGAAATAAATGAAGAATTAATAGATTCACTCTAATAGACTTTTGAATACTATATCCGCAGACTGGTAGAATTCTTTCAATATTAATTTCTCATTTTTGGTATGAAACTCTCTCATCCCGGTTCCTAGATTAACTGTATTGATTCCGTTTTTTACAAAGAAATTAGCATCTGCCCCACCACCAGTTTCAACTATATTTATTTTATATCCTGACTCTTTGCATGATTTCAGTATCCTCTTAACTAATAATGAGTTCTTACTTATGTTGATCGAATCGTAAATTCTATGTTTCTTGAATTTGATGTGGAATTTTTTGTTTGTTTTTTTGTACTGCTTCTGAGTTCTATCAAGAAGTTTTTGTATTTTTTTAAGTTGATTAGAGATTATTCTTTCACTATGACCACGAATTTCACATGATATAGTAGTTTTCCCAGGGATTATATTAATTGCAGTCCCTCCACTAATTTTTCCAATGTTAATCGTTGTATTTTTATTAATTCTCCCAGTTTGTATTTTTGATATTATTTCAGATGCTATTTTGATTGAGCTTAAACCTAATTCAGGATTTACACCGGAGTGAGCTTCGATTCCAAAAACTTCAATTGTAAAGAAATCAGAGGCAGGTCCTTTTGTTACTAATCTTTCTGGGCTTGTACTGTCTAGCACTATTCCTTCTTTAGACTTTAACAATTTGTAGTCTAGATACTTAGCTCCTAGTAGACCAATTTCTTCACATGTTGTAATAGCTGCTTCGATATTGAGATGTTTATATTTTTTTGAACTAAAAACTTCCAGAATCTCTAAAATTATCGCTAGACCACTTTTATCATCAGCACCTAAAATAGTGTCACCACTGCTAACAACATGATTCTTTTTAACTAGAGGCTTTATGCCGTTTCCTGGTACAACGGTATCCATATGTGAGGACAAAACAATTGTTGGAAGGGAAGGGTCGCTTTTTATCTTCGCAATAATATTGCCATGATTTGATTTAGTTTTTATTTGAGAATTATCTATTACAAATTTTATCTTTAGTTTTTTTAGCTTCTTTTTTATATATTCAGCAACATATTTTTCATTATGAGATTCACTGTCAATCTTAACTAAATCAATAAATGTAGATAACAGTCTTTTTTTATTAATCATGTTAGTAATTCCTCGGTGTTTTATTCAAGATATGAGTACTTTCAAAAATTATTTCGGATAAAGTTGGGTGTGGATGAATAGTATTAGTTATAGATTTTAAGCTAAGATTGTTGCTCATAATTAAAGAAATTTCGGAAATCATTTCTGTTGCACCTTTTCCAATTATATGAGCGCCTAATATTTTGTCATTTTTGTCTGCCAGTATTTTGCAAAACCCTAGAGTGTCGTCTCCAGCTAAAGATTTACCGTTAGCTTTAAAAGGATACTTTGCAACCTTATAAGGTATTTTTTTTGTTTTTGCTAAATCTTCAGTAATCCCAATGTAAGATATTTCTGGTTGACAATAAATGCATGCAGGAACAACTAACGGTTTGTCTGACAAATCTTTATTGACGTTTATAACTTCATTTATTAACAAAAACCCTTCTTCGCTAGCTTTGTGAGCAAGCATCAAACCTCCAATAACATCTCCTATAGCAAATATGTTATCTATGTTAGTTCTAAAATTATTATCAACTTTTATGAATCCAAATTTATCTGTTTTGACACCAGCTGATTTAAGATTAAGGCCAGAAGTATTTGGAATTCTACCAGTTGATACTAATACTTTATTTACATTTTCAATAATATCTGATTCTTCATTTGACAAAATAATGTTTGCCATAGAATCTTGATTTATTATTTCTTTAACAGCAGAAGATTCAAAAATCTTTATACCCCTTTTTTCGTAGGACTTTTTAAGCTCAATAGAGATTTCAGAATCCAAAGAAGATAAAATACTTTTCTCACTTTCAACAATTGAAACTTCTATACCAAAGCTTGAATAGAAGTACGCAAATTCAATTCCAATATATCCGCCACCAATTATGCATATTTTGTTTGGGAGAGTGTCTGAGTTTAAAACATAGTCGCTGTCAACAATTAATTCGCCATCTGGTTTCAAATCTTCGGGGAAATAAGGAGTAGATCCAGTAGAAATAATAATTTGTTTAGCAGAGACTAATGAAGTAGTGGAATCGCTAGATTCTATTTCTAAAGTGTTTGAATCCTTAAATTTTGCGTGCCCTTCGAGGATGGAAATATCTTTATTTGAAAGCAAAGTATTTAAGCCACTTTTAAGTCTTCTAACAGTTGTTTTGCTGTGCTGAACAATTTTTTTATAGTCAAAGGTTAGATTATCAAAATTAAAGCCTCTTTTTTTTGATTTGTTTAAAAGTTCGTCTGCAATTTCAGCAGATTTTAATAGTGATTTCGAAGGTATACATCCTCTGTTTAAACAAGTTCCTCCTAAAGTGTCTTTTTCAATTAGTGCAGTATTAAAACCCAATCTCGCTGACTCAATTGCTGCAACATAACCACCTGGACCACCACCAATAACGACAATATCAAAATCATCCATATGAATATCGTACATTTTAATTAAATCTAAATCTAATGACTTTTTGATAAATTTGAACATAATAGATGTTATATATCTAATATGGAAATGAAACTATGGGCTGAGACACCCAGGTTACAAACGGGATGGGGTCAAGGCTCTTCAATGATGAGAACAAGTGCAGGCACTAAGTCTGTCCCAGTAAGGTTATTAATTACAGAAATTAGAGATGGAGAAGAAAAGAATGTACGCATCTTACACAAGTTGAGCTCCGTTTTTAATTCTATAGTTGAAAAAGAAGAAGATATAGAATTATCTAAAGAAGAATACGGTTTAAAGATTGTAAAGACAGTAAAGGGCAATAAGTATAATATTGAAATGTGGGATCAGTGGGTTGTTTTTTCAAGAAAGATTTATGACAATATCGAAAAAATTATTAAAGGTATTTAATTGAGCAAAGATTACAACGAAACTTTAAATTTACCTAAGACTGAATTTCCAATGAGAGCAAATTTAGCTCAAAATGAACCTTCAATTTTAGAATTTTGGAAGCAAAAGAATATTTATCATTCTATCAAAGATAAAAGCAGAGAAAGTTTTGTTCTGCATGATGGGCCACCTTTTGCTAATGGGAAAATTCATATAGGACATTGTCTTAATAAAATCTTAAAAGACATTATCATAAAATATAATTCAATAATTGGAAAAGGGATTGATTATATACCTGGTTGGGATTGCCATGGCTTACCTATCGAACACCAGGTTTCAAAAAAGATTAAAGATAAAAATATTTCCAAATCAAAGATTAGAGACTTATGCGAAGAATTTGCTCTATCTTTTGTCTCCATACAAAAAGAAGAATTTAAAAGACTAGGTATTTTTGCTGATTGGGACAAACCTTATCTTACCATTAACCCTGAATTTGAGACTAACCAAATTGATGTTTTTTGGAACATGTATTCGAAAGGTTATATTTACAGAGGATTAAAGCCAGTAAATTGGAGCCCAAGTTCTAGAACAGCACTTGCAGAAGCTGAGCTAGAGTACCCGGATAATCATATTTCAAAAAGTGTTTATGTTAAGTTCAAAATCGAAAATTCTATTGATTTCTTAGGAGACTTCCAAGAATCATTGTTTTTGATTGTTTGGACAACTACCCCATGGACACTTCCTGCTAATAAAGCAGTCGCAATTAACAAATCTTTCGAATATGGAATATACAAGACCGACAACAACTATGTAATTATCGAAGAAAGTCTATCACAAAAATTAGAGGAGAAACTTGGTAAAAAATTTATTCTTTTTAAAAAAATAAATGGAAATGAATTAACAAATTTAAAATACTTGTCACCTTTAACTGGCGAAGTTTCACCAATTGTTGCTGCTGATTATGTTACAAAAGAATCAGGCACAGGGTTGGTTCATACCGCACCTGGACATGGTTCAGATGACTACAATACAGGAATAAAAAATAATTTAGAAATCTATTCACCTGTAGATAGTGCTGGAAGATTTACAGAAGATGCAGGGAATGGTTTAACTGGACTTAATGTATTAAAAGAAGGTAATGACAAAATAATAGCTATCTTAGACGAAAAAAAACTTTTACTCTTTTTAGAAGATTACAATCACCAATATCCATACGATTGGAGAACAGGGAAACCAACTATTTTTAGAGCCACTTACCAATGGTTTGCATCTGTTGATAAATTTAAAGATTTAGCTTTACAAGAAATATCAAAAGTTAGATGGTATCCAGAAAAAGTCATTAATAGAATATCAGGCATGGTTAAAGAAAGAGCCGATTGGTGTATTTCTAGACAAAGATCCTGGGGTCTTCCAATACCTGTATTTTATTTTAAAGATAGCGGAGAAGTATTTATTAATGATGAAATTATTGAAAATATTAAAGATATCTTTTCAAAAAAAGGTTCTTCTTCATGGTGGGAATTAGAAATCGAAGATTTGTTACCTAAAAAATACAAAGAAAATGCAAAGGATTTGAGGAAAGGAGAAGACACTCTAGATGTATGGTTTGATTCTGGTTCTTCATGGAAATCAGTTCTAATAAATGATAATAAGTATCCTGCTGATATGTACTTGGAAGGAAACGATCAACACCGAGGATGGTTTCAAAGTAGTCTTCTTACTTCAGTATCAGTAAACAATATAGCACCATACAAAGCTGTTTTGACCCACGGTTTTGTTGTAGATAGCAAAGGACAAAAGATGTCTAAATCTAAAGGGAATGTATTTGATCCTAATAAAATTATCAAAACAAATGGCGCAGATATTTTAAGATTATGGGTTGCTTCCGAAGATTATTCATCCGAAGTTAGAATATCAGACGATATTTTATCAACTGTCACAGATAAATATAAAAAAATTCGTAATACACTTAGATTTTTATTAGGAAATCTCCATGATTTTGGATTAACAAACAAATTAAATGTTAACGATTTAGAAGAAATAGATAGATGGATTTTAGCAAGATTGTCAAAAACAAAAGAAAATTACAATAAAAATTTTGATTCTTACTTGTTCCATATTGGTATCAACGATATTATTCATTTTTGCAGCAATGACTTAAGTTCAATATATCTAGACATTCAAAAGGATGTACTTTATACGTATTCCATAAATTCGAAAGAAAGAATTTCATGTCAGACTTCTATGTCTATACTATTTAGAGAAATATCCATTATGTTGGCTCCAATACTTTCTTTCACGACTGAAGAAGCATGGCAATCAAGTAATTATTTAAAAGGTAGCGTTTTTGAAGCTTCATTGTCAAATGAAATATTTTCTCATTCAGAGATTGAATTTAAATGGGAAAAGTTACTAGAATTAAGGAATATTGTCTTAAAAGAGATAGAAGAACAAAGGAAAGATAAAGTTCTTGGTAATTCACTAGAAGCAAAGGTCAAAATAAACTGCCCAAAAGAAAAAATTGATTTTATAAATGAAAATCTAAATCTATTAAAAAAAATCTTGATTGTTTCTGAATTAGAAGTCTCGAGTACATCAGATGAAAACTTTTATGTCGAAGTTGAAAAGACCAAAAACATTAAATGTTTAAGATGTTGGATGTATTTCAATAAAGAAAGTTTTGCTAAATCCGATAAAAATATTTGTACAAAGTGTGAAGAACAATTAAAAATTTAGCTATTCAGTTATAATTATCATTAAAAATGAAAGAACAAGAAAAGAAACATCATGTTGTAGTAGTAGGTGCAGGATTTGGAGGATTGTACGCAGTCCATGAATTAGTTGATACTAATGTAGAAGTAACGCTAATTGATCGAAGAAATTTTCATCTATTCCAACCTCTGCTATACCAAGTTGCTACAGGAACAATTTCTGCTCCAGACATAAGTGCACCTATCAGATCAATCTTTGGTGACAAGAAGAATGTAACAGTCAGGATGGATTCTGTAACTGGAATAGAACCAAATAGTAGATATGTTCAGACATATAGCCATTCAAAGATAAGATATGATGATTTAATTATTGCTACAGGTGTTAGTCATCATTATTTTGGTCACCATGATTGGCAAAGACATGCTCCAGGACTTAAAACCGTTGAAGATGCTCTTGAGATAAGAAGAAGAATTTTTACAGCTTTTGAATTGGCTGAAAATGAAACCGATCCCATAAGACGAAAGCAATTTTTAAGATTTGTTATAGTTGGTGGAGGCCCTACGGGTGTTGAACTAGCAGGAGCAATGGCGGATTTAGCTTTTATAACATTAGATAAACATTTTCACAATTTAGAAACCAAAAAAGAATGTGAAATCTATTTACTAGAAGGCTTACCTAACATTCTTCCAAGTTTTAAAGAAAGTTTGTCAAAGATTTCTAAAAAATATCTTGAGAATATGGGAGTAAAAGTTTTAGTTAATTCTTTAGTTACTGACATTCAAAATGATACAGTTTTCTTTACAAGTGATGGAGAAAAGAAAAGTATAGAATCTAAGACGATTCTTTGGGGAGCAGGAGTAATGGCTTCTGTAATGGGCAAAATCTTAAATGACACAACAGGAGTTGAATTAGATAAAGTAGGCAGAGTTTTAGTTAATAAAGATTTTACTTTACCAAACTATGACAACATATTCGTTATTGGAGATTTGGCTAGATTTACAGTTGGAAAAGAAGAGTATCTTCCTGGAATAGCCCCTGTTGCTATGCAATCAGGTGTTTTTGTAGCCGAACTAATAAAGAAGAGAGCTGCTGGCAAAGATTATAAAAAAGAATTTAAGTATAAAAACAAGGGTAATTTGGCAGTAATCGGACGGAATAAAGCGGTCGCAGATCTAGGTTATTTCACTACAAAAGGTTTTATAGCATGGATTTTATGGATTTTTATTCATATTTGTTACCTAATCGGCTTTGATAACAAGGCTTCAGTTCTTGTTAAATGGGCGCTTAACTATTTCAACCAAGATAAAGGCACAAGACTAATTTTCTTAAAATAACACAAGTTGCTTTAAATCATTTGATACAGTAGTAAATTTGTAATATATTGAAATTATAGTCGATGTTGAGAAAAACTAGAGTATATAGGAGTGATTCAAAAAAACCTTTTCCACTTAGTAGAACTAAGTTTGATTTATTTGTAAATTGTCAAAGATGTTTCTGGTTAGATATTGTAAAAGGTTTAAACTCTGTAAAGTTTGCTCCATTTACTCTAAATATCGCAGTTGATGCTCTTTTCAAAAATGAATTTGATTTTTATAGAGCAAGTAAAGAAAAGCATCCATTGTTTCTTGAAGAAAATTTAAACTATATACCATTTAGCCACTCAAAATTAGATGACTGGCGAAACAACTTTGAAGGAGTACGCTTTGTCGATGAAGAATTAAATCTACAATTATTCGGAGCGGTTGACGATTTGTGGCTCGATATCGATTCTAATAAAGTTGTCGTAGTTGACTACAAAGCAACATCGAAAGCAGGCAGTATAGAAATTTCAGATGCTGGTTGGTGGCCCCAATACAAGAGACAGATGGAATTTTACCAATTTTTACTTACTAAAAATGAAATCGATGTAGATGAGACGGGATATTTTCTCTACGCGAATGGCTTAAAAGAAGGTTTTTTAAATCGTAATGATATACCTATGTTGCAATTTGACCTGACTTTAATTAAATATGTTGGTAATATCGACTGGATACCTAAAAAATTAAAAGAACTTAAATCAGTTCTTCTAAGTGACAAAATGCCAGACCCATCTTCAGAATGTGAAAATTGCAGATACTTTGAAGACAGACAAGAGTCTTTTAGGAAATCAAATTATGGTCAAAATCTTGAATTTGAATTTAACAAATAAATATATTAAGTTAAGAGTAACTTTTTTTACTTTGTTTTATAAAATGGTGGTAGATTGAGAGCTTTTTTTTGGGTTTTAGCCCTATTAATTATACTAATATTTATTTCACCATTTTATAGTTTATATAAAATTGGTACTGGAATCAAAGATAAAGATGTAAACACTCTCAATGCTTACATTGTATGGAATGAAATCCAAGACTCAGTTAAATACGATGTTAGTGAATATTTAAAAAACAGAGAAGAGCTTAGAAAAAAAGATCTAGATAATCCAATAGATGGAGTTTTTGAAGATATAAGAAAAATAGGTGGTGAAATTTTTGGCGGCAAAGCTTTAGATATAGCTATAAAAAAAGTAGTTACTCCAGAAGGAATAATAAAGATAGTTGAAATCGCTGAAAAGAAATCAACTAATAATATTACTGCTGAAAGCAATCCTACAGAAAATAACAATGTTAATATTAAAGAATACTCTCTTGAATCGTTTAATTTTATATCTCCATCTAATTTCGAAGCAACTGTATTAACTCCACAAGGTGATATATATTTTAAGATGAGATTCCATTTTCCAAGATGGCATTTATATACTGTAAAATCACAAAAACTTACAGAAGAGATTGCAAAAAAAGTTGAAGACTCTGTTAATCTTCTTAAAAATCTTAATAAAACTTTGTTTGAAGGACTTAAAGAATAAAAACCTTATTCTAAAAGAAAGATAATGCAAAAGACCCTCTCTCTATGGATGTTAATAGCTTTTTTCTTTGCAATACCTTTTGCTTTCATTTTTCCTGATTATGCAATTCAGTATAAATTTTTAGGTAGTTATTTTATTAGCATCTTAAAAAACTTTGTCCCCTTTTTGATTTTTGGTACTATAACTTACTCTGTTGCTTCATTCGGTTCTAATGCTTCTGCTACAAGAATAGTCCCTTTAACTTTGGGTCTATATTTATTAACGACTTTAATATCAATTACTTATGCTTTACTTATAGGATCCAACATAGAATTCAATACTGGAGAGATTATCCAACTTACTTCTGAACCTCTTTCTACAACCCAAGTTGATTTGGGTTCAACTTTAAGCGTACTAGCTATAGATTTTAAGAATATATTTAATCTGATTCTACAAGGTAATCCAATAGCCATTATGTTACTTTCTATCCTGCTTGGAATTGCTATTAGATTCTCTGGTCCATATGAAACTAAGCTAGTAAGTATATTTTCATATTTTAATGATTTAGTTCTTAAGACAACAAATTATATAATGATGCTTGCCCCAATTGCGATTTTTTCTCTTTTCTCAAATCTACTTGCAACTTTAGATGGAGAAATTATGTATTCTCTAATAAGGTTTGTAATTATAACAATTATTATTTTTCTTCTATACATGTTTTTCTTCTATGGTTCAATTGTTAGATTGATCTGCAAACTTAATCCTTATGACTTTTTCAAACAAATTAAAGAGCCACTTATTTTTGCGTTTTTCTCATCTAGTAGTTCTGCTACTATGCCCCTAACTTTAAAGACAGCAAATAATAATTTAGGTATCAAAAAAGAGGTCTCTTCGTTTGTTGTCCCTGTTGGAGCAACCGTCAATATGGATGGTTCAGCAATATATCTTGGTCTTTCAGCAATTTTTATCTCCCAGCTAATCGGGTTAGAGCTAACTATGGCAGAATATGTGATTATTTCTATGACAGCAACAATAGGCAGTATAGGGGCTGCTGGTGTACCTTCAGTTGCTCTAGTAATGATGACAATTGTCTTCACATCTGTTGGTATACCTATTGAGGCAATAGCTATAATTGCTGGAATTGATAGATTTCTTGATATGTTCAGAACAGCTATAAACGTAACAGGAGATTTAACTATTTCTAAAATCGTAGACCATATAAACAAAATTGGTTAAATCTTTTTTTTTGGTTAATATTACATGTAAATGTTTAGATTAATTAAAGCCTTAATAGAATTCATAAGCAATTTAGATAAAAGAGGTGGAACCAATGGTTCTTCTTCTCCTACAGGTTCCAGTGATGATAAAAAGATTAAGAGGCTTCTCATACTATTGCCAACTTTTTTTGTTTTTCTGGCTTTATTGTCAAGTGTTTACACTATTGATCCTGGAGAAGTTGGTGTTGTTCAGAGATTCGGAAAACTATCAGGCTATACAGACCCAGGCTTACATCTAAAGATACCTTTTGTTGATAAACTTACTAAAGTAAACGTAGAGCAAGTTAGAAGAATAGAAATTGGTTTTAGGTCTGATAGAGCCAGAATAAATGTTTTACAAGAATCATTAATGATAACAAAAGATGAAAATATAGTAGATGCTCAAGCAATTATTCAATGGAAAATCAAAGACCCTGGGAACTTTCTTTTTAAGGTTGCTAACCCAGAAATAACAATCAAGAATACAGCTGAAGTAGCACTAAGAAGTGCCATGGGTATAACAAAAATTGATGATGCTCTAACTACTGGAAGGGATGAAATTCAAGTTAAAACAAGAGAATTTTTGCAATTATTATTAGATTCATATAATTCAGGTGTACAAATTACTGACGTGAAACTTCAAATTGTCGATCCACCCGAAGAAGTTAAAGATGCTTTTAATGAAGTTGTCAGAGCAAAAGAAGACAAAGAGAGATTAATCAACGAAGCAAAAGCTTTTTTTGAAGATGTAATTCCTAAAGCAAGAGGTGAAGCCGAAAAAATGATACGAGAATCCGAAGCTTATAGGGAACAAAGGATTGCTAACGCAAAAGGTGATACAGCACGTTTTAATCAAATTTATTCTGAATATAAAAAAGATAAGGCTGTGACTAGAACTAGAATTTACTTAGAAAGAATGGAGCAAATATTACAAAGACCGAAAAAAGTCATTGGTACGGATGCATCAGGAGGGGCAATAAACTTATTGCCACTTAAGGAGGTCTTCAAGGATTAGTCTAATGAAAAAGTTTTTACCACTTATAATCATTCTTTTTATTTTTGTACCAACTTTTATTTATACTGTTGATGAAAGAGAGCAAGCTATAATTACTCAAGTTGGTGAATTCAAAAGAGCTGTAACTAAACCAGGGCTTCATTTTAAAAAACCATTTATTGAAAAAGTAACAAGATTTGAAAAAAGAATTTTATCTACAGATGCAGCACCTGGTCAGTATCTAACACTAGATAAAAAGAGGCTCGTAGTAGATTTTCTTGCTAGATGGAAGATTGAAGATCCTTTGATTTTCTTTAAATCCGTTAGAAATCTATTTAGTGCAAATACAAGAATTGAAGATATTGTTTATTCTGAACTACGGGAAGAGTTAGCTACTCATAATATTAATGAAGTAATTGCTGAAAACAGAGAGTTGATTATGGATGCGGTCAAAGAAGGTAGCAGGGAAAAACTTAAAGAATATGGTATCGAATTGATTGATGTGAGAATTAAAAGAGCGGATCTTCCTTCAGAAGTTCAACAAAGTGTATTCGACCGAATGGTTGCAGAAAGACAAAGGATTTCTAAAAGATATCGTTCAGAAGGCGAAGAAGAGTCAGCTAAAATTCGAGCAGAAACCAACAAACAGAAAGAAATTATACTAGCAGAAGCTTATGCAAAAAGTGAGAAAGTAAAAGGTGAGGGCGATAAAGCTGCTACTAAGATTTATTCTGATTCTTATACAAGAGATCCAGAATTCTATGAATTTATGAGGAAACTGGATGCATATGATAAAATTATCGATGAGAAGTCAGTTATTTTCTTGCCTCTAGATTCTAACCTACTAGATTTAATTAGAAAGTTCGATTAATTGGATACTTTTAGCCATGCACTATGGGGCAAAGCTCTATTTGGTAAAAAAGGAACCAATTTAATTGCATTGTTGTTCGGTGCATGTCCTGACATTATAGCTTTTGGACCTTGGATAGTTTTACGTCTCTTTAACGGGACCTTTTTTGATAGAGAGTTTGGCGGCCCCCCTCCATTAGAAACAATTCCAGATTGGGTTTTTATTATGTATGACTTTTCTCATAGTTTTACTGCTGGGTTATTACTTGTTTTCTCGTTGTACTTTTTCAGAAAAGATTATTTGTGGTTCGTTGCATTAGCATGGCCTTTTCATACTGTCGTAGATTCTATTTCTAACACTAAGGAGTTTTTCCCAACTAAAATCTTCTGGCATTTTTCAGACTTATATATAGATGGTTTTTAATGGTCTAGACCAGAGGT
>CAYTRR010000011.1:0-189208 GCA_964440275.1 uncultured Spirochaetales bacterium | reverse complement strand
AGCTTTTTTAGCCGGCTTTCTTTTAGCCGTTGTTTTTCTTTTAACAGCTTTTTTAGCTGGCTTTCTTTTATCCGTTGTTTTTGTTTTAACAGCTTTCTTAGCCGGCTTTCTTTTAGCTACAGTTTTTCTTTTAACTGCTTTTTTTGCTGCAGGCTTTCTTTTTGCAGCTTTTTTGGCTGCGGGTTTTCTTTTTTTAGTAACTGCCATATACATAAACCTCCACTTTAAATTAAAAAAATGTATTTAATGCATTTTTTTCTACTTTAAGATTTTTAAAAATAATTGTCAAGGAATTATTTTGAAGTTGTTGTATAACTTTTTATTTTTTTGTTACAACTAAAAACTTTTTTAGTCATCTTTGTTAACAAGATTGGATGCAACAAACCAGTTCTCAACAATCTCTTGATGAAAACTAATTAATTGTTTATTTGTTAACCCGTCAACAACTTCATCAGTGAAGGCTCTTATAAGCATAGATTTAGCCTTATTTTCATCAATACCTCTAGCTCTTAAATAAAGCAGTGAATCTTCGTTAAGCTGTCCAGTCGTTGCTCCATGTGTACATTTCACATCATCAGCATAAATTTCTAGTTGAGGTTTGGTGTCAACCTGTGCGAGATTAGATAATAATAAATTTTTATTAGTTTGTTTGGCGTCAGTTTTTTGTGCTTCTTCGTGTACTAGTATTCTTCCATGGAAAACTCCTTTGGAAGAATCCCTTAATAATCCTTTATATAATTGTCTGCTTCCACAATTTGGTTTGGAATGCTCGATAAACATGTAGTTGTCCATCAATTGTTCTTCTTGAGATAAATATAGGCCAAGTATGGATGAATATGAATTTTCGCCGTCTAACAGAGGGTGTACATTATTTCTGATCAGCTTCCCCCCTATCAGAATAGAATTACTAGTAAAATTAGAGTCTCTTTCTTGCTTAACCTTTAAATTAGAAAAAATAAATGATGATTTATTGCCATCTTCGATTGCTAAATGCTCAACGCTAGAGTTCTGATCTTGCAATATCATGGATGCTTTGTTGGAGAAATATTTCTCATCAGAATCAGAGTATGAATACTCAATCACTTGTGCTTTAGAGGATTTTCCAAAGAAAAAGATGTTGCGGGAATTAACAAATGCATTAGATGAATTTGAATCAAATTTATTAACTATTACTATAGGTTTATCAAGAGTTTTAGAGTCCTCTAATTCTAAATAGATTCCGTTTTCGAGAAATGCATTATTAAGCAAATAAAAGAAGTCTTTATTTGAAGAAGAAAATTCATTATTTAGTATTTTTATAAGGTTTTTTTCTTCTTTAACGATTGAATCTTTAAGGTTTTGTACTTTGAAGTCTGATTCATCTGCATATGCAAGCGTGCCATTAACAAGATAAATAAAATGAGCATCAAAATTGTTAAATACTGCTGGGAGTTGAAACTTATTTAAATCTAATGAATCAGTCAATGGAACAAAAGTGGATTTAAAAAATTCATTAAGATTAGTAAATCTCCAATCTTCATCAGTAATTTTTGGAGGAACCATTTTTTTTAATACGGAGAAATTTTTATTTCTATAATCTTGAAACCATGATGGGGCGACCTTTATAAATTCGTTAGTTTGAAAATAACCAGAATAGTCTTGTATGAATTCATTCATAATTAATCCTCTACCCAAGAGTAGCCTTTCTCTTCAAGCTCAAGGGCTAGATTCTTATCTCCTGATTTAACTATTTTTCCATTCATCAAAACATGAACATAGTCGGGAACAATATAATTTAGTAATCTTTGGTAATGTGTAATAACTAAAAATGATCTTTCTTTATTCCTTAAAGAATTAACTCCGTTAGCAACAACTTTTAAGGCATCTATGTCTAGACCGGAATCTGTTTCGTCCATTATCGCTAGACTTGGATTAAGAATAGCCATTTGAAGAATTTCGTTCCTCTTTTTTTCTCCACCAGAAAATCCTTCATTCAAGAACCTATTCAACAAGGACTCATCCATCTCCAATAACTTCATTGTATCTTTAGCCTGCTTAGCAAACTCTACAGGTTTAAGTGGCTTTTCGCTTCTAGATTTTCTTATTGAATTTAAAGCCTCTCGTAAAAAATATGCATTAGTAATTCCTGGTATTTCAATTGGATATTGAAAGGCGAGAAATAGCCCTTCTTGAGCTCTCTCTTCTGGAGCTTTCTCCATAATACTTTCACCATTATACAGTATGTCTCCAGCTGTAATTTTATAATCTTCCTTGCCTGCAAGAATAGAAGCCAAAGTGCTTTTTCCTGAACCATTTGGTCCCATAATAGAATGCACCTGCCCTTTTTCAATATCTAAATTTATACCATTTAGAATCTTTTTTCCTTCAATTTCAGCATGAAGATTGATTATCTTTAACATAAATCAACTCCTTTTATTTAATAGTAAATCTATCCTACACTACCTTCTAAGCTCACACTTAAAAGTCTTTCGGCTTCGACAGCAAATTCGAATGGTAGTTCTTTAAAAACTTCTTTACAGAATCCATTAACAATCAATGACAAGGCGTCCTCTTCTGACATTCCTCTTTGCTGACAATAAAATATTTGATCCTCACCAACTTTTGAAGTTGATGCTTCATGCTCAAGCTGAGCAGTTGGGTTTTTAATCTCTATATAAGGGAAAGTGTGTGCTCCGCACTTGTCTCCAATCAAAATGGAATCGCACTGTGTATAATTTCTTGCATTTTCCGCATTCTTAGAGACTTCAACTAGTCCTCGGTACGTGTTCTGACCATATCCTGCAGAAATACCCTTAGATACTATCGTACTCTTTGTATTTTTACCTAAATGAATCATTTTTGTGCCAGTATCTGCCTGCTGTCTATTGTTGGTAAGAGCGACCGAGTAAAACTCTCCAATAGAATTGTCGCCTGTCAATATACAACTTGGATATTTCCACGTTATAGCAGAACCTGTTTCAACTTGAGTCCAAGAAATTCTTGAATTCTTTCCAACACAATTGCCTCTTTTGGTAACAAAATTATAAATTCCCCCTTTTCCATTTTTGTCACCCGGATACCAATTCTGAATTGTAGAATATTTAATAGTAGCATCATTATGGGCTATTAATTCTACGCATGCTGCATGAAGCTGGCTATCACTTCTTTTCGGTGCAGTACACCCCTCAAGGTAGCTTACCGTACTACCTTCGTCCGCTATTATTAAAGTTCTTTCAAATTGACCTGTATTCTCAGCATTAATTCTAAAATAAGTTGATAGTTCCATAGGGCACTTAACACCTTTGGGAACATAAACAAATGAGCCGTCTGTAAAAACAGCTGCATTCAGAGCCGCATAAAAATTATCCCCCGAAGGTATAACGCTACCTAGGTATCTTTTGACCAAAGCCTCATGTTCCAATACAGCTTCAGAAAAAGAACAAAAAATTATACCTAATTCAGCTAATTTGCTTTTGAATGTTGTAACCAATGAGACGCTGTCAAAGACTGCATCCACTGCAACACCTTCAAGCATTTTCTGTTCTTCAAGAGGGATGCCAAGCTTTTCATATGTTTCTAATATCTCTGGATCAAGATCATCTAATGATTCAGGTTTCTTCTTTGGTCCTGCAAAGTAACTAATATTATTAAAGTCGATCGGGGTAATGTTTAGTTTTCCCCAAGCTGGGTCTTTCATTGTTAACCACTTTTTGTAAGCTTTTAATCTATAATCTAATAGCCACTCTGGTTCGTTCTTCTTCTTTGAAATGAATTTAATTACATCTTCGTTTAATCCAGTTGGTAATACATCCTGCTCTACTTCCGTGATGAAGCCATATTTGTATTCTTCTTTTTCGAGCATCTCTTTAGTAGCTTTATCGTTATCTATTTTTAATTCTTCAGCCATGAATTTTTTCATCCTTCTCTAGTTGTTGAATTTTCGCTCTGTTACATCTTGTAAACTTATATTTTCAAGAAAATTAAGAGTGTTGACTTGGAGATGATCCCAAACGCTTCTTTGATTACATGAATCAAAAAGCTCACATAGTTGACCTTTGTCCATACAATCTACAAGTTGCATATCTCCTTCAATTGCTTCATAAACATCCTTTAAAGATATTTCGTTAGCTTGCTTTTTTAGGCTGTACCCACCGTCAGGACCAGTTGATGATCTTAAAAGACCTCTTTGTACTAACTTTCTCATTATTTTTGCCAAATAACTCTGCGGAATATGTTGTTTCGCAGAAATACCCTCAATCGTAGATACACTATTCTCCTCTTGAGCTATATGAACTAGTGACCTTACTGCGTAATCTAATGTTTTACTTACTTGCATACTTGTCTATGATTATAACTGCCAATAAGAATATACCCAAGAAATCAGTGTATTATAAAGGACTTACCTTGACATGCAAAAGCATTACAGTAATATAATAGCTTAAAATTATTTATTCTGAGTAGAAAATGAACGATAAAAAATGGTTAATTATAGACGCTAAAGACAAGGTCGTGGGTAGGCTTGCAACTAAAGTAGCTAATGCATTAATTGGTAAAAACAAGGTCACATATACCCCCGAAGCAGATAATGGCGACTTTGTAATAGTAATTAATACTGACGAGGTAAAGTTTACTGGTAAGAAATTAGATCATAAATTTTATTATAGGAATACTGGTTATCCAGGTGGTCTAAGAAGTATCAAAGCTCGAGACTTAATCGAAAAAGATTCTACAGAAGTTTTAAGAAAAGCCGTCAAGGGAATGCTTCCTAAGAATAGAACACAATCTGTTTTAATGAAAAGGCTCAAGGTGTATTCTAGCTCTGCTCACCCTCATAGAGCACAAAATCCAGAGGCATTAGAGGTTTAATATGTCAGATAAATATTATGCAACTGGTAGAAGAAAAAATGCTATAGCAAAAGTTTGGCTAACCAAAGGAAGTGGTCAAATTAAAATCAATAAGCGAGATATAGATGAATATTTTCCTAGAGAGGCATGGGTAAATCATGCGACAGAAGCACTAAACTTAACCGAGACAAAAAATGATTTAGATTTTAATATATCAGTTTTAGGTGGAGGGCTTACCGGACAATCTGGTGCTGTTAGATTAGGAATATCAAAAGCTCTTGTGCTTTATAATGAGTCCTTACGCTCAAAGTTGAAACCTAAAGGCCTATTAACAAGGGATTCTAGAATGGTCGAGAGTAAAAAATATGGACTGAAAAAAGCAAGAAGAGGATCCCAGTTCTCTAAGAGATAAAAATTGATTAATGAAAAAAAAATTTAAGATTTCGAGTCCTAAAGGCAAACTTGGTGTATTAATACCAGGAATTGGTGGAGCTGTTAGCACATCATTCATCGCAGGTATTGAGGCATACAAGCTAGGAATTGGTGAGCTGTATGGTTCTTTGTCCCACATGGGAACAATTAGGTTAGGCAAAAGAAACAAAAAGAAGTCACCTCTTATTAAAGACCTTGTCCCTTTAACAGAAATAAAAGATTTAGAATTTTTTGGATGGGATGTTTATCCTGAAAATTGCTATGACGCGGCAATTAAAGCTGGTGTATTAGACGAAACTCTTCTTAGTAATCTTAGAACTTCATTGGAATCTATTGTTCCAGAAAGGGCTGTTTTTAACAAAAAATATGCCTCTAACCTCAAAGGAAAAAATATCAAAAAAGAAAAAAACTATTTCAAACTTGCTCAAGAATTAATAAATGATATTGAGAATTTCAAGGCTCAGAAAGGTATCAAAAGACTAGTTATGGTCTGGTGTGGTAGCACTGAGATATTTATGAAAAAAAGCAAAGTGCATGCTAGCATTAATGCTTTTGAAAAAGGCTTAAAATCTAATGACAAAAATATTTCCCCTAGCATGATTTATGCTTACGCGGCAATAAAATGTGGAGCTGCATATGCAAATGGAGCACCCAATTTATCGGCCGACATACCTGCACTTACCGAATTAAGTCTTAAGAATAAAGTTCCAATTGCTGGAAAAGATTTTAAAACTGGTCAAACATTAATGAAGACAATTCTTGCACCAGGAATCAAAAGCAGGTTGCTCGGTCTTAATGGCTGGTTCTCTACAAATATTTTGGGCAATAGAGATGGAGAAGTATTAGACAATCCTAAAAATTTTAGGACTAAAGAAGAAAGTAAGTTAAGTGTATTAGACCATATTTTTCAACCCGAGCTTCATCCAAAACTGTATGGTGATTTTTATCATAAAGTTAGAATCAATTATTATCCACCAAGAGGAGACCAGAAGGAAGCCTGGGACAATATAGATATATTTGGATGGTTGGGATATCCAATGCAGATTAAAGTTAACTTTCTTTGTAGAGATAGCATTTTAGCTGCACCAATAGTTCTAGATTTGATAATGTTTATGGATTTATCTCAAAGATCTGGAATGAAAGGAATACAAGAATGGATGTCTTTTTATTTTAAGAGCCCTATGCATGCAGAAGGTTTGTATCCAGAGCATGATGTATTTATTCAATCGATGAAGCTTAAAAACACTTTAAGATTTCTTGCTGGCGAAGAGACAATAAATCACTTAGGATTGGATTATTATTACGACTAGGTTTTAAACTAAATTTCCCGATTCTAAAGCAATTGTGATTTCATCTAACTTAATACTTATAACACCCGGGCCATTTTCTATATTACTTTCAATTCCATCAACGGATTTAATTTGAATCTTTCCGTCAACTATATCTGAAGAAAAAGTTGTATGGCCAGCAAAAGCACCAAATTGACCTGCGGAATTTTGAGCCGAGATATAGCTAGCTGAACCATCATATAAGATTTGTTCTGCAGTGTAAATTTTCAATTTAAAATTATTAGCCATTTTATTAGTCTATTTTTTTTCCTTTATCTTTTGCTTCGTCAATACTGCCTACTAGATAAAATGCTTGTTCAGGTAAATCATCGAGTTCTCCACTTAGAATCTCATCAAAAGATTTAACAGTATCTTCTATTGATACATATTTGCCTTCTAGTCCAGTGAACTGTGCTGCAACAAAGAATGGCTGGGATAAGAATCTCTGTATTTTTCTAGCTCTTGAGACATCAATCTTATCTTGTTCTGAAAGTTCGTCCATCCCAAGTATGGCTATTATTTCTTGCAGTTGCTTATATCTTTGTAAAATTCTTTGTACCTCTCTGGCTACTCTATAATGTTCTTCCCCTACTATTCTTGGATCTAACATTCTTGAAGTTGAATCAAGAGGATCAACAGCAGGGTAGATTCCAAGTTCTGCCAATTGTCTTGATAGAACTATAGTTCCATCTAAGTGAGCAAAAGTAGTAGCAGGAGCCGGGTCTGTTAAATCATCAGCTGGAACATATATAGCTTGAACTGAAGTAATAGAACCTTTAACGGTTGAAGTAATTCTTTCTTGAAGTGCTCCTAAATCTGTAGCTAGTGTTGGCTGATATCCAACTGCAGAAGGTATTCTTCCCAATAAAGCGGAGACCTCTGAGCCAGCTTGAGTGAATCTAAAGATATTGTCAACAAACAAGAGTACATCTTGTCCTTCTTCGTCTCTAAAGTGTTCTGCTAATGTCAAACCTGTTAATGCAACTCTTGCTCTTGCTCCAGGCGGCTCATTCATTTGTCCGAAAACTAACCCTGTATTCCCAAGAACTCCTGATTCTTTCATTTCCATATATAAATCATTTCCTTCCCTTGTTCTTTCTCCTACGCCAGCGAAGAAAGAATAACCACCATATTCTTTAGCAACGTTATTAATTAATTCCATAAGAAGAACTGTCTTTCCAACTCCAGCTCCACCAAAAAGTCCAATCTTTCCCCCTTTTAAAAATGGTGCTAGCAAATCTATAACTTTGATTCCTGTTTCAAAAACTTCTGTTTTCGTACTTTGCTCTTGAAAAGTAGGGGCAGGCTTATGTATCGGGCTAAGTTTATCAGATTCTATTGGTCCTCCACCATCGATAGATTCGCCGACAACGTTCATCATTCTACCAAGTGCGGATTTTCCTACTGGGATACTTATGGGTTTCCCTGTATCGAGAACTTTTTCTCCCCTCTGTATACCATCAGTTGTATCCATAGCGATACATCGTACTCTTTTGCTTCCTACTTGTTGTGCGACTTCGATTACAAGATTCCATTCTTGATCATTAATTAATTGATTAGACAATCTTAATGCACTATTTATTGGTGGGAGTTCATCAGAAGAGAACTCTACATCAACGACTGGTCCCAAAACCTGTATTACTTGTCCAAAATTATCATTACTCATAACTTATTCTCCTTTATTTTATAGCCTCAGCACCATTCACAATATCCATTAATTCTGTTGTGATGTATGCTTGTCTAGTTTTATTAAATAACATTGTGGTTTCCTTAATTATTTCATCTGCATTTCTTGTAGCGCTGTCCATAGCTGCAGTCCTAGCAGCATGTTCACTTGTAACAGATTCAAGAAGAAGGCTTGATACAGTAAGATTTAAAAACTTAGGGAAGACAGTTTCAATAAATAAATTTGGGTCTGGTTCAATTAAAATATCGGACCCTACTGCTTCACTTCCATCCTTGGTGTATTCAAGGTTAATAGGTAATACTTTAGTAATCGTAGGGACTTGGGTAATTGCGCTTACAAATTTATTATAGGCTATATAAACCTCGTCAAATTGTCCATCTAAGAAAGGTTTTAGGAATTTATTTGTTACATTTTCCGAAACAGCTTTGTAATTCTTTTCGTCTACTGAGAAAATCTCTTCTCCAAAACTGTCCTCTTTGAAATAATCCTGTCCTTTTTTTCCTACAAAAAGTTTAATGACATCCTTCTGTAAAAAATCTTGCTTCTCAATTAAGCGGAACAAGCCAGCATTATAAGAGCCACATAATCCTCGATCTGATGATATTAGAACCAAAAGCGATTTTCCCGCTTTTTTATCTTCTTTGAGGAATTTATTATCTAAATCACCTGAAGAATTAGAAACTACGGTTACAATTTTTTTATATGCATCAAAATAGGGTCTAAACGAAGTAAGCATAATCTGCGTCTTAGCATACTTGACGGTAGCTATCATCTTCATGGCTTGCATGATTCTTTTTGTGCTTTTTACACTTGCTATCTTTGTTCTTATTTCTTTTAAGCTTGGCATTTTAAGATATATATACTCCCTTAAACTTTTCTAACCCATCCTTTAAAGATGTGATTATTTCGTCGGAAAATTCGGATTTTAATTTTTCCATTAAGTCTGCATGGTTTGCATCAAAATAGTCATAAAGTTTCTGCTCATAATCACCAATTTGTGAAACGTCTACGTCGTCAGCATGTCCATTTGTAACAGCAAAAGTTAACAAAACTTGCTTCTCTACAGGTAAGGGCACATATTGACCTTGCTTTAAAGCTTCAACAAGCCTTGAACCTCTTTCTAACTGTGATTTAGTTGCATCATCAAGGTCTGATGCAAATTGAGAAAAGGCTTCTACTTCTCTATATTGTGCAAGGTCCAGTCTTAGGGTTCCTGCAACTTTTTTCATACTTTTAACTTGTGCGGACCCACCAACACGAGAAACTGAAAGTCCCACATTAATTGCTGGTCTTACGCCAGAATAAAATAAATCTGTTTCTAGATAAATTTGCCCATCAGTAATAGATATTACATTTGTTGGAATATAAGCTGATACGTCTCCTGCTTGCGTTTCAATTATAGGTAAAGCAGTTAGTGATCCACCACCTTTTTCATCACTCATTTTTGCTGCTCTTTCTAAAAGCCTAGAATGAAGGTAGAAAACATCCCCTGGGTAAGCTTCTCTGCCAGGTGGTCTTCTTAAAAGAAGTGAAAGCTGTCTATAAGCATAAGCATGTTTAGTTAAATCATCGTAAATTACTAAAGCATGTCTGCCCGAGTCTCTAAAGAATTCACCTATTGCGCATCCTGTAAAAGGGGCTAAGAATTGATATGGTGCAGGGTCACTCGCATTAGCAGCAACCACTGTAGTGTATTCAAAAGCTCCGTTTTCTTTTAACTTTTCCACAACTTGAGCAACTGTTGATTGTTTTTGACCAATAGCAACATATATGCAATAGACATTCTTACCTTTCTGATTAATTATTGTGTCAACCGCTATGGCGGTTTTTCCAGTTTGCCTATCACCTAAAATTAATTCTCTTTGACCTCGACCAATTGGAATCATTGAGTCGATTGCTTTGATTCCTGTTTGTAAAGGCTCATGAACAGATTTTCTTACAATAACTCCTGGGGCTTTAATCTCTACGGGCATAGAATTATCAGTTTCAACATCTCCCTTTCCGTCAATTGCTGTTCCTAAACCATCTACAACTCTACCAAGCATCTGATCGCCAACTCCAACTTTAGCTATTTCTCCAGTTCTTTTAACTTTGTCACCTTCAAGAACTAAGTCGTCAGCTCCAAAGATAGCTACACCTACACTATCTTCTTCTAAATTTAAAACTAAACCGAATACACCACTATCAAAAGATACTAGCTCTCCTGCCATTGCTTTGTCCAATCCATAAACTTTCGCAATTCCATCCCCAACTGAAGTAACTGTACCAACTTCATCGGATTTGAAATCAGACTCTATCCCCTGTATTTTTTGAATTAATTGATCGCTTATGCTTTGTATATCTACTTCTGACATTAAAGTTCTCCTTTAAAATTAAGATTTTTTAGTTCAGTTATTTTGCCATTCAAAGAGCCGTCAAAAAATTTATCCTCTACTTGAAGCAACAACCCTCCAATAATATTAGAGTCTTCTATAAAATTAATTTCGATATTCTGACCCCAGATACTCTGAAGGTTTTGTCTAATTAGTTCTAATTTTGCATGCTGGCTTGTATCAATTGTTGTAACTTCAATTTTAATTCTACCTAGAACTACCCTTAGTTTCTTGAGAAAAAATTCTCTTGAGTCTATAAAAGATTTCAGTAGTTTGAATTCTATCAATGTTTCTAAGAATTTTCTTGTATGTTTCGATTCTGGGACAATCTCTTCAATAATATTAACTTTCACAGATGAAGGGTAAATATCATTAGACAAGCAGGACCTAATATCTTTATTGGAATTAAAAATCTCAACGAATTTTGAAAGGGCTTCATAAACATTTTGTAATTCTTCCTTGGAAAGCGACTCTGATGTAAGCGCTAGAAATAAATCGTTAACTGTTGCTGATGACATTCTGCTTAACCTCCTGCAAGAAAGACGAAATTAAAACTTTATCTTTTTCTTCATCAATATCATTTTTAATTTCATATTGCGCAAGTTCAATCGACTTGTTTAATACTTCATATTCGATATCACTTTTTAATCTTATGGATTCTAACTGAATTGTATCCAAAGTATCTTTCCTTGTCTTGTTTGCTATGAAATTAGCATTTTCTGTGATCTCAGTAATTTTTTTGTTTGTAATTGTGTCAATTGAATTTCTAATCGTACTCATTTCCGAATCAATTAATTTCAATTTATCTGAATTGGCATCATAAGCTTTTTGCGCATCATCGATTATAATTGAAGCTTCTTCAATCTCATTTTTAATTTTTTGGCTTCTAGAAGAAAAAAATGTGGATACAGGCTTTCTTAGCAAGTAATAGAGTAACGCACAAAAAAGGATAAGATTAAATAAGTGCTGCGATGCGAATTTAAGTTGTCCTATAATATTTAAATCTTCTGCCATGTTAATTTATTTTACTTCTTATAACCCTTGATAATTCCTTTATTTTCATTGAAACATTGTCATTTTTAATTTTTATATCTTCAATTGTCATTAGTTTTATTGAATCAATAAGTTCTGAATTTAAATTTTCTCTAGCTTGCTTTATCGATGCTATAGAATCCGCTTCCGCTTCTTTTATGATTTTTTCTGCTTGTTTTTTTGCTTCACTGATCTTTTCATTAGATAGTTTCTCCATTTCCGATTTGAAATCTACAATCCTCTTTTTATATTCAGAATCCAACTCTCCTGATTGTTCTTCGATATTTCTTGCTCTTTCTATTTTTACAAAAGTCTCAATGTCTCTATCATCTTTCAAATTAAGTAGTGGTTGAAAAAGAAATTTGTTAAGAAAAAGTATTGTAAAAATAAACAGTCCTAGTTGAATAAAGAATGTAAAATCCACTGAGAGAACATTAGATGAATCAGCCGAAAAAGCTTTAGTAGCTGTTATCACAAAAAGGAATATAAAAAGCAATCTCATCAATTAGTCCTTAAAAAACCGGTAAAGTAGTGGCGGGGCAATAAACGTGGTCAACATAACCATAACAGTCAAAGCTGAATATTCGCTCTTGCTCAGAACACCTGATAAAAGTCCCATTGAAGCAAAAATCAGACCGACCTCTCCTCTTGGTATCATCCCTATCCCTATAACAAACTTATCAGCTTTTAAAGAGAAAGCGCCCAATCCACTGACCAATTTACCAACTACCGCAATTACAAATAAAACTAAAGCTAAGATTATAACAGCAATGTTTTCCTTAATAAAGGGGTTGAATACTGAGATGTCGACTGCTGATCCTACCATTATAAAAAATATTGGTATAAATACATCTGCAACCGGTTTTAGTCTGTCTTCAATTAGTGTTTTTTGATTGGTTTTTGCTAATAACAATCCTGCAGCAAATGCACCTATAATTGGAGCTAGTCCAGCAAGTTGCGCCAGATAAGCAAAAATAAAAGTGTAAGCCAGTGCTCCCAGGAGCAGACTTCCTCTGGCCTTAAGTCGATGGATAAAAACAAAAAGTTTAGAGGTGAAAAGATTGCCAATTATTATAGCTAAGAAGAGAAAACCTATTGCTTTAACAGTTATTAGTCCTATCGAAGTAATTTTAATTGATGTTCCACCATCAATACTTGTAGTAGTTATTAAAGCGCTTATAACTGCTAAAATTATTAGACCTATTACATCATCTATAACAGCTGCTCCTAAAATAACTCTAGATTCTACTGTCTTTAATTTTTTTAGTTCTGATAGTACTCTGGCGGTAATGCCTACACTTGTTGCAGTTAATGTGGCACCGATAGTTAACGCTGTAAGGAAAAGTCTAGATTCAGTTTCAAAATTGAGAAAACCAAAATCATTTAAAAGGAATACGCAATAATAGCCCAGAAAGAAAGGAGCTACAACTCCTATTATTGCAACAGCCAAAGAAGGAATCCCGACATTCAATAGTTCTTGTAAATCTGTTTCAAGCCCAATTTCAAAAAGCAATATAGCAACACCTACTTCAGCCAAAAGATGGAAAAAGTCGTATCCCAGCTCTCCATAAAGTGGTATAAATCCAAGTATCCCAAGCAAGACACCGGCAATTAGTTCACCTAATACTTCTGGTTGTTTAATTCTAACAAAAAGAGAACTTATTACCTTTCCGAATACGAAAATACTTGCAAGTGCCAAGAAAAAACTGGCTATAGAATAATGATCTGGGCTATCTAATGTCATTCCTAGAACCTCGGACGAAATTCTCTCATGAAACAATCTTATAGTCAAACTTAATATTTAGAGATAATATAAGTAGATATAAATGAGCGGAAAAATACGCAGTGTAATAGCTAATTTATGGACCAACCAGTATACATATTTCATATTAATTGGATTCATAATTGGAATCTGTGCAGGTTTTTCTAACTTAATATTTCACTTTTTATATAATTTAATTTCATCTTCTTTCTTAAATCCACTAATAGAAAAGAATATGGTTATATTCGGAACAATAATTGGTGGTCTAATACTTTTTTTTCTAACTTACTTTGCAAAAAAAGAAGATATTCTAGGGTACAAATTTCATACTTTTATACACAATGTTTCTCAAGGTAGTGGTCTTATAACAATTAAAGAAACTATAGTAAAAAGTTTTTCACAAATAATTTCTTTGGGTTTTGGTGGTTCAGTCGGACAAGAAGGTCCAATGGCACAACTCGGTGGCTCTATAGGAAGTATAGTAGGCCAAAAAATAAGAATAAAAAAAGCTGATTTAAAAATATTTATTGCTTGTGGTATTGCAGGTGCGATAGCTGCAACATTCAATGCTCCTATTACTGGAGTACTGTTTGTTGAAGAAGTAACACTTTTAAGAAACATCAAGATTAGGAGCTTCTTGCCAGTTGTAATTTCTGCTGCTACTGCAACTGTTGTTGCAGGATTTTATAGTTCTGACAATATTTTTTACAATGTTGATTTTTTATTGGTAAGCTACAGAGAACTTCTAATCTATGCGTTAATGGGCATAGCAATCGGGCTTGCTTCTTCGTTTTTTACAAAATTCCATTTTGTTGTTGAAAAAAGATTTGAAAAAATCTTTCCTGAACAAAGAATAAGGCCACTCGTTGGAGGTATATTGCTTGGATTAATAGCATTTATACCGTTGGGGATAGGAGTTGATGTGTTGGGGAACGGTACAGAATCTCTTAAAAAAATCTTTGCTGTTGAATACACATTGTGGATTGCAGCTGGAATATTAATACTAAAACCGCTTGCTACTTCAATAACATTAAGCAGTGGTTGGCCAGGAGGTATTTTTGCTCCTTCTATATTTCTAGGTGCTATTTGCGGCTATATGTTTGGTTATGGAGTAGAAACACTTTTTTATTCAGAATTCATTGACACTGGCGACCTAACTACATCCTATGCAATTGTTGGGATGGGGACTTTTCTTGCTGCAATGACGCAAGCTCCATTAACTTCAATATTTTTTACATTCGAAATAACTCAAACTTATCAAGCAGTTCTTCCTATTATGGTTAGTTCAGTAATAGGGACATCAATTTATAGGCTAATAATTGGAAGGTCTTTCGAAGCATGCTACTTAAAAAAAGATAATATTGAGTTAATTCAAAATGAGGAATCCACCATATTAAGCAATATGAAAGTAAGTGAAATAATGAAGAGAAGTGTGGTTACAATCCCTGAGAAGATGACGCTTGGTAAGTTCATAGAATTCTTGCCAACAACACAACTAACAACGTTTCCGCTAATTGATGAGAATGATAATTTGTCAGGAATTATTTCAACACAAGATTATAGAGGCTGGGTTCTAGAGGAAGAGTTAAGAGATGTGGTCATTATGAAAGATTTAGCTTCTGTAAAAGTAAATACTGTTACACCTGAAGAATCAATGCTAGAGGTCCTTAAACACTGGGACAAAGGTGACATGCTGCCTGTTGTATCACAGCCAGGTTCGAAAAAAATAATAGGAATTTTGTCTAGAAGAGATGCCTTAATTGCTTACAATAAAGCGCTTAATGAAGAGTCGTTTGATGACTAATTGTTTTTCATTAAATAGCTTATTTCGTAACCAGTAGCAAGTGATCCTATTTTAGCAATTATTTCAAGAGAAGGATGGATGAAATTTTCGCATTGAGAGTGGCTTGGGTCTCCACATAAGCATTCAAAGTCCATCCCTTTGGTATTTAAATTTTCAGTCGAACCTCTGAGATTATTTGTACGGTAAAAACCCCCTATTAATTCACAATCAATCAAGTAATAAACTGGTTCTTTGTTTGAATAGATAGTTTCTACTCCTTCTTGAATAATAATATCCTTGATTTGTCTGCCACCTTTTGAAACCTTCATTTTTTTTCTCCCATCCCTATTCAAATTAACTACATCAGCAGCATTAGTTATTTTGATTACTGACATTCCATAGGTGCCAGTATTACTTTTGATAAATGAAAATGGTTGGTTGTCTACATGTTCGGGACTAAGAGATGAAAGCATTTGTTCTATCTCGCTAGCTAATTTTGCTCTATCTTCCTTATTTTCGAAATCAATATTCTGTACAAGTCTTGTTTCTAAAAGAAAATGAGACGGATTCATACCTATTAAATTAGCAAACTCTTCAACAAGCTTGTTGTAAAATTCAAAGTGAATATTTTTCTTTCTAGAATGCCATCCTACTTCTGTTGGCGGGACAACAATTTGTTCAAGGTCTGACAATATTGCAGGAGATGAATCTGAAAAATCATTGTTGATAAGAACAAGGTCTGGGTCAAAATCTGTAAGCTTTATCCTATCATCTTGTCTTGTAATTCTTTCTGCAATAAGTTTTTTTCCTGAAATAGCTTCGAATTCGAATTCTGATTCAGATTGGCCTTCTAATACAAGTCCTACTCTTGTTTCAATTTTTGCTAATTCCAGAATCTTGACAATGGAAAGTACGTTCTCCCAATAATGACGGTTTCTTGTATGTAACTCTGGAACAATCAATACTTTTTTAACCTTTAATTTGTGTTTGAGCCTTTTATATTCTATTGTAACTTCTGCCGCTCTGGCTAAAAACTTTTCAGACAAATTATTAAAACCTGCTGGGAAAATATTTGTATCTACAGCTGCAATTTTATTTTTTGATACTCTTAAATCCACAGAAGTATAGAATGGCAAATTGTTTTCTAATTTTTTTTCATTAATCCAAAGGTTAATTTTGTCTATATTATCCAATACTATTTTGTCTATTTGGTTTAAAAATTTCATATCGGAATAAATTATTCAGAGAATTTTTCGATAGCCTCAATTATCTTAAACAAATCAGCCCCAGTTACTAAATATCCTTCAATAACAAAGGTAGGTGTAGAATTAATACCCAATCGAATCGCTTCATCTAAATCAGATTGGACGCTTTTTTTGTATATTTCATTGTTGTATGATTCTAAACATTCTTTGTATGGAAAATCTAAATTCGCATTACTTGCAAGTTTTATAACATCTTCCTTGAAAGTTGATTCTTTAATTTGATCCTGAGAATTAAATATTAAATCATGCATTTTCCAGAAATTATTAGAACCGAATTCGGTATTTATACAACTTGTATAATATGCTGCATCATCTGCCCATTTATGAAAACTCAAAGGAAAATGTTTGAAGTGAAGAGTTATCCTTTCACCATACTTCTCTTTTAACACTGTTACAACTTCACGGGCCGCATATCCACAAGCTGGACATTGAAAATCCGAATACTCAACTATATTAATCGAATTAGGATTGCTGGATCCGTATTTAGGGGAAGATGATAAATCAACCTGGTTCATTAATCCTTTGTTAGTAATTGGTCCCTCTAGATTATACAACTCGGGGTTAAAGATGATGTATTCGCCATTATTCGAAATCAAAAAAGATAATTGTCTAGTTCCTTCCAGACTTTTAAAAAGTATTACGCCTTCTTGAAGTCCATCTATTGGAGAGCTCTTCAAGCCAGCTACCTGCAAAAGAGTTTCTTCAGGAATCACATCAGCAAAATTTTTCTTAAATTTGATTAGAATTTCTGCTTTTGTTATTTCAGGTGCAGAACTTGTTTTTTCTTTTATAAAATCACACCCAAGAAAAAGTATTAATAAAAAGATGGATACGCTTAAAATCTTTTTCATTTTGATTTAATTACCCGCTTTAATATTAATTCCGCATTAGAATAAAGCTTTTTATCTAGGCTAATAGATTTTTCTATTTCTACTTTATTTAAAATATTTCTAACTTCGTTGTCATTTAGCAATAATTCTTTAAAGTCTTTTTTGTTATTCCAAGAATCATGTGCGATTCTTTGAACTATCTCGTAAGACCGCTCTCTACTTAGACCTTTTTTGATTAGTTTATCTAAAATATTTTGTGAGAAGATAACTCCTCGAGAACTCCATATGTTGGAAAGCATGTTGTCCTTATATACATTTAAATTTTCAAGCATATTGCTCACTCTGTGTAACATAAAATGTGTCAGGATAGAAGAATCAGGACCAATAACTCGCTCAACTGACGAGTGACTAATGTCTCTTTCGTGCCAAAGCGGAATGTTTTCAAATGATGCAATTGTATTAGCCCTAACAATTCTTGAAAGACCGGTTAGATTCTCAGATAATATTGGATTCCTTTTGTGTGGCATCGCAGATGATCCTTTTTGACCTTTTGCAAAGGGCTCTTCAACTTCTAGAACTTCTGTCCTTTGCATGTGTCTAATCTGTACTGATATTCTCTCTATACAAGAAGAGATAAAAGATAAGGATGTAAAATAATCTGCATAATAATCTCTATTTAATATTTGACTGCTTACATTTGCGGGTTTCAGTTTTAGTAGTGAGCAAGCTTTAGTTTCAATCTTTGGCATTATGTTAGAATAAGTACCTACTGGACCAGACATTTTACCAACCTTGCAAAGGTCAATAGAGTTGTCCAACCTTTTTCGAGCTCTTTTTGCTTCATCAAGCCAATTTGCTACAACTAGACCAAAAGTTGTAACTTCTGCGTGAATACCATGAGATCTTCCTATTATAGGAGTTCTTATATATCTTCTTCCCATTTTAGTAAGAACAGTTATGAGTCTATTTAACTCTGTTTTAATCAAGTTGCCAGATTCAACAATTAGCAAAGACAAGGATGTATCTAAAACATCAGACGATGTAAGTCCCATGTGAATAAATCTTGAATCTTTTCCTATTGATTCAGCTAAATTTGTTGTAAAGGCAATTACATCATGTTTGGTAACTTTTTCTATTGAATTAATTCTTTTTACTGAAAACTTTGCTTTTTTCTTTATATTTTTTACTGCGGATTTTGGGACATGTCCGTAATAGCTCCATGCTTCACATACTGCAATCTCAACATCTAGCCATTTTCGGTACCTGTTCTCATCTGACCAGATTAGTTTCATTTTGTCTAATGAGTATCTTTCAATCATAGAATCACTAAAGAATATTACCATAACATTTTCTTTAAGATTTGCTTAAACTTGTTAATTGACCCTCATAATTTATAATTTTGCGTATGAGTCCTTTAAGAATAATTTTTACGATTATAAGTACAATAGCTGGCTTCTGGCTGACTGTAACCACTATAGAAGCTGGGGAATTGATATTACCATATGCCGTGGGTATCGGTATATTTTGTGGATTGGTAACATTCTTCTTTGTTTACTATTCAGAAAAATTGTTTACTAATTTGAGCGCTAAAGCTTTAGTTGGTGCAACCATAGGAACTGGTGCTGCTTTATTATTATTTTTAACTTTTGCATATTTTTCTCAAATTGTAGGTTTGGATAGAGAATATCCAATATTTACATATCCTATAGTTTTTTTATCTATCCTTTGCCTTGGGATTGCAGTCGGCCTTAAAAAGGGCACTGATCCTGAACCAGCCAAAGGTACTCCAGAAGAATTCTTTTTTGCGAAAGTGCTGGATACAAGTGCAATTATCGATGGAAGAATTTCTGATATTTCTGAAATTGGTTTCTTAGAAGGTGAAATTGTGGTTCCACAGTTTGTTATAAGAGAGTTACAATGGGTCGCTGATTCATCTGACTCTTTAAAAAAAGTACGTGGAAGAAGGGGCCTTGAGATATTAAAGAAAATGCAAGAGCAAAAGAACGTAAAAGTTAAAATAGTTGATAGAGACTTTACGAGTATTAAAGAAGTTGATTTAAAGTTAGTCCGACTAGCAAAGGAGATCAAAGGACATCTGGTTACAAATGATTTTAATTTAACTAAAGTCGCAAACCTTCAAGGGGTTAGAGTGCTGAATGTTAATCAATTAGCTAATTCGTTGAGACCTGTAATTCTTCCTGGCGAACACATGAAGATTAAAGTTATAAAAGAAGGTAAAGATGAAAATCAAGGAGTTGGCTACCTTGACGATGGTACAATGGTTGTAATTGATAATGCAAAAAAACATATTGGTCAGGAAATTAATGTTGTTATAACAAGTGTTATCCAAACACCTACTGGCCGCATGATTTTCTCTAAGCTTGGAGATATTAGAGATAAAGATAGCACCATATCAAACAATTAAGAATGTCAGAAAATAAATTAGTTTTTATTTTAACATCTGCGGGCCGTGGAGATAGATTTGGCAAAACAAAAAAAGGTAAACAATTTGAACTAATCAATGGAACACCCACCATTATTTACTCTTTGAAATCTATTCTTAAATTAAGGGACTTAGTCCAAATTATAATAACTGTTAACAAAGAAGTTGGAGCTGCTTATATTAAAAAATTGCTAAAAGAATATTCCATAGATTTAAATGTAACTATATGCAATGGAGGACGAACTAGAGCGGCAAGTGTTTTTAATGCTTTTAAAAAAATCAGTGGCAATAGTGGATTGGTAATAATTCATGATTCTGCACGACCGAGTCTCAACTCAAACACCATAAAAAAAATGTCAAAATCACTAGGAAAGAACCATGGAATAATTTTAGCCTCAAAGGTAAGAGACACTATTAAAAAAACGGCTGGTTCTGATTTAATTAATAAAACTTTAAAAAGAGAAAAACTTTGGCATTCAGAAACGCCACAAATTTTCAAATATAGTGTTTTGAAAAAATGTTACGAAACTGATTCTGATTTTTCAAAATATACTGACGAAGCACAGCTATTAGAAAACAATGGGTATAGAGTAAAAATCTTTGAAAACAATGAATATAATAAAAAAATAACTACCAAAGAAGACTTAAATATGTATAAAATATTATTTAAAAATGTATAGAATCGGATTAGGCTATGACATTCATAGATTAGTAAAAAACAGAAAACTGTTTATAGGAGGAGTTCAAATCCCTTCCAGTTTAGGGCTTGATGGGCATTCAGACGCGGATTTGCTTATACATAGTATATGTGATTCAATTTTAGGGGCATTGGCAAAAGGGGACATAGGAACTCATTTTAGCAACACGGACCCTAAATACAAAAATCGAAAAAGCTCTTATTTCTTAAAAAGAATATTAGAAATTATGAAGAAAGAGGGTTATAAAATTGAAAATATTGATTCGGTTTTAATATGTCAAAAACCTAAATTGTCCAAGCACAGAATAAAAATAATAAAATCTTTAGAAAAAATATTGAAAATTCCAAGGGAGAACATATCCGTTAAGGCAACAACAAAAGAAGGTCTCGATTCAATCGGAAACAATTTGGCAATTGCATGTAAATGTGTTGTTTTAATTAGCAAATAACTTAATGGAATTTGAATCATCAGGTAAAGGATTTCTTGGAATTGCAAATCCAAAATTAAAAGATACTCAAGCAATAATAATTCCTTTTGGATTAGAGCATTCTGTAACTTATGGAAAAGGGACCTCGAAGGGTCCAAAAAGAATAATTGCTGCTTCACATCAATTAGAACTCTATGACGAGGAATTAGATTATGAGTCCTACAAAGCAATTGGAATTAGAACTCTTAAATCAAAAAAAATACCTAAAGAAACAACTAAAGCATTGGCTGTTTTACAAAAAAGAGTTTTGGATATTGTTAATATCGGAAAACTACCTGTTGTGTTAGGGGGTGAACATACAATTGCAATTTCATCAGTTAAAGCTTTAAAACAAAAGTACGACAACTTTACCCTTATTCATTTTGATGCTCATGCTGACCTCAGGGACTCTTATCAAAACGAAAGATTTTCACATGCTTGTACAATTCGAAGATGCTTAGAAAACAAAAATGTTAACGTTGTTTCATTAGGAATAAGAAGCTTATCAATTGAAGAAAAAAACTTTTACGATAAAAATAGAAAAAGAATTAAAATCTTTTGGGCGAAAGATAAAGACAGATGGAAAGGTATAGAAAAAGATATAAAAGGTAAAAATGTATATTTAACTTTTGACTTGGACGTTTTCGATTCAAGCTTAATGCCTTCAACTGGAACACCTGAACCTGGTGGTATTTTTTGGGATCAAGCTGTTAAATTACTTCGAATTATCGCATCTAATTCTAATGTTGTGGGTGTTGATATTAATGAGTTAGCACCAATAAAAAATATGCATTCTTGTGACTTTTTGACTGCAAAATTATGCTACAAAATAATTTCATATATTTTTCATTACAAAAAAGACAATAAAACAAGATAGTGTATATTTATATTGGTAAATTAAATTTGGAGGTACACGATTATGGCCCATTCATTACCTGAGTTAGGTTACGCGTATAATGCGCTAGAACCTCATATAGATGCTAAAACAATGGAAATACATCATTCTAAGCATCATCAAACATATATAACTAATCTAAATGCAGCTTTGGAAAATTATCCTGAGTTTTTTGACAAGAGCGTTGAAGAGCTTCTAATCAATTTAGAGGATGTTCCTGAATCTATAAGGGGGGCGGTTAGAAATGGTGGAGGTGGTCACTCTAATCACTCACTATTTTGGAAAATAATTGCACCTGGGGGAAATAGTAATTCACCTGAGGGAAAAATTGCAGAACTAATTAATTCTAATTTTGGAGATTTTGAAAACTTTAAAAAAGAGTTTTCTGAAAAGGCAGCAAAACAATTTGGAAGTGGATGGGGGTGGCTCTGTCAAGATGAAGCAGGGAAATTAGTTTGTATTTCAACACCTAATCAAGATAGTCCTTTATCTTCTGGCATTCATCCTTTACTAGGTATAGATGTGTGGGAACATGCTTATTATTTAAATTATCAAAATAGAAGACCTGATTACATAAAAGCTTTTTGGGAAATTGTTAACTGGCAGGCAGTTGAAGAAAATCTAAAATAGATGAAAAAAAAATATTCATCAGCTGTTACAAGTGGTCTAGACAAAGCTCCAAATAGAGCTATGTTAAGAGCTGTCGGCTTCACTAACCCGGATTTTGATAAACCTATGATTGGTGTAGCTTCAACTTGGGCTATGGTCACACCGTGCAACATGCATATAAATAAGTTAGCCGAATTTGCTTCCAAAGGTGCTAATAGAAATGGTGGCAAGTCGATTATCTTTAATACAATTACTGTATCCGACGGGATATCAATGGGTACTCCGGGTATGAAATATTCTCTTATTTCAAGGGAAGTTATCGCTGACTCAATAGAAACAGTAACTGTAGCTGAAGGCTTTGATGGAATAATAACTATAGGTGGCTGTGACAAGAATATGCCTGGCTGCTTAATTGCTATGGGACGATTGAATAGACCTTCCATTTTTGTTTATGGAGGATCGATATTACCAGGGATTTATAAAAAAAAACCTGTTGATGTAGTTTCTGTTTTTGAAGCTGTTGGCTCATACTCAAATAAAACTATATCTAAAGAAGAATTATTAAAAATTGAGGAATGTGCTATCCCTGGGCCCGGTTCTTGTGGTGGTATGTATACAGCCAATACAATGGCATCAGCCATTGAAGCCTTAGGAATGAGTTTGCCTGGCAGTTCAACTCAAATTGCTGTTTCAAAAAAGAAAGAATATGATTGTATAGAATCTGGGAAAGCCCTAATAAATTTAATAAAAAAAGATATAAAACCAAAAGATATTATGACTAAAGATGCATTTAAGAATGCTATAACAGTTACAATTGTACTGGGTGGATCTACTAATGCTGTTCTGCATTTATTAGCAATGGCTAGCGCAGTAGGAGTTAAACTTAATATTGACGACTTCACGAAAATTGGTAGGAATGTGCCGGTTCTTGCCGACTTAAAACCTAGCGGTACTCATATGATGGCAAAATTTTGTGAAATAGGTGGCTTGCCTCCTTTGCTGAAAAGATTGTTAAATGCTGGATTGATTAATGGAGACTGTTTAACTGTTACGGGTAAATCGATTAAAGAGAATCTAAAAAACATAAAGGATACTTTGGGGTCAAATGTTGTAAGAAAAGTTGAGAATCCAATTAAGAAAGATAGTCATATTGTAATAATGAAGGGGAACATTTCTCCTCAAGGAGCAGTTGCAAAAATTTCTGGGAAGGAGGGGTTGTCTTTTGAAGGCAAAGCAATTGTGTTTGATTCAGAGGAAGATTGCATGAAGGCAATACTAAAGAAGCGAATAAAGAAAGGGAATGTTGTTGTAATACGATATGAGGGTCCAAAAGGTGGTCCCGGAATGAGAGAAATGCTTGCGCCAACTTCTGCAATAATGGGTCAAGGGCTTGGTTCTGAAGTAGCATTAATAACAGATGGTAGATTTTCAGGTGGAACTCATGGTTTTGTTGTTGGACATATTACACCTGAAGCTTTTGATGGGGGAGTTATCGCTCTAATAAAAAATGGAGATATTATAAAGATTGACTCCTCAACTAATACATTACAATTAAAAGTAAGCAAAAAAGACCTTTTGACAAGAAAGCGAAGATGGAAAAAGCCTTCACAAAAGCATTTAAGTGGGGCAATATACAAATATTCTGTTCTTGTAAGTTCAGCTTCGCAGGGCGCTATTACAGACGGGAAAGTTAAATGAAATGAGTAATTTAAAAGGAAAGAATATTTTATTAGGTGTTACAGGTGGAATTTCAATTTACAAGTCCTGCGAACTTGTTAGGGCACTAATAAAAGAAGGTGCCAATATCGATATTGTCATGACTCCAAATGCAGAAAAGTTTGTTAGCAAAATGACGTTCCAATCTCTTTCTGGACGCAAAGTTTATACAAATATGTATGATTCCGACGAGTCTAGCATATCCCATATAGATCTTGCTGATAATTCTGATTTGATTGTTATTTGTCCAGCCACAGCAAATTTTATTTCTAAATATGCAAATGGTATTGCTGATACCCTATTGTTAAATATTCTAATTGCCACAAAATCGAATGTATTAATTTGTCCTGCTATGAATGTAAATATGTTTACAAACCCATTGATTCAAGAGAATATAAATAAACTTTCAAACTTAGGTATAGAATTTGTAGAGCCTGGTGTGGGCGATTTAGCTTGTGGTTGGGAAGGGAAAGGAAGATTGGCTGATATAGACAAAATTTTAATGTCTATTAAAAAAAAAGTATCAAAAAGTGACTTAGCAAAAGAGAAAGTACTTATTACATGCGGAGCCACAAGAGAATATTTAGATCCCGTAAGATTTTTATCTAATCCATCATCAGGTAAGATGGGTTTTTGTCTAGCAAATGAATTTTATTCTAGAGGAGCTGAATTAGAAATAGTATCTGGCTATGTAGAAGAAAACTTTGAATTGTTCCCTAAGTATTATAAGTGTGAATCCTCAGAAGAAATGCAGCAACATATAATAAAAGAATTAGATAGTTACTCCGTAATAATCAAATCAGCTGCAGTTGGAGATTACAAGTTTAAAGAAATCAGCAAAAAGAAAATTAAGAAAGAGATGAAGCAGATTACTTTTGAAATGGAGGCAACAGTTGATATCTTGGAATATATTGGATCAAAGAAAAAAACGGAACAAATACTCGTTGGATTTTCAGCTGAAACTGACAACGTAATTGAAAATTCGCTTAAGAAAATTCAGAAAAAAAATCTTGACTTCATCGTCGCCAATGATGTATCAGAAAAAGATTCGGGATTTGGTAAAAATAGTAATTTCTCTTTTTTAATTTCTAAAGATGGAAAAACTAAAGAACTTGGTCTGATCTCAAAAGAGTTATTATCAAAAGAAATCGCTGATAAAGTGAAAGAAATCAGACTAAGCTCAAGCTAAAAGATTAAAAAAGAATCTATGCAAACTGCTACTTTGTATTAAAGTACAGCTTCCTTACATGCTTTTGCAACTCTAAACTTTACAACTTTCTTTGCAGGAATCTGAATAACTTCACCAGTTTGTGGGTTCCTTCCTTGTCTAGCTTTACGGTCTACTAGTACTAATTTCCCCAAACCTGGAATTGTAAAACTACCATTGTTCTTAGCTTCGCTGCATGCTAAACCTGCCAATGTATCTAAATATCTGGCAGAATCTGCTTTAGAAATTCCTAAGCTTTCTGCTAAAGCTGCTGTTATTTGTGATTTTGTTAGTGCCATTATTAAAATCCTCCAATAAATATGTTAATTAGTCTTATTTTCATATAATAGTTTTTTAAGACTAAAATTGCAAATTTTATCTAATAAAATCATGTATATTATCAATGACAGGTTCTCCAATGAATAAAAGCTTTTTTCGGTTCTTTGTGATATTCGCGTTATGTATTATAGGTGCTTTTTATTACCAATTTGGCGATAGAAGCAGTATTCAAGCCGAATTTCCAAGCAAAAGGGTTGTGGTCATAGACAGAAATGTAAGCAATTTCACCAAAAAATTAAGCATGCTTGCGAAATTATATAGCTTGAAATCAATCAATGTCCTAGCTGAAGTAGATGGAACCATAGAAACAAGAAACTATGAAATAGGGCAATTTGTTAAAAAAGATGACGTTGTCTTAAAAATGCATGATACTCGTAAATTGTTAGAATTGAAGGAAACTGAAGACTTGCTAGCTTCGCACAAGGCTCGACTTGATGATGCTGCAAGGAATTATAAAAATGCCCTAGCATTATATGGAAAAGAAATAATTTCATCAAATGAGTTAAATACAAAAAAAAATTTATTTCATCAAACAAAAGGTGAACATGACGCACAAGAAGCAAGATACAAAAGAGTCTTGTGGGAATTTCACAATTTAAATGTTGTAGCTCCATTCGATGGATATATTAATAAATTTTATCAGGATATTGGACAGAAAGTATCTAGAGGTAAAAGATTGTTTGAATTTATAGATAACTCTTATCTAATAGGTAAATCCACATTGAGTTCAGATAACGCAAAAAAAATCCAGGGCTCCACAAAACAAATTGAAATCAAAAAAGGTAAAGAGGTATTTGTTTCAGAAATTATAGGTATAAGTCGAAAAATTGATAAAGACAACGTTTCTTACGTACTTGAGTTTAAGATTGATAACTCTAAAGAAAATTTTATTCCAGGTGAAGTAATAGAAATACAAATACAAATACAACAATTTGAAAATTACATTGCGATTCCAAGCAAGGCCATACTTAACGAGGGAGATAAGTCTTTTATTTTTGTTGAGGTTAATGGAGCAGCTAAAAAAATAAATGTTTCTCCAATCCCCCTAAACAATAATGAATCTATAGTAAAAGCTGAAACTGTTCCTGAACTAACAAGAATAATAATAGAAGGCTATTCGGGTCTTGAAGATGGTGCCAAAGTTGAGGTAATTGAATAATTAATGAAACTTATTGACTATTCAATAAACAATCCAGTATTTTCAAATCTCTTAATGGCAACAATAATAATATTTGGCCTTTATGTAGGTTTTAATTTACCCAAAGAACTATTTCCCTCCGTCGGCTTTGAAAAAGTAACAATACTGACAATACATGAGAATTCTACAGCAGAGGACGTTGAAAAATTAATTACAATACCTATTGAAGATAAAATATCTAGCATATCTGGAATAAAGAATATAAAGTCTCAATCATCAGAATCTCGATCATTTATTGTTGCCGAATTGTTTGCAGACGAAGATACAGAAGAAATAGCTCAAGAAATAAGGTCTGAGATATCCCAAATTAAAAATGATCTTCCAGAGGATATTAACGATCCAATTGTAAAAGATGTAAAAGGAAGTGCTCCTTTGATAAATGTATCGATAGGAAGTAATGGGGATAAAAACGAACTCAGATTTTATGCAAAACGTTTAAAAGACAAGCTTGAACGATTAGGCTCTATAGAAAGTTTAATTGAATCTGGCTATGGAGACTTAGTCTTTTGGATTTATATAGATCAAAAGAAATTATTACAATACAACATAGATATAAACGAAGTTATAGATTCTATAAGATCTAGGAATATCGACCTTCCCGCAGGTGCTTTAGAGTTAGGGAATCAAGAGTATACGATTAGGACAAAAGGAAAAATTGAAAGCCTCAATGAACTTGAAGGCATTCCTTTAAATAAAAAAATAAACAAAATGCCCATGATTCTAAAAGATATTGCGAGAATAGAACTTGGACAGGAAGAAGATATGACATTGTCTAGAATTAATGGGTTTAATTCAATATCTTTCTGGATAGAAAAGCAAAAAAACAAAGATGCCATTGAAACCGTTGAAAGCATAAAAGAAGTTATAAAAAACTTTAAAACTTCTCTGCCTGATGGGATTGAAGTTTTTGTGTCTAACGATTCTTCTTATTGGGTAGAAGGAAGATTTGATTCCATGGTGAAAACTGGAATATACGGAATCATTGCGGTTTTGTTAGTTTTATCAATGTTTCTTGATTTTAGATCTGCATTTCTTGCTGCCCTAGGCTTACCTGTTGCTTTTTTTGGGGCTTTTATCCTTATGCAGTACACAGGTGAATCCCTAAATGTAATTACAATGTTTGGATTGATAATGGTGCTTGGTATTGTGGTAGACGATGCAATAATTGTTGTAGAGAATGTCAAAAGGTACATACAAAAAGGCTTAGCGCCCAAAGAGGCTGCCGCAAAAGGCGCCAAAGAAGTAGCATGGCCAGTTATTGCTACAATAATGACAAACATTGCTTCTCTCCTCCCTATTTTGCTTGCCCAAGGTACGCTAGGAATTTTTCTATCTATAATTCCTCAAGTTGCAATATTTGCTTTACTCTTCTCTTTGGTAGAAGCGCTAACCATATTGCCATCTCATTGTGCAGATTTTGTTAAAGCAACAAAAGACACCGGGTTCTTTGCAACTCAATTTGAGAAATTGAGAAGAAAATATTTAAGAGTGCTAATAGCTTGCTTAAGAATAAAGTATAGAATTTTGGGGCTTTCTTTTGGATTGCTTTTATTGAGTACCTTTATACTTTTAAAAATACCCTTTGTTCTTTTATATTCATCAGACATAAACCAATATCTGATAAAAATTCAAAATTCCTCAAATTACAGTTTAAATTTGACTGCTGAAAAAACATCTCAAGTTGAGGCAATTGTAAAGGAAAATACGTCTCCCAAATTATTAAAGAATTATCTAACCACATTAGGGGTTGATTTCTCTAAGAAGCCTCCTCAATATGGAGACCATATATCAAATATTTTAGTTCAATTTCACGACTTTGAAGAAAGAGACAGCAATGGATTAGATTCGATGAAGAAAATTCAAACCATTGTGAATAAAGAAATTGTGGGTCCCGCAAGCATAGAATTCGTACAAACTACTGGGCCACCTAAAGGTAAAGATCTGGATATAAGAATTATTGGAGAAGATACTTTGATACTAAATGAAATTAGTAAAGAACTAAAAACTTTCTTAAAGTCTAAAAAAGGTGTTTATGGTGTGAACGATAATCTAACTTTTGGAAAACCTAGATTGAGTTTAAAAGTGAATGAAAAAAAGGCTGCTATGTATGGTGTAAATACAACCTCAGTTGGAAAAGAAATAAGGCTTTTAATTGATGGAATAGAAGTAGATACAACAAGAATTAATGATGAAGAAGCCAAAATAAAATTAAAGATTGAAAGCGAATGGGGATCACAATCCATCGACAATATTTCAAATCATTTAGTAATGAATTCTAATGGAGAATTTATACCAATTTCAAATTTTTCTGAAGCAGAATTAAGTTCTAATTTGCTTGGGATATCAAGATATAATCGACAAAGGGCTGCGAGTGTAACAGCCGAAATCGATGAAGATATAACAACTCCAAGAGAAGTAATTTATAGTGCATTACAATTTTACCAAACGATTCAAAACAATTACCCTGACTATAAACTTGTATTAGCAGGAGAAGAACAAGACACTAGGGAATCTTTAGAAAGTGTAAAAAGGGCATCAATAATTTCAATATTGCTGATTTTTTTAATACTTGCTACTATTTTACGATCTTATGTTCAACCTCTTTTGATAATGTCCGTTCTACCTTTCACAATCGTAGGTGTTACTGTAGGAGTCCTATTACGTGGAGATCCTATATCTATTACAGGTTTAATCGGTGTAGTAGCCCTTCTTGGTGTTGTGGTAAATGATAGTTTGATATTGATGAACTTTATTAATAAAAGAGTTAGTAAGAATGGGTATGCTTTTTCTGTTTTTTATTCTGCAAAGAATAGATTTAGAGCAATAATCTTAACAACTTTAACGACATTTGGTGGATTAGCTACATTAATGTTTCAAACGCGAGGAGAAGCTGCTTATCTTGCTCCTATGGCTATTTCTTTAGGTGTTGGATTGGTTTTTGCTACACTAATAACCCTTGTATTGATACCTGCTCTTTATTTGTCTTTCATAGATTTAAAGTTACGCTTTTCAAGCTTAAAGTAATTCTGATATCTTAAATATTGGATTATAACTAATCTTCGATTCAAGAAACTTTTCTTTTGCACCCATCTCTCTATCAACAATAGATAGAATTAACTCAACTTTACAATTAATTTGGTCAAGTTCATCAATAGTTCTCAATATGGAACCACCAGTTGAAACTACATCTTCTACTATGACAACTTTTTTATTAGATATATCTGGACCTTCTATTTTCTTCTTTGTACCATGCTCCTTGTCAGCAGATCTTACAAGAAACCCTTTGAAAGAATTTTTATCTCTAGACGCTTTTTCTAATATTGCACCTACTATTGGGTCAGCACCTATTGAAGGGCCGCCAACTATATTTAAATTTTGTTCTATTATTTCCTTATAGAAGATATCAGCAATATAGCCTAAAGAAATTGAAGAAAGTGTGCTTATTCTTGCATCAATGTAGTAGTTACTTTTTTCTCCAGAAGATAAAACGAACTCTCCTTTAAGAATGGATTCCTTTTTTAAAGAGTCTAGCAATAAATTTTTCATAAAACTTTTTATATGCAATGATTATTTTGAGTTAAAATAAAGATATGTCAAAATTTCCACCGGGAATCGACTCGGCAGTAAATTATACATTCTTAAATGCTCTTTATGAAAGAAGGTCTAGAAGATTTGCTATGGGTGGTGAAATTGACGAAGGACCTTTAAAATTCAAATCATCACACAAGCCCATACCATTAAGTGAAATTGAAGAGGCTATTTTGGTTTGGAACGGTTTAGGGATTAAAAACATTAATCTATCTGATTTTCCTCCACATAAAGGTTTAGATTTAGAAGTTAAGTTTATGAGTAAAACAATTGCTTCCTTAGGTGATATTCATAGAACAGAACTTTTTTATACAAATGACGATGGTCTTTATTTAATAAAACTTCATGATCAACTGCCCTCAGATCTAAAAGGCATTGAAGGCCTTACAAAAGAGAAAAAAATTGAAAAAATTATTGAATTATTCAAAGCTTCTAGAATTAAAATACATAATGGTAGAGCAGATTTACCTTTAGTCCCACCTGGTCTAGCAATCCATAATACTTGGAGTGTTAATAAGCCAGGAACAACACTAATGATGCCAGTAACCGATTTGAGTGCGGGTTTGATTAATATCCTATTTTTTTATATGCGTGATGGTCATAGATTTCATTTTATTGATGAGTTAAAAAAAATGGTTCCAGCTGGTACACAAAAGTGGATTGATGATGGATATATTGATACAAGCAAACCTGTTCCTTTGATTGAAGCAGAGCTTAGATTTGCAAATGGGTATATAGCAGAGCAACCAATGTTTTGTCAAAATGTAGCTCTCACTCAACAAATATTGGGACTTGGCGGTTGGATGTTTAGTGGATTTCAGAGTCGTTACATGTTGGGAGCAGATGATAATTATAAGGGATTAGGGTTCACATGCATTGAAGCTAAAGATCAAGATTGGGGAGAAGCTGTATCAAAAGCTCCTGTGGGGCTAGATGGACTCTTTGAAGCTTATTCCCCTCCATACTATTCGAATATGAATGAAGCTGTTGAAGCTTTTAATGATATGAAATGGTCGAATTGGGATGAAAAATTTATGCCATACAAAGATCCAACAGGTGTTTTAAAAGATACTCCTAGGCCTTCAAAAAAAGAAATAGAAATAGTCAAAGATATTTGTACTTATTTATATGAGACATATGGAAGATTTCCAGCCTTTTCAGATGCCATGTATTGTAGAATGATGGTTCAAAATCATCATATTGATCTAGATTTTTATGATAATTTTTATCCAGAAGGTTCATACACTGAGAATCACAAAAACCATTTTGCACTTTGGCATCCTGAAATGGAAGATCCATTTAAAAAGTAAATGGGAAATAGCTCAATTTTCTTTATTTAATCCCAGTCCAAAGACCCAGCAGTTTGGTATTCTGTTACTCTGGTTTCAAAGAAGTTCTTTTCTTTAGACAGGTCTACTGATTGAGACATCCAAGGAAAAGGGTTCTCTGTATCATAAACTCTTGGTAAATCTATTCTTTCAAGTCTTCTGTCCGCAATATATTCAACATATTGAGAAAATTGATCTGGATTTATACCAAGAAGTCCTTCTGGGCAAGCATCGTATGCGTATTGTTTTTCAAAATCAACCGCTTTAACTATTAAGTCAGAAATAGTTTTTTTAAAATTTTCCGTCCATATAACTGGATTTTCTTCCTTTATTGTATTAATTAAATCACAACCAAAAGCAAGATGTATACTTTCGTCTCTCATTATATATTCAAACTGTTCACCGATTCCAATCATTTTATTCTGTCTTTTCAAGGCTAACATCATCGCAAAACCCGCGTAAAAGAATATGCCTTCCATTATTACGTAATATCCCACAATGTCATGCAAGTATTTTTGTATGTCTTCAGAGGTTTTAATTTCAAAATTCGGGTCCATGATTGATTTTGTAAGACTAACCACAAAATCATCTTTCTCTTTAATAGAAGGGATTGTTTCATACATGTTGTATATATGGTCAGGATCAAGCCCTAAAGTATCACAACAATAAATAAAAGTATCGGTATGGACTGCTTCTTCGTAAGCCTGTCTAAGCAGATACTGTCTAGCTTCTGGATTTGTAACATGCTTATAAACGGTTAAGACAATATTGTTTGCAGTTAAAGATTCAGCAGTGGAAAAGAATCCCAAATTCCACAATATCATTCTTCTTTCTGTTTCTGAGATAACATCTTTTGATTTCCATTGTTCAACATCCTTTTGCATAGAAATCTCTTCAGGTGTCCAGTTGTTTGCAACACCATTCTTATAGTGCTCCCTTGCCCACATGTATGTCATTGGCAATATTTTATTAGGATTCGTTTTTGAATCATTACTTAAGATAGACATAGTATTCTCCTCGCTAATTTTCTATTGGCATGCTTCACAGTCTGGATCCATCAGACTACATGCTGTTACATCAGTTGCAGATTTTTCTTCTTTTGAACCACCTGCTTCTGGTTCATCTTCAATCTTCTTGTATTCCCTCTTTTGAGTATAACCAAATTTGTTAGCATCTAATGTAGATTTTTCAATTTGTGTAGCAGCTAATGTTCTCAAATAATAAGTAGTCTTTAAACCAAGCTTCCAAGCATTAATATAAATATCGCTTAGTAGTTTTCCTGACACACCTTGCATGAAGATGTTATGGGATTGACTTTGATCAATCCATTTTCCTCTTACAGCCGTGTGTTTTAAGAGCACCATTGGATTTATAGAGAAAGCTTCTTTGTATTTTTCTTTTAGTTTTTCGGGCACTTCCTCTATTTGGTCGAGGTTTCCGTCAAAATATTTTATTTTCTCTAACATTTCCTGAGACCATAAATTTAGTTTTTTTAAATCATCAACTAAGTATGAATTTACAACTGTAAATTCTCCACTAATGTTGGATTTTACGTATATATTTTTATAAATTGGCTCAATACAAGGAAAACAACCGGCTATATTAGATATTGTTGCAGTAGGTGCAATAGCCATTGTATTAGAATTTCTCATTCCGTGTTTTTTTACTTGCTTCTTCAATTTCGCCCAATCTAAAGATGTGATTTTATTTATTTCTATTGTATCGTTTCTTTCTTTTTCCAGTAATGACAGAGTATCTAATGGAAAAATTCCTCTCTCCCACTTTGAACCTTTAAAGGATTCATAAGCTCCTCGTTCTTTGGCTAAACCAGACGATGCAAGAATAGCGTTATAAGAAATAAACTCTAGTAACTGATCAGAGAAATTGAGGGCCTTAGGGGATTCAAAGGCTAAATCGACCTTAAATAAAGCATCCTGGAGACCCATAACCCCTAATCCTATTGGTCTATGTTTGAAATTCGAATTTTTCGCTTCTATTGTTGGGTAGAAATTTAAATCAATCACATTATCTAGCATTCTAATTGCAGTTTTTACCGTATTCTCTAACAACTCTCTGTTTAATTTCCCATCCTCAGTAATATGTTTTTCTAGGTTAATCGAGCCTAAGTTGCATACAGCGGTTTCCTCCGGGGATGTATTCAAAGTTATTTCAGTACATAGGTTAGAACTATGCACAGTTCCTACATGGTCCTGCGGGGACCTGACATTGCAAGCATCTTTAAAAGTTATCCATGGGTGTCCGGTTTCGAAGATTCGTGTAAGCATCTTCTTCCAAAGTTCAGGTGCATGAATTTTCTTAAACTTTTTAATCTTGCCTAAATCAACTTGCGATTCATATCTTACATAAGCTTCCTCAAACTTACTTCCGTGTAATTCATGCAAATCTGGAGTTTCCTCGGGTGAAAAAAGAGTCCACTCTTTTTCTTCTATGACTCTTTTCATAAATAAATCTGGTATCCAATTAGCTGTATTCATGTCATGGGTTCTTCTTCTGTCATCACCAGTATTTCTCCGTAAATCCAGGAAGTCTTCTATATCTAAATGCCATGTTTCTAGATATGCACATGTTGCTCCTCTTCTCTTGCCACTTCTATTTATTGCTACAGTTACATCGTTGGCTATTTTAAGAAAGGGGATTACTCCTTGGCTATCTACATTGGTGCTATTAATTCTTGAACCTGTCGCTCGAATATTTGTCCAATCATTTCCTAGACCACCTGACCATTTTGAAAGTTGTGCATTATCGCCAACACATTTAAAAATATGAGAGAGGTCATCTTTTACTGTTGTTAAGTAGCAGGAACTAAGTTGTGGATGAGGAGTCCCAGAATGAAAAAGGGTTGGAGTTGAGGAAACAAACTGCATTGTTGATAGGGCATTATAAAACTCTAAAGTTTTAGATTCTTTATCTTTTTCGTTAATAGAAGTTCCCATAGCAACCCTCATCCAGAAAGATTGAGGTAGCTCAAATCTAATATCCTCATGTTTAAGCAAATATCTTTCATATAATGTTTGGATACCGAGAAATTGAAATAAATTATCTCGGTCAATTTGAATAGAGTTGCTCAACTTTTCTAAATCAAAATCTAATAGTTTTTTATCTAAGTAACCATTGTCTACGCCGAATTCAATTCCATTAATAAAAGTTTTTTTATATTCTTCGTGAAGTGTTGTTTCGTTAATAGATATTTTCATAGCCTCTTTGTATAATCTCTGCAAAAATAATTGAGCAGAAACTTTTCCGTAATCAGGATCATTTTCAATAAAAGCTGTAGAGGAAAGGATTAAAGCTCTTTCAATATCAGTTGTTGAAGCTCCATCGAATATATTTCTTGTTAGCTCTTTTATTATAAGATCAGGTGATGTTGTTTCTGGATATTTGCTACAAGCTAGTGAAGCAGTTTTTCTAGCTTTTTGAGGACTAAATAAAACAGTAGATCCATCCTTTTTTCTGATTTTTAATTTTCCTAGTTCTGCTTTTTGGGAAATTTTGTCTTTTTGGACTTCTCGTTCCTTAGTTCTTTCAGCTCTGTATATTATATATCTCCGAGCAACATCAAACATGTCTGCTCTAATAAGATGTTTCTCAACAACATCTTGAATGTTTTCGACGTTTGGATAAAAATCTATAAATCTAGAAAAGATTTCTTCTTCGATTGAATCAACCACTTCTTGTATTTTAGCTTCTTCGTATTTCTCGCCACCTGCCTTTATGGCGGCAGATATAGCGTTATGAATACGAACGGAATCGAAATCAACAACATCACCAGATCTTTTAACAACAAGTATCTCTTCAATTTGATTCATAGAGTATTTCCTCCAGATTAAACTTTTATAGAGGCAAAGAAGAACTTAACGGGGTGCAAAAGGGGGTATTTTCAGTGCTTCTCTGCCCCAAGGTATAATCACCAATAATAACTGCTTGAACAGGCTAAATTATCAATATATTGTGACTACTTCCTCATTAAACCACTATATATAGTAGGTGTCAAGGAAAATTTTAAAAAAATAAAAATCAATAATTTAGAATATTTAGGTGTGTTCGGCTTTGGAAACCAACTTTCTTATCAAGTCATCAAAGATTAATTTATGCAGTGGGAAGATCGAATACCAATATGCATAACCCCAAAACCCTCTTGGTTCAAAGATCGCAGAAAGGACCAAGAAAGTCTTATCGTTTTGTGGCACTGCCTCTAGTTTAAGCCATGCACTGCCTGGAGTCTTCAAAGTCATTCTCAAGAGCATTTTCCGTCCTTCTTTATATTTTTCTATTTGAAAACAATCAAATAAATCTCCTTCTTTTATTTTCTCTCTCATTGGTTCTTCGAGTTTGTTGCCTCCAATAATACGGTCAATAATTTTTCTAGCTGTCCACAATGAATTAAATGCTAACCATCCATTGTTTCCACCTAGCAACTTAAACACTTCGAAAAGATTCTCTGGTGTGGATTTTACTTCGTTGATTCTAACTTCTTCGAATCTTCCTTTGTGTTCAAAGAAGCTATAACCAGGTTTTATGTTGCGTTGATTCCAAGATGTTTCTACGTATTCGCTTTTAGTTTTATCAAATGCGGATTTAATAGAGTCTCTATAGTTAAGAACATTAATCTCTGGGAATATTAATCGTGATAATGAAGTGTCTCCTACGATATTATTGACAATTCCTTTCACTATAGGAACTGCAAGTAAATTCGTAATTGGGGTTACTAGCCCTACCCACCTAGCTGCTAAGCCAGGTGCCAATATAGGTACAGGTATTATAATTCTTTTTAGGTTTCTGAATTTGCAATATTCAAGCATCATATCTTTAAAAGTCATTGGCTCGGTCCCTATATCAAGTTTTTTAAGCGGTAGTTTATCAATAGCCAAAACTAAATATTTTAATACGTCTCTAATGCTTACTGGTCTTATGTAATTATGAATCCACTTAGGAGCAATCATTATTGGCAATTTTTCACATAAATGTCTAAGCATTTCGAAAGAAGCTGAGCCTGAGCCTATTATTGGTCCAGCACAAAATTCTGTAGTAGGAAGTGCTGAACGAAGAAGATTTCCTACTTCAATTCGACTTTTTAAATGATTAGATATATTTTTACCTTCTGGAGATATGCCTCCTAAGTAAATTACATGTTTTATATTTTTTGAAACAGAAATAAAGTTTATTGCTGCTAACTTATCTAGTTTTATATAGTCCTCTGAGTCTGTCATAGAATGTATCAAATAAAATGCTTGATCTATTCCTTCAGATAAATTTTTTATTGATTCAAGATTTGTCAAATCACCTTTAAATACTTCAACCTGTTTGTACCAAGATTTATGTTTGATTTTGTCAGGGTCCCTTACTAGCACTCTGACACTAATGTTATTGTCTAGGAGTCTTGGTATTAATCTGCCACCAATATAGCCTGTAGCTCCTGTTACTAGAACACGTAAATTTTTTGACTTTATATTAATAGGATTACGATAGATTTCCATGCTAATAAGATATTAACCAATTATTTCAAATAGATTCATTTTGATATAATATAAATTATATGGGATTCTGGAATAACGATTTATCGAATCTGATCCTGCTTGATAATCTAGTCGAAATATGGATAGCAACACTTGTAATAAGTGCAGTACTATTTCTACTAATAAGATTTACTAAGCATTTTATAGAAAAAAGACTTTTGAAATTATCTCAAAAAACAACTAATAATATTGATGATTACATATATGAAATTTTTTCATCTATATCTCCAATTTTTATTCTTGTGTTGTCGATTTTTATTACATCCAAGATAATATTCCTTGGTCAATATATATCAGAAACAATAGACATGGTTTTCTTGTTGATTGTTTTCTGGCAATTAACTAAATGGGCTATCATCCTGGCCAACAAACTTTTTTCCAAATATAAAAATATAAAAACTGACAAACAAGACATGCATGGTGTAACAGCAATCAATGGAGTATCTGCTATTACGAAGTTCGCTATATGGTTAATTTTCTTGATGCTCGCTTTAGACAACCTAGGTGTGGATATCACTGCTTTAGTTGCAGGTCTAGGAATAGGAGGTCTGGCAATTGCTCTAGCGGCTCAAAGCATCCTAGGGGATTTGTTTGCCTCTCTGACAATAATGATCGATAAACCAATTGCAATAGGAGATTATATTGTTGTCGACAACTATATGGGAACTGTAAAATCTATAGGTATTAAAAGCACTAAAATTGAAAGCTTAACTGGTGAAGAGATTATCATATCGAATTCTGATTTATTAAATAGTAGACTTCGTAATTTTGAAAAACAAAGAATGCAAAAAAGAAGGACCACTATAATGTTGGGCCTAGTTTATGAAACTAGTTACGAAAAGCTAAACCAAGTTCAAGATATACTAAATAAGATAGTAGATGAAGCCGACAATGCTGATTATGTAAGAGCTAGTTTCGTTGAATTTGCTGATTTCTCTCTGAATTATGAACTTGTTTATGATGTACTAAGTCCTGACTATCCTCAATACATTGAAGTTAATCACAAGGTGAGATTAAAAATCTTTGAGATTTTTAAGAAAGAAGGTCTTGATTTCGCTTATCCTACTAGAACTATTCATTTAACAAAAGATTGATAATTTTATCATAGGTATTTGTTTTAGAAGTATATATATTTTATATTCTTCAAATGAGCAAAAAAATCTGGGGCGGAAGATTTAAGAAAGAAAATAATGAAAAAGTTGAAATGTTTACATCCTCTCTGGATGTAGATAAAGATTTATATGCTTATGATATTAAAGGTTCAATAGCTCATGTAGAAATGCTATCAAAAAAGAAAATAATTTCGCTGACAGACAAAAGAAAAATCCTTAAAGCTTTAAATCAAATAAATCAGCAGATTCAAAAAAATAAGTTTAATTTTAAAATCGAACTGGAAGATGTTCATATGAATATTGAAAATGCTATAACCAGAAAAATAGGAAGCGTGGGTAAAAAGGTTCATACTGCAAGAAGTAGAAATGATCAGGTCGTAACAGATGTAAAGTTATACATTAAAGACAAGATGGGTCTTCTCAAGAATAATATAATTTCTTTAGAAAAAAATATTATAAAAAAATCCGAGAAAAATATTAATGTAATTCTTCCTTTCTATACTCATCTTCAAAGTGCTCAACCTATTCTATTATCTCACTACTTATTAGCATTTTTTGAAATGTTTAAAAGAGATTTAGATAGAATAAATAATTCGCTTTACAGAATTGATGAGAATCCTTTAGGGTCCTGTGCGGGAGCTGGAACGTCATTTCAAATAGATAGATTGTATACAACGAAAAAACTTGGATTTAGGGTCCCTACAAGAAATAGTTTGGATTCTGTGAGTGACAGAGATTTTATTGTTGATTCAATATATTGCTGTGCAATGACTATGATGCATTTATCTAGGTTTTCAGAAGATTTAATTATATGGAATAGTTCAGAATTTGGATTTATCGATATTGACGATGAATTTACTACAGGTTCTAGTATTATGCCTCAAAAGAAAAACCCTGACATATTAGAATTAATAAGAGGAAAGACGGGTTCAACATATGGGAATCTAATGAACTTGTTAACGAATCTCAAAGGATTGCCTCTAACGTATAATAGAGATTTACAAGAAGACAAATCACCTGTTTTTTCAGCACTTGAAACTACTAACGAATGTGTTGATATGTTCAGTGATATTCTCAATTCAATAAATTTTAACAATGAATCTATAAACAGAAGCTTAGACTTAGGATATCTTACAGCAACAGATGTCGCTGATTACTTAACTAAGAGGGGTGTTCCGTTTAGAGAGGCGCATCATACAACTGGTAAAATAATTGCTTATTGCGAAAAAAATAACCTAAAACTTTCTGAAGTTCATATATCAGATTTAAAAAGATTTTCGAAGTTAATAGAGAAGGATATATATCAGTTTATCTCTATTTCTTCATCGGTAGATTCAAAGAAATCTTATGGTGGTACTTCAAAAACTAATGTAAAAAAAATGATAGCTAAATCAAAAAAAATCTTAGCAAAAATTTAAATAACACAGTAAAACTTGAGCTTAACAATTAGTTGTTTAAAATTATTGAATGAGCAAACTTGAGACTTTTCCTAATAAAGTAAAAGGACGTGATTACAAGATTAATATAGATTGTCCGGAGTTTACTTCTCTGTGTCCAAAAACAGGTCAACCAGATTTTGGAAATATAAAAATAACATACATACCTGACAAACTTTGCATAGAACTTAAATCCTTTAAGCTATATATGTTTTCCTTCCGAAACATTGGCGAATTTCATGAGCATGTAACAAACAGAATCTTGGATGATTTTGTTAAAGCTTGTAAGCCAAAGTATGCTCATATTTTAGCAGATTTTAATGTTAGAGGAGGAATTAAGACAATTGTTGAAGCCGAATACAATAAGTAGTTTATTTTTTTCTTTAGTAGTGTTTGGTCTTTTTCTGTTTGCTTTATTCCCTGACTATTTTGCTCCTCATTCTCCTACTAAATCTGATTTTGACAATATACTAAAAACCCCTTCCGTTGAGCATCTTTTCGGAACAGATGAACTCGGAAGAGATATACTAAGCAGGGTAATTTATGGAACCAGAATATCCATTTCTATCGCTGTCTTTACATCATTAATCGCACTGTTTTTTGGTACTTTGTATGGATCGATTTCTGGCATAAAAGGTGGAGTCCTTGATGAAGTATTAATGAAAATAGTAGACGTTTTCTACTCAATTCCAGATCTTCTTCTGATATCTATTTTTGTTTTAATCTTTGGTAAAGGTATATTGGGAATTACGGTAGCCCTGTCTCTATTAAGCTGGATGCGAGTAGCAAGAATATCTAGAGCAACTGTGCTGGAACTAAAAAATCGACCTTTTATTTTAAGTTCAAAAGTTATGGGGTTTGGAGATATACATATTATAATAAAGGAAATGCTGCCTAATATTATTGCTCCACTTGTTGTTACATTTACATTTACAATACCATCTGTAATCTTGGCTGAATCTACACTAAGTTTTTTGGGTTTAGGTATATCGCCTCCTAACGTGAGTTGGGGACTTATGGCAAATAATGGATGGGAAGGAATAAGAAGTTATCCTCATTTAATAATTTTTCCTTGTTTGGCAATATTTGTTTCTACAATTACATTTCTTAGAATTGGGGATAAATTAAAAAGTATAAGTTAAATGTATAGATATTTATTAGTAATATTCTTATTAATTGGTTCAAATGTATTGGCTGACAATAAATGCAATAGCAATACAAATAATTCCCTCTACCTTTCTTATTGTTATGAGAAGAACAAGAACTACAAAATGGCAATTCAAAGTCTCGATAAGCTTGCTAAATATAAAGACGTTGAAGATTTCTTGCTATATAGAAAAATAAAACTACTCTCATACAGAGAATTAAAATTAAAAGAGATTAAAAATCAAATAAGAAAGTTCGAATATGAACACAACGACTCGGTTCTAATGGCAAAAATTCAACTAATTGAAGCAGAAAGAATGTATGCAAAAAAGAACTACACTATTCTACGTACGCACCTGAAAAAAATAAGAGAAAGATACAAGTTAGACTCTGTTGATAAGATTAAATTTAAATTTATTCTTGCAAGAAATTCTGAAAAACTAGGTGATTACGATAAAGCTTTCAGGCTTTTCAAAGAAATTTGGATAAAGAACCCTTCGTATAGATCTAGTTTAGTAAACAAAAAGGTTTATTCTCTGTCTAAAAAGTTAAAAAAAGATGTAAGAAAAAAAGATTTGAGACTAAGGCTTAATTCACTTTATAAAAAAAGGATGTTTAACCGATTTAATTCAGAGGCTAATAAAATTAAAGATCCGAGTATAGAAATTAAGCAAGCGTTAATTAAAATGAAGAAAAAGAATAGAGACGAAGGCAGAAAAACTTTGGAAAATATATCTAAAGGTAATTTCGTTTCAACAGGATCGGATTCTAAGGATTTAGAAGTATTCGCTGAAGCATCATATCAGATTGCCTTAGATGATTTAAAAATGTCAAAAGATAATACGTTTATAGCTAAAAATCTTAAGTCAATACTCAAGAACTATCCAAATTTTAGTAAAAATGACGAAGTAGCATATCTGTCAGCAAGATTATTTACTCTAGATAAGAATCACGAAAAATCTAAAGAAGTTTATGAGTGGCTGATTAAAACAAAATCCAAAAACTACTTAGATGACGCTTTCTGGGGAATCGGATGGTCAGAGTATATGCTGAAGAATTATGAACAAGCTCTTAATTATTTTTCTTCATTAGAACGATCTGAGAAATCATATTACCAATCAAAGGGGTTGTACTGGAAAGCTCGTTGCTTAGAAAAATTGGGCGACTTACAGAGAGCTAAAAACGTTTACACAAAACTTTATGATAATTATAAAATTGGCTACTATCCTTACTTGGCATCAATCAAGTTAAATATAAGTCCAAAAGTTAGCAATGGACTGCGAACCCCAAGGGGCATTAGCGATGACATCAAAGATCAGATTAAATTATTGAGCTTGTCTAAAAGTACAAAAAAATCTCAACGTGAAGTTAAAAACTACATTGTAAAAAGAATTAATAGTTCTAACTATTTAGACTATTTTAATGCTTTGGAGTCAATCAAAGAATTTAATATGTTGGTGAAATTATCCTATTCGTACCCATCAAAGATACGTTATAGGTACCCAAAAGCTTTTCGAGATAAGATTGAAACAAATTCAGAGGCTTTCGGTGTTGATAAGAATTTAATTATGGGTTTAATCAGAGAAGAAAGCTTGTTTAATACTAATGCCGTATCGAGTGTAGGGGCAATGGGATTGATGCAATTAATGCCAGGTACAGCTGAAAAAGTAAGAAAAGAACTTAGACTAAATAAATCGTCTAAATATTTTAATCCTGATATAAATATAAAACTTGGTAGCTATTATTTGTCTACTCTACTAAAAGACTTTGATAACAATTTGTTCTATGCAATTGCTGCTTATAATGGTGGTCCTGCAAGCGTTAGAAAGTGGCTTGTCAGATTTGAAGGACTTGAGGATGATGAATTTGTAGAAAGTATTCCATTCAAAGAAACACATGGATACGTAAAAAGAGTACTTCGTAGCTATTTTTACTACATTTCAACAAATTAAAACCCCTATAAATAAAGAAGAATATCATGTCTGTCTAACTTTTCCTGCTGTTTTATAACTTTTTTCTTGACATTACTCAAATACCATTTATTGTAATAAGCATACACAAATAGGGAGGCCAAAAAATGAAAAGGCTAAAACAAAAATCAAAAAGGGAATACTTAAATAAATACGACAAGTCAATGATGCCAGGAGATGCACTCACTAATGCATTAATTCCATACGCATCGCTAGGGATCTTTCTAGCATCGTTTCTGCTAATCACGGCATGGAGGATATAAGATAATGATTATTTTAATATATTCATCTTTCATAATGCTTTGCGTCCTTGGCTGTCACATTTCTCGAGGGAGGAAGGTCAAATGTTAACAATAATCCTCCAGCTGAAAAACCTTTTAAAGTTTCCACACAATCCAGCTGTGCATTTGCCTTTCCCCTAAGCCAAGGGCTAGTAGGTTCAGCTAATGCTTGCAAAGTTTTTTAGTATTTGAAGTCCTTGCCTGCTGCTCTTCTCTGGATGGAATTGTGTAGCGTATACGTTTTCCCAGCTGATAGAAGAAACAAACTCATCTCCGTAGACTGAAACAGTGTCTGTTATATCACTACCTGTGTTTAACTTATATGAGTGGACAAAATACATCCAGGACAAGTTTTCAATATCTTCTAAAAGTTTAGATTTTTTTTTGATCTCAATTTGATTCCAACCCATGTGAGGGACTTTCAACTTATGTTTGTTAAAGTCTATTTTGTCAATATTTCCAGTGAAAATTGATAAACCCTCAACCTCTGGTGTTTCATCGCTACCTTCAAATAATATTTGCAACCCTAAACAAATGCCCAAAAAAGGCTTTCCTTGTTTGATTGAATTTTTTAAAGTTTCAAATAAATCTTTTTCATGAAGATTGTTGATACAATCTCCAAATGCACCAACCCCTGGAAAAATAATAGAATGGGCTGAGTTAATTTTTTTAATGGAAGTAGTAATTGTTGATTCACAATTAAGTAAAGATAGAGCTTTCTTGACAGACTGCAGATTACCAAATCCGTAATCTACTATTGCTATCATTAAAGATTGCCTTTAGTTGAAGGTATTGAGTTAGACCTCAAATCTAGACCTGTTGCCATATCAAGCGACTTTCCTACTGACTTAAATATGGATTCAATAATATGGTGGTTATTGCTTCCATATTTTAATTCGATATGGATATTAGCTTTAAGATTGCTAGTTAATGATTGAAAAAATTCCTTTGCTAATTCAACATCAAAATCCCCTACTTTTGAATTACTTAAATTAACATCAAATACAAAGTATGGCCTTCCACTTAAATCAATATGAGAGTTAGAAAGAGTCTCGTCAAAAGGGACGGAACTCGAACCATAACGAGCAATAGATTTTCTATCTCCTAGCGCTTTATCAAAAGCTTGTCCAATAGCAATACCAACATCTTCAACTGTATGGTGAAAATCAATTTCAGTATCACCCTTAGCTTTTATATTTAAGTCAAAATATCCATGTTTAGATAATTGTTCTAACATGTGATCAAAGAATGGAACCCCAGTATCTATATCGTATTTGCCACTGCCATCTATCTCTAAGTCTACAACGACATCTACTTCACTAGTTTTCCTCTCTACTTTTGCAGTTCTACTCATATTCTGATGTTAAACGAAAAAATATTAATATTCAATGAACCTATAGGTCATGTTCATCTTGTATTTCACCTAGTATTTCCTCTAATATATCTTCTATAGTCACAATTCCCATTGGATTCTCAGGCTTCCCAACTATGGCTATACTTACTTTCGCTCCCTTCAAATCATCTAATAGCTTTGATGCTAAATAATCTTTATCAACAAAGAAACATTCTGTAATATAATTGTCTAAAGATTTATTGTCTTCTTCGTCCAATAAGTAAAAAGCATGAATCACTCCTTTGATAGAACTGCTAAAGTAGTCATAAACTGGGAATCTAGAATAGCCCGTATCTTTTATAATCTTTTTTGCATCAATTACTTTTTTAGATAAATCGATTGAAGTTACACTCTCCATTGGAATCATAATTTGTTCAACGGTTGTTTTATCAAATAAAAATATTTTCTTTAAAATCTTATCTCTAAATTGTTTCGAAGAACTTTCTAGCATTGAACCAGTCTCTAGCACATGCATCAACTCTTCTCTAGTTATTAATTTACTTCTTGTTCCAATCATTCTCACAATTAAATCCGTTAGGTACTTAACAATGAAAAGCAATGGCTTGAATAAGTAGCTGAAAATTATGGAAAAATATATTGTTTTGAGTACAAGGGTGTTGCTTTGATTTTGAAATATAGATTTAGGTACTACCTGTCCAAAGATAACAATTAAAGGTGTTAGAATTATTACCGAGAGAATATGGGGATCATATTGTGGATATGCTCTTTCGACAAATGAAGAAACCAAAACTGTATTTATAACAATACATAAATTCTCACCAACAAGACTTGTTGCTACATATTCTTCTATCTTATTTATAGAACTCATAACTAATTTAGCTGAAGGTAATCCTTGATCTGCTTTAGATCTTATTCTGCCTTTATCGCAAGACAGTAGTGATATCTCTGAGCCTGCAAACATAGCCTGAAGAATTAAAAGAACTAAAGTAATTATTGGCAGAGTAATTAAATTAATCATGAACAAATCTCTCCGCTGAAATTATTGTAATTCTATTTTCTTTTACTTCTTCAACAGTAAGCTTAATGTTTCCTTTTAAAATAAATTCACCTTCTTTAGGCAGCCTCCCTAATTGCTTAAAAACAAAACCGCCCATTGTTTCAACGCCTAAATCTTCTGATATATAGGATTTGCTTATCTCTTGTGAGATATTACTTATTCCTCCAAATCGGAGTACTCCAAACAAAAATGCGTCATTAAAATCAGCAATCCTAGTTCCTCCGTCAAAATATAAAGCTTTATTCACAAAATTTGTTTTATTGTTTTCTATATCTCTTTCATCTTCAATTTCTCCAAAAATTTCCTCAATTATATCTTCAAGTGTGACAATGCCTTCGAGTCGACCATATTCGTCTATAACAATAGCCATATGCAACTTCATTATTTGTAGCTCTCTTAGTAATTCAAATACATTTTTTTTGTCTAGGACAAAATAAGGCTCTCTTAGAATCGGAAAAATTTCAGACGAATTATGGTTAAGCAAGTCTTTTGAATATAAAATTCCAATTATATTATCCGAATCACCCTCATAAATTGGAATTCTTGAAAAACCTTTACTTTTTACTTTTTTCAATGCCTCATCCCTTGTTGTATTACTTGGAAGTAGAAACAAATCGGGCTCAGGGGTTAATATCTTGACCAGATTGATTTTTTCAAGTTTAAGAAGATTGTCTATTATCCGACTCTCGCTTTTTTTAACTAATCCTTCATCTTCTCCTATATCAATAAGGCTAGGAATGTTTTTTATTGATTCATGCTCTTTGGAGACATTAAGATTTTCATTGCTGCTTACTAAATTAATCAAGAACCTGGATAATGCATCGAAGAACAAAGTTAACGGATAAAGTATCTTGTTTAGAAAATATATCGTTGGAGCTACAACTGTTGCTATCTTTCTAGAAAATTTTACGCCAATGGTCTTAGGAATTATTTCACAAAAAATAAGTATTACTATTGATGCTATAAAAATCGTAACTACAGATATTAATTCTTCAGGTATCTTGTTTACAAATATCTTGTTTAATTTAGAGGATAGTAAGCTTGTGATGGTTACATTTAGAATCTCGTCAGCCAATAAAATTGTTGCAATAATTGACGCTGGGTTGTTAAGAAATCCTTCTAATATTTTTCCTGTTGAAGACTTTTTTTTAATTAGATCTACTTGATACCTTTGTAGAGAAAAAATTGAACTTTCTGTTATTGAAAAAAAACCAGACAATAGGATTAGACAAAACATTAAAATTAAAAAAAGATAATATTCGCTCATCTAGAATTTATGTATAAAACCTTTTGGTTTCAAAACTTTACTCTTACCTCCTTCAATTAAAATCATTTTATTAGTTTTATTTATTTCTCCTATCTTATAAACTTTAAATTTTTTATCCCTAGCTAGTTTCAGAAATTGACCATGGCACCTTTTATTAACTGTGAACATTAACTCGTAATCATCTCCTCCATTTAGAACGTATTCTTTAGCATGAGTTTTGTTAGATAAATTATAAATCTGTTTACCTTTTGGTATATCTTCCCAGATGACTGTCGCACCAAGTTTGTTACTGCTGTTTCCTATGAGTCTACTTAAATCTAGTGCTAGACCGTCTGTTATATCTATCATGGATGTTACGTAATCAAGTCTTCCTAAAAAAAGCCCTAATTTAATTTGTGGTTTCGGCTGCTTATACTTTCTTATCAACTTTATTTCTTCGCTATTAAATCTAGATTGACTTTTATTCCGTAGGATTCTGAGGCCAAGTGCTGCGTCTCCTATATTTCCAGATACATATAAAAAATCTGTGTTTTTGCACTTTCCTCTTTCCTTATATTTTTTTTTAGCATTCAACTCTCCTATGACTGTTATATCAATCATTAAAGAATCAGAACGTGTCAGGTTCCCCCCTATTAAGGTTATATCAAATTTCTTAGCTGCGTTTTTAAAACCTTCAAAAATTTTATTAATATATTCCTTTGTTATGCCTTTAGGAATAAATAATGAATTTGTAAAAAATTTCGGTTTAGCTCCCATTGCTGAAATATCACTAGCAGCAATTGCAAGTGCTCGTGAAGAAATCTCTTCTGGTTTAAATTTCTTTTTTATAAAATGAACATTTTCAACTTGTGAATCGCAGGAAACAACTATTCTCCCGCTTGGAATTCTACAAACAGCTGCATCATCCCCTATTCCATTGAAAAAAGCAGAAGATGTAGTTCTAAATCTTTTTCTTAACAATGATTCAATATATATCTCGTCAAGCATTTTAAGATGTCGTTAATAAATTTAATCTAATTTGGGCAAATAATCCATTTAATTAATCTAATCAGCTAAAAAATCGATAACTTCTTTGTTCACAATATCTTGGTACTCTTTCCAGAATCCATGACCACCTGGGAACCCAATCACTTCAGAATTTTTAATGTATTTAGCCATAGACATGGATTTTTTTGGTGGAACAATTAAATCGTTCTTACCGAAGATGATTAGTGTCTTAGCTTTAATCTTTTTCAAATAATTAGTATTATTTAAACTTTCTATTGCCTTACATTGGTTCAAATAACCTTCTATTTCATTTTGATTATTTGAAACTTTTGCTTTTTTGTAATTCATAAAATTTCTTTCAACATAATCTCTAGAATAGCCTAGAAGTAGTGCGTTGAACCAAATCTCTTTTAATCCAACATTGTTCACTATTTTTTTTGAAATAGATATTATTTCTTTACTTATTTTATCTCTCGTAGAACATGTACAAGCCAAAATAAGCTTGTTTACTTTTTTGGGAAATTTAGATGCAAAAACTTGTGCTATCATTCCACCCATTGAATTTCCTATAATATGTGCTGATGGTATTTTCAGTAACTCCATTATTTCATTACAGTTACTTGCAAACATTTCCATGGAATAATCTGTATCCGGCTTGTTGCTTTTACCGCTTCCTAAATTATCAAAAATAAGAACCGAAAAGTACTTACTAAAATATTTCATCTGATCTTCTCTACTTGATATATTGCTACCTAGCCCTCCTATGAAAACAATAAAAGGGGAATTTTTTTTTCTTTTAATTTTATAATTAATTTTTCCTAGTTTTGTTTCTAAGTAAGGCATCAGTGGCTCCTCAAATAACTATCAATAATCAAACAAGCTGAAAGCATGTCTTGGTAGTCTTTCCTTTTTTTTCTAGAAATATTCATTTTTTTTATTAGAATTTCATCGGCTTCCTTAGAAGTAAAATTTTCATTCCAAAATTCTACTCTTTTATCAGTTTTTTTTACCAAATCTTTATAAAATTCTTCGATATGGTCTTGGATTTTTAATCTACCATCATCTTTATATGGAAGCCCAACCAATATAAGGCTTGGATTGCGTTCATTAATTATATTTACTATCTCTTCAATATGGCTTTTGTCTTGCTTGTTAATTACAACTTTAACTGGATGGCTAGCTATATTTAACTCATCACTACCAGCAACACCTATTCTTTTTAAGCCAAAATCTATTGCTAAAATACTCATTCAATAAACTATATTATATAGTTATGATAAAATAACTTAAGAATTATTTAAAATGAGTGTTGTTACAAGATTTGCACCAAGTCCAACTGGCTCTCTACACTTAGGAGGGCTAAGAACCGCTATATTTAATTATCTCTATGCAAAAAAAAACCAGGGAAAATTGATTTTGAGAATAGAGGATACTGACCAGGAAAGGTCAACAGAAGGCTCTTTACAAGAAATCATCACTTCGCTGGAATGGCTAGGCATAGAATGGGATGAAGGGCCATATCTACAGTCTAGCAGATTAAATATTTATACTGATTTCGTTAATATGCTTCTTGATAAAGATTTAGCTTACAAATGCTTCACAACAAATGAGGAAATAAAAGAATTAAAAGAAAAAGCTGCTAAAAATAAGGAAATATACAGATATCCCAGAATCTGGAGAGATAGACGGGACCATCCTCAAAATTCTAACTACGTAATTAGATTTAAAGTTCCAGATTTAAAAGAAATAAGTTTTACCGATACTTTGAGAGGTCAAATAAATATCGATTCTTCAAATTTGGATGATTTTGTCATAGTTAAGAGTGATGGCTTCCCTACTTATAATTTCGCATCAGTAGTTGATGATGCTGATATGGGCGTTACTAATATCATTAGAGGTGAAGACCATCTTTCAAATACCGCCAAACAGATGCTAATATTTGACGCAATAGAGAAAGAGCCACCCTCTTTTACACATGTTTCAATGATTCTAGGAAAAGATAAGAACAAGCTTAGCAAGCGTCATGGCGCAGAATCCATAAATAAATTTAAAGACTTAGGGTATCTGCCTATAGCAATAGTTAATTATTTAGCAAGATTGGGTTGGTCACATGGAGATCAAGAAATTTTTAGCATGAATGAGATGGTTAACTTTTTTTCCTTAGAAAATTTAAGTAAGTCTCCAGCTGTATTTGACACAGAAAAATTAGAATGGGTAAATTCGACGCATATAAAAAGTCTAAGTAATAATGTGCTAAAAAACCTTATAGGAATTAAATTTTACAAAGATATAAATATAGATTTAGCAATAGAATCTACTAAAGGAAAATCTAAAACTCTAGTGATGTTAAAAGACTCTTTAAAGTTTTGTGAAAATGAATATCCCGAAATAGATGAAGAATTGAACACCGAGATAGAAAAAAATCAAACAAATCAAATCATAAAAGAGCTTCACGATAATATGCTATCACTTAGTGACTTTTCTAAAGAAAATATCAAAATAGTTTTTGATGACTTAATTTCAAAACATTCTATTAAATTTAAAGATATAGGTCTGCCTTTAAGAATTGCATTAACAGGAAGTAAAGTGTCTCCTGGTATTTACGAATTAATTGAAATTCTTGGTAGAGATTTAACCCTTAAACGAATAAAAAAGATTTTCTCATGAGTAATAAATATAATATTTTATCAATTGGTATTTGTGGCTTAATCGGTAGTGGGAAATCAGAATCGATTAAATTTTTTAAGACAAAAAACATTTCAACATTCGATTTAGATTTAGAAGCAAAAAAATTATTGAAAAAGAATACTTCCTCATATAAAAAAATAAAAAAAGAATTTGGAGCATCGATTTTAAATAGAAACTCAACAATTAACAAAAAAAAATTAAGGTCAATTGTATTTTACAATAAAAGAAAAAGAACTACGCTGAACAAGATTATTCATCCGCAACTAATTCAAAGAGTAAAAGAGATTATAAAAAAGAAACGTAACAGCAAGGAAAGTATTGTGGTATTTGAAGGTGCTTTAATTTCAAAAAATAAATCAATGGGAAAGTTGTTAGATTTAATAATTTATATTCATGCTCCTAAAAAAATATTAATTAATAGAATAATGAAAAGAGACTCTATAGATAAAAAAACTGCCCTTAATCTAATAAATATGCAAAAAGAAGTTGAAAAAAATAGAAATACTGCGGATTTTGTTATAAATAATGGTAAAAACTTACAAAGTCTAAAAAGTCAGTTGCGCTCACTATTGGATAATTTGTCCTATTAGATTATATTCTTATAGTTATTATTTAATTAATATCCTTTATATATATTAATATTATTATTTTATGGAATTTTATTTCGTGAGGCTAATATGGAAAAAGAACCAACTATGGAACAAAAGATTGAGTTCCTTGAAGAAAAAGTAAAAAAGGCTGAGGAAGGCGGTGGCCCTGAAAGAATTAAAAAACAGCATGAAAGGGGAAAATTAACAGCAAGAGAAAGAATTCATGCGCTTTTAGATAACGGTACTTTCGTTGAACAAGGTAAATTTGTAGAGCATCAAAACCATAATTTTGGTATGGATAAAACTAAGTTCATGGGCGATGGTGTAGTTACAGGATATGGGAAAATAGATGGGAGACAGGTTTTTGTTTACTCACAGGATTTTACTGTTTTTGGTGGAGCTCTTGGTCTCGGTCACGCTAGAAAAATTACCAAAATTATGGATATGGCAGTTCAAGTCGGATGCCCGGTAATTGGTCTTTGTGATTCTGGTGGAGCTAGAATTCAGGAAGGAATTCGGGGCTTAGCTGGTTATGCTGAAATATTTTTGAGAAATGTTCAAGCTTCTGGGGTCGTTCCACAACTTTCCGCTATAATGGGTCCATGCGCTGGTGGAGCTGTATACTCACCTGCTATGACTGATTTTATAGCAATGGTAAAAGATACTAGCTATATGTTTATCACTGGTCCTGATGTAATTAAAACTGTTACTCATGAAGAAGTAACTTCTGAAGAACTTGGTGGAGCTGTAGTTCATAGCACAAAAAGTGGGGTAGCTCAGTTTGCAGCTGAAAATGATGAAGATTGTATCAGTTTATTAAGAGAACTTTTTAGCTTCCTTCCATTAAACAATATGGAAGATCCTCCTATAGTTCAATGTGATGACCCTATTGATAGAAAAGTAGACAAATTGAGAGATATAGTCCCAGTAAATCCTAATAAACCTTATGACATGAAAGAGGTGATTAAAGCAACAGTAGATAATGAATATTTTTTTGAGGTTGCTGAGAATTATGCGGGAAATATAGTTATCGGTTTTGCTAGGCTAAACGGTAAAACTGTAGGTATAGTGGGTAACCAGCCTAATGTTCTCGCTGGAGTACTAGATATACAATCATCTATAAAAGGTGCAAGATTTGTCAGATTCTGTGATTGCTTTAATATTCCTTTATTAACCTTTGTAGATGTGCCCGGATTTCTTCCTGGGGTAGATCAAGAACTCAATGGAATCATCTTACATGGAGCCAAACTGCTTTACGCATACTGCGAAGCTACGGTTCCAAGAGTCACAGTTATAACTAGAAAAGCTTATGGTGGAGCCTATGACGTTATGTCATCAAAGCATATAAGAGGTGATATTAATCTGGCTTTCCCAACAGCAGAAATAGCAGTTATGGGTCCAGATGGAGCAGTTAATATCGTAAATAGAAAAGAAATTCAAAATTCAGATGATCCTGTTGCTGAAAAAGAAAGGCTTGTAGAAGAATATAAAAGCCTTTTTGCAAATCCTTATAGGGCAGCGAATTTAGGGTTTATCGATGATGTAATTTTACCTGAAAACACTAGAGCAAAAGTCATCAATGCTTTTGAGATGCTCGAGGGAAAAAGACAAAATAATCCGCCTAAGAAGCACGGATTGATACCTCTATAATTTTGGAGAATCCTAAATGTATAACAAAATCTTAATTGCTAACCGTGGAGAAATTGCTGTAAGGATAATTAGAGCTTGCAAAGAGCTTGGTATAAAAACTGTTGCAGTTTATTCAGATGCTGACAAGAACTCATTACATGTTAATTTGTCAGACGAATCCTACAATATAGGGAAGCCTTTACCGAGTCAGAGTTATTTAGTAGGAGATAATATTTTAAAAGTTGCAAAGAAAGCAAAATGTGACGCTATTCATCCAGGATATGGATTTTTATCTGAAAATGCTGCTTTTGCAAAAAAATGTAAAAAAGCAAAAATAGATTTTATAGGTCCGAGTCCAGAATCAATAGAAAAAATGGGTGACAAAATAACATCTAGAGAAATTGCAAAGGCTGCTAAGGTTCCCTTGGTCCCCGGCACTGAAGGTGAAGTAAGTGATAAAGAGGCTTTAAATGAAGCAAAAAAAATTGGTTTTCCTTTGATGATAAAAGCATCAGCAGGTGGTGGCGGAAAAGGAATGAGACTTGTTCACGAAGAATCAGAATTTGAAAGTTCACTAAGAATGGCAAAAAGTGAAGCAAAATCTGCTTTCAACAATGATGCCGTTTTCATCGAAAGATTTGTCCAACAACCTAGACATATAGAAATTCAAGTATTAGGAGATAAGAAAGGAAATGTGGTTCATCTTTTTGAAAGAGAATGTTCAATTCAAAGAAGACATCAAAAAGTTGTAGAAGAAGCCCCGTCTCCGGGTGTAAGTGAGTCAACGAGAAAGAAGATGGGTCAAATAGCAGTAAAACTTGCAAAAGAAGTATCTTATTACGGTGCTGGTACTGTTGAATTTATTATGGATCAAAACGAGAACTTCTATTTTCTTGAAATGAACACAAGGGTTCAAGTTGAACATCCTATAACTGAAATGATAACAGGGATAGATATAGTAAAGGAAATGATTTCAATTTCATGTGGTAACAAATTAAGTTTTAAACAAGAAGATATTTCAAGAAAAGGGCATGCTATTGAATGTAGGGTGTGTGCGGAAGATCCTGATAATAATTTTCTACCAACACCCGGTGTTATAAATTATACAAAATCACCCCAAGGACCTGGAGTGAGAGACGACTCTTCTCTTTACAATGGATATGAGGTTACAACTTTCTATGATCCGATGCTTTCAAAGCTGATTGTCTGGGGGAAAGATAGGGACGATGCTATTAAAAGGATGAGTAGAGCACTATCTGAGTATATAGTTTTAGGCGTTAGAACAAATCTTGGATTTTTAATTAGACTGATGGTAAATCAAGATTTTATTGATGCAAAACTAGATACTGGTTTCATCGAAAATCATAAGCAGCTGCTAAAAGTACCAACGGAAAATAGCAATTTAGCATTGGTTGGATCTGCAATCGTATTACATACTTTTAATGGAACAGAAGTTTCCAAAAAAGATCCTAAGTTTACACCGTGGAAATATATTGCAAGGAGATCAGGGATTTCTAGAAATTCTTTATCTTAAAAATGAAATATGATTTAAAAATAGGAAATAAACTAGTTTCTTTTGATCTGCAGGAGAATGACGGAAATTATATTGTTACTATCGATGAAAAAAAATTCACTGGAGAGATAATTAAAGTTGATACACATCTCTACTCTTTCATAGTAGATGGATCTACTTATAACATTGCAATAAACAAAGAAGGAAGAAAAATTCAAATTTACTACAAAGGTGATTTTTTTGAATTTGAAATACCATCACAACGTGAAAAAGTTTCTTCTGAGAATGCAACCGGAATAGATAAAATAAATGCACCTATGCCAGGTAGAGTTATTAAGATACTTAAAAATATTGGCGATAATGTTTCTGAAGGAGAAGGACTTGTCGTAGTTGAAGCAATGAAAATGGAAAGCGAATTAAAAACTAGTATTGAAGGAAAAGTAACTGAAATAAAAGTCAAAGAAGGAGATACTGTTGAACTTGGGGCTCATCTAATTACTGTTGAAAACCCTGACCAAGAATAAGCTTTGAAATTTAGAAAACTTTTTTTTTCTTTAATCTTTCTTTTATTATTAATTAATCCAACTTACTCTAGCAATTCAAAACCGATAAGAATTAATATATCCAATGAACCACCAACTTTGGATTGGAATTTAGCAACTGATAGTACGTCCTTTCAAATAATAAATAATATTATGCACGGCCTGACGAAGATAGATGATGATAATGAAATTGTACCAAATTTAGCGAAATCTTGGACCATAGATGAAAGTGGAAAAATTATAACAATAAAAATACGAGAAGTTTTCTGGACGGATGGGAAAAGATTAGACGCAAAAGATTTCCTGGATTCCTGGGAAAGGCTGCTTAATCCAGCAACAGCCGCAGACTACGCGTATTTTTTATATGATATTAAAAATGCGAAAGATTACAACCTAGGGAAAATTTCAGATTTTAAAAAAGTTGGCGTGAAAGCTTTAGATAAAGAGACTTTAGAGATTACCTTAACAGACAAAAAATCTTATTTTGTTAGTCTTCTAAGTTTTATGTCTACATTTCCTATACGAAAAGATATAATAGAGAAATATAACAACAAATGGATTGAGCCTGAAAATATCGTAACACTAGGAAATTACATTCTCAGCAAATGGGAAAACCATGATTTTATTTTGCTAAAACCAAGAGATTCCTCCAAAAATGACATCATGTTGATAATGAATAGTAATCCTACATCATCATTAGCAATGTTTGAAAATGGTAAACTCGACATTGTAGATGGAAGCGGTATTCCACTTTTAGAAATACCTTATCTAAAAAAGAAAAAATTGCTTAAATCAAAAAATAGATTTGCTAATACATATATAGGCTTCAATTTAGATGAACCACCTTTTGACAACGAAGAAATCAGAAAAGCATTTGCAATTTCAATAGATAAAAGAATCTTTGAAAAAGTTTTTCAAGGTACAGTGAAAGCAACTAATTATTGGTTGCCAGAGAGAATACCTCCAATGACGAAAGATTCTGCTAATACAGAATCATATTCTTTTGACGAAAAAAATATTAGTTTAGCAAATAGAATTATAGACAAAAATGGATATAGAGACAGAAGTGATTTTCCAAGAGTAAAACTTTTATATCCTGAATCTGGAAACAATAGAATCATTGCGGAAATTTTGCAAAATAGATGGTCCGAGAATTTGGGGATAATGATTGATATAGAAGGGCTAGAGTGGAAGATATATTTGAGCACTTTAGATAACGATCGACCTAATATGTTTAGAGGCGGTTGGATCGCTGATTATCCTCATGCACATAATTTTATGAATTTATTTACTTGTAATAGTGGCAATAATGAGACCGGCTGGTGCAACAAAGATTATGACAACAAAATTTTCTCAGCTTCCTCGAATTACAATTCAAAAAAGAGTGAAGAACTATATAATGAAGCAAGCGCTATACTTACCTTGAATGATATTGCAATAATTCCACTTTTTTATTCTGTACAACTGTACTTAAAGAGTGAAAGAATTAAAAATGCTGGTTTCACTAGTATGGGTGTTATGAATTTCGATAGAATAATTATAAAAAAAGATTAGGAATTAAAATAAGGAATTATATCCTTAGCGTATGTCTCCATCGCAATGTCTGGGTTCGGGCTGAAATAGTGAAATAGAACAAAATGCTTAACTCCTTTGTCTATGTACTTCTCTATTTTCTTTATACAATCATCTTTAGAGCCAGTAATAGTGAAATCAATTACAGCTTCTCTTGGAAAATATTGACCCAGGTCTCTAAACTTTTGTTTTCTATCCTCGTCAGTGGGAGTTATATTGAAATAATTTAAACCCTTGTACTCATCAGGTATATCTATGTCATAACCGGCGCGTTTTAGTTGATCTTGCATAATACATACATACCTAAATGGCTCCAATGTCTTGTAGGCTTCGTCTTCATTCTCTCCTAAAGAAGTAAATACCCACAAAGTCGAATCTATATCGTCAATTGTTCGTCCGGATTTACTAGCAGATAATTCAATCTTATCTAATGATTCTTTGTATAAATCAGGAGTTAAATCTATTGGCATCCATCCGTCACCAATCTTGCCTGTTAAATCTAATCCTTTATCTGTATGAGTGGCGAAATAAAAAGGGACGCTTGGTCTATCTTCGTAAAGGTTGAGCAATAAAGAAGCCTTGTCCATATTGAATATTTCTCCTTTAAAATCCACCGGGTCCGTAGTTGACCAAAGAAGTTTCATGATATCTACGGATTCAACCATTCTTTGAAATGGCTTATCCCAAGGTATTCCATAAGCATCAAGATTCATTGACTCACCAACGCCTAATGCGAGTGCGGCTCTTCCTTTTGATATATGATCGATTGTCGCTAGTCTCTGCGCAAAAACAGCAGGGTGATTTCTATGAGGATCTGAGGTGGCTCCTAAAGTAATATTCTTAGTCTGAGCTGCGACTGCAGCGGCTATCGTCCATGCTTCAAAAGCTGGATGTGGAGCAATAAAAGCTAAATGGTCTGGAAACCATAGGCTGTCAAAACCCAAATCATCCGCTTTAACAGAAAAATTTAAGAGCCCATTAGCATCTGCTCCGGGCATCGGTGGCACAAGACCAAATTTAACTTTACTCATTGTAATATGTTATCAAAATACCCTAATTTATTCTAGAAAACTTTTAAGGACTTCTCCAATGTCAGATTTAGCTAATTTTTCTAAGGCTTTCTTTTCTATTTGCCTAATCCTTTCTCTTGTAAGATCGAATTTTTTACCAATCTCGTCTAATGTATAAGTGCTCTCCATATCAATTCCAAATCTCATCTTAATTATCTCTTCTTCACGTGGAGTAAGCGCTTTTAGGGCTGCCTTTATTCTTTCGGTCAAAGAACTTTCAGCTACTATTTTGTCTGGAACAGGTGAGCCCTCATCTGGAATAAAGTCTAAAAGAGTTGCCTTTTCACCATCAAATACTGGTGTATCTAGTTGAACAACTTCATTGGTTGATTCCAGAATCCTCTTAACTCCATCGAGAGATATGCCTACCCTTTCGGCAATCTCCGAAGGTGTTGGTTTTCTTCCAAGTTCTTTTTGTAATGCTGTGCTTGCTTTGAATACTTTACTGGCTTGTTCTAAGACGTAAACTGGAACTCTAATAGTTCTAGTTTGGTCCAAGAGTGCACGGGAAATCGCCTGATGAATCCACCATGAAGCATATGTAGAAAATTTAAAGCCCTTTGTGTGGTCAAATCTTTCAACTGCTCTCATCAATCCTACATTCCCTTCTTGAATCAAATCTTGTAAAGCCAAACCTCTGCCAATATACCTTTTCGCTATGCTAACCACTAGTCTAAGGTTAGCTTTCACAAATCTTTCTTTTAGTCTATTAGCTAAATCGGTAAATGCTGTTACGTAGCCTTGAAATTCAGCAATTCTCCTCTTCTTGCCTCCTTTAAGAGCTAGGAGTTTTTTGTTCTCTGTTTGAGTAATTTGGGAAGATTGTACTTTGTCAATTAATTCTTGAAAACTTGTGGCACTAGCTTCGCATTTTTTAATTTTTGATGAAACCTCAACTTCTTGCTTCGACTTCAACAGAGGCTCTAAAGACATATCTTTAAAATATACATATAACAATCTATATTGTTCATCAGGAACCCAGTCCTTTTTTTTGTTCTGAGAATTTACATTTCTTAGTGTAGCTTTTTGATACTCTTCTAATAAAGTTTTATCGTCCAAATCACCTGAATTTGAATCAGTTGTGGAGCTGGTATTTGAATTAGATTGGTAATTCTCGTATTCATTAGCACTCATAAGCACCCTCATTATACAATTTTTATACTAATAAGTGAAGTAGAACTGGCCCGGAAGGGGTCGAACCTCCATTGCTTGGACCAAAACCAAGAGTCCTGCCATTAGACGACGGGCCAATCTGTATGATGATACTGAAAATATAAATAAATTCAATCTAAGTAAAAACGCCACCCTTCAATTGATTCAACGATTAGGACTTTAGTGTTCGTTGATGATTCTAGATAATTCTCAGCTTCTTTAGTGTCAGAGTCATTATCTAACACTGAGAAAACAGTTGAGCCACTTCCAGATATTGAATAATTTTTAAGTTTTAACTCATCAAGCATAGTAAAGATTTTTTTGTATTCAGAGTGTCTCTCTATCAATATGGGCATGAAATCATTTCTCAAATATAAATTATCATTTTTAAAATAAATTTTATTTATTTTATCTAAGTTTGTATTATTGTTTTGAATATAATTTTTTGAATCCCATAAAGCATAAAGCTCTTTAGTGTCACATGAGAATCCTGGAAAAATTAATAAGTACTTTAATTTTGGAGGGTTTTCAATAATTTCTACTTTGTCACCTTTGCCAGTGACTCTTGCTGTTCTTGAAAAAAGAAAAAATGGTATATCTGCTCCTAGTTCGGCTCCTATATTAAGAATTTCAGGAAATGAATCAATGTTAAAAATTTTTGATAAACCCAAAAGAGTAGCTGCTGCATTACTACTAGCCCCTCCCATGCCCGAACCAAAGGGTATTTTTTTCTTCACTGATATTTTAATGGATTGCTTGATGGAGAAGGTATTATAGAAAGATTTTGCAACTTTGGTAATCAAATTATCATTGAACGAGACAGTATTGTCAGGAAAGTCTAATTCAATTAAGTTCGAACTCTCTGTAAGTGAAATGGATACAGTATCATTCAAGTCAATAGGTTGCATCAAGGAACTAATCTCATGATAATTATCTGGCCTTCTATGTTCTATAGCTAGATTTAAGTTTATCTTTGCTGGGCATATGACATTTATTTCTTTCATTAGCTATTAAGTCTATATCTAATCAATGGTAATAAAAAGGTCATTCCGTATTATCAAAACTTGACAATCTATTAATTATGTTTTTTGTTTAACATGTGAGTTATCAGACTAATAAATCGAAGAAACTTTACAAAGAAGCGTCTAAAGTCATACCTGGTGGTGTAAATAGTCCAGTAAGGTCTTTCGGAGCAGTTGGAGGGCAGCCTGTGTTCATCAAAAAAGCTTTGGGTCCCTACCTATATGATGAGGATGATAATAGATATATTGATTATATTGCTTCATTTGGTCCACTTATTTTTGGTCATGCCTGCAAAGAAATCATAGATGTTGCAAAAGAAGCAATGGATTACAGTACAACGTTTGGTGCCTGCCATAAAAATGAAATCAAATTAGCACAATTAATATCAGAAACGATCCCTTCAATGGAAATGTTACGTCTGACCAATTCAGGAACTGAAGCAACGATGAGTTGTATAAGACTCGCTAGAGCATTTACAAAAAAAGATAAAATAATTAAATTCGAAGGTTGTTACCATGGTCATGCAGACTATTTGTTAATGGAGGCAGGTTCAGGTGCTTCAACTTTTGGCTCTCCTTCCTCTCCCGGTGTTCCTACCGAGTTCAGCAAAAGTACTCTTCTTGCCAAGTTTAATGATTTTGAAAGTGTGAAAACTACATTTGAAAATAATGTGGGTTCAATTGCTGCAATAATTTTAGAGCCCGTCCCTGCTAATATGGGTCTGGTACTACCAAAGGAAAAGTTTTTGGAAGACGTTAAGAATCTTGCACATAAAAATAATGCATTAGTAATTTTTGATGAAGTTATTTCTGGTTACAGAATGGGTCTTGGCGGTGCCCAAGGATATTTTGGCGTTAAACCAGATATGACATGCATTGGAAAAATAATTGGGGGTGGTTTTCCTGTTGGTGCTTTTGGAGGAAGCAAGGAAATAATGTCTATGCTTTCACCACTGGGACCAGTATATCAAGCTGGAACTCTTTCTGGTAATCCAATTGGGGTTATTGCTGGGATTAAGACACTTGAATTGTTAATCAAATCAAGTTCAAACATATATAAAGAATTAGAAGAGCGTGCTTCTTATATTAAAAGTAGCTTTGACAAACAAAATTTCAACGGCATTAAGATTAATCAAATTAGCTCAATGCTAACATTTTTCTTCACTAGTAATAATTCTATTGATAATTATTCTGATGTAATAGCTTGTGATAAAGATTTGTATGGAAAATTTTTTAATAGTCTCTTGTCTAGTGGGGTAATGCTTCCTCCTTCTCAATTTGAAACAATGTTCGTATCTGCCGCTCATACTTATAAGGATTTAGACTATACTATAGAAAAATGTATAGAATCTGCATCAAAAATAGGAAAAAATAATTGAGCCAAAGAGCTACATGGGTAAAATTCATTGTTGTTGGAATTGAGCTTGCATCTTGCATATTGGCTGGAATATTTATAGGTAGTGAAGCGGATGAATATTTTGACAAGCAACCTCTGTTCACTATTATAGGAGTTATAGTGGGTTCAATAGCTGGCTTTACGCTAATGTTAAAAATAATAAACACTAAAAAAAGATAATGTTTTCTAAATCAAATAAATTGCTTAGTCTAATATCGTTGCTAATAGCAATTCCTTGTATATATTTGTATAAAAATCCTTTTTTTAAGGCAGCTTTATATGGATTACTGGTCTCATTTATAAATATTCTTTCAATCCAATTTTTAACTAATATCTTTACAAAAAAGAAGGCTAGTAAAGTTTTTGCATTCCTGTTCACCATAAGCAAGATCTTGTTATTAGTTGGGGTTGTTATATATCTAATTAAATTTCTAACCCTAGATTTGATTGGATTTTTGACAGGATTTAGTGTAATTTTAATTGTGTTTATTCTTTTAATTCAAGGAAAATAACTTATGAGTGCACTAGAACATGCCCAATGGACAGAGCTGTTAGGTATAAATCAGTATGATCATATATTTGGCGCAGTACTTGTCGTTTCTCTTTTAATCTTATTTTCTTTGAAAGTAAGAAAAAAATGTTTAGAAGCAGCAGTAGACAAAAACTCATTAGCGCCTTCACCTAAGTTTTCCATAACAACCTTTTTTGAATTTATTACCTTAGATTTCTTGCTAAAATTAATATCAGATATATTTGGCAGCGAAGAAAAGGCAAGGAGATTTTTGCCGTTGCTTGGTGGTGCCTTCTTTTTTATTTTCTTTGCCAATTTATTAGGAGTTTTCCCTGGGTTTTATCCCGCTTCGCAAAACCTTAACACTACACTCGCTATGTCATCAGTGATTTTTATTGCGTATAATTATCTTGGCTTTAAAGAGCATGGCTGGGGATATTTAAAACACTTCATGGGTCCAGTTATTTATCTGGCTCCGTTGATGATTGTTATAGAGCTTGTAAGTCACCTCGTAAGACCCGCATCGCTTTCTTTGAGACTGTTTTGGAATATGTTTGGAGATCATTTAGTTTTGCAGATTTTTTCAAATTTAACTCCTTATATTGTTCCAGTAATTTTTATAGGTTTGGGAGTTTTTGTTTCGTTTTTACAAGCATTCATTTTTACAATCTTATCAAGCATTTATATTTCGTTATCAATAAGTCATGATCATTAAAACAAGGAGGAACAGAATGAATAAATTTTCGTTTTACACATTTTTTGTTGTAGCTGCAACTTTACTGTTAGCACCAGAAGTTTATGCCGCAGACCAATCTGGAGAAGCAATTTCAGGTCTTGCATTAGGAAGTGGACTTGGTATAGGTATTGCTGCTGCAGGCGGTGGAATTGGAATGGGTCGGATGGTTGCTTCAGCATTAGATGCTGTTGGTAGAAACCCTGGAGCTGCCGGTCAGATACAAACACCAATGATTATTGGATTAGCTCTAATTGAATCTTTGGTTATCTATGCTCTAGCTATAACATTCTTATTACAAAATAAAATTTAAGATTGAAGCAGAAAGGTGAATCAATTTCACCTTTCTGCTTTATATGATTCAGTGTATAGGCACAACTTGCCTATAGATTCTCTGTTTTTGATTTTAGCTAGTGCCTTCATGAAATCGTTAATAGAGTAAAGTTCAGGAGCAGCAATTTTTATTAATCCTTTTTCGTATAGGTTTCCAATCTTTTCAATACATGTAAGATTAAAATTTTTATTACCATAAGCAAAAGGGCCCCAGAAAATTCCTACCAAATCGCACCCTTTTAATAGAATTTTATTAACAGAAATGTCGGCTATATCTCCCGACGCAAAACCTATTATTAAAATTTTTCCTTCCCATTTTATACAACTAAGAGAGTCAACAGTTGTTTGACCACCAATCGTATCATAAATCAAATCAAACTTTTCTACGTTATTTTTTTTGATTGATTCTTTAAGATTGTTTGTATCGTTCAATATCAGGGTGTCAGCTCCATATTGCTTGCACATTAATAATTTATCACTTGAAGATGCTACAGCGGTAACTTTGCAATCAAAAGCTTTAGCGATTTCAATTGCAGATAAGCCTATACCTCCTGATGCCCCTAAGATTAAAACTCTCTGGCCTGGTCTGATTTTAGCCCGCTCGACTAGAGCATAATAAGAAGTTCCATAATTAATAGTCATAGATGCAGCAATTTCGAATGACATATTTCTAGGTTTCTTTACAATAAACCTAGAGTTTAGCTTAACAAATTCCGAAAAGCCTCCCCAGCTTGAAAGTCCTACAACTTCATCACCGACTTTAAAGTTTTTAACATTGTTGCCTACTTCTTGAATTATTCCAGATACCTCTAGTCCAGGAATAAATGGAAGTTTGGGAGTATCTTGATATTTTCCTTCAACAATTAAAATATCTGCAAAACTTATTCCTGTGCAATATACTTTAACCAGGACTTCGTCGTCTTCTGGAATTGGCACCGGAACTTCTTGTAAACTTAAGTTCTCGATAGAACCAAATTTTTCTAATTGAATTGCAAAGTTTTTCATTCTTTTAATCCTAAATTCTTTGCTAATTCGATACCTTCTTCTTTTGAAGTAATGTTTCCTTCAAGTTGTTCGTCAAAAATCTTAGAGAGAATTTCCTTGAATTTTGGACTAGGCTCTAAACCTAATGAGATCAAATCGTCCCCTGTAATAAGGGGTTCTGGTTTGATTGGTTCATTTTTTAATTCATCTATTCTAGCTAGGGTGTAATCGTACAATGAAAGATCTCCATGGCTTCCTAGACAGTCAGCTTTATGTAAAGCTAAATGATTATCAAAATTATGAAGAGAAATAAATTTTTTAAATGTACTTTTTTTCATTTGCTTGATATTGCCAAACTTCATGTGCTCGCTAACGAGAGATTTTATATTGGATGTTTGCTTGTTAGAAAACTTTAATCTTTTGCAAATTTTCTCTGTCATATTTGCTCCTACATATTCATGTCTATTGAATCTTATTCGATCTGTAACAGTCTTAGTTTTTGGTTTGCCAATATCATGAAGTAATGCTCCATATGCGAGTTCAGTATTGTCTTTTTCATTATAATCTAACATGTCTAGAACTAAGCATGTATGAACAAACACATCGCCTTCTGGATGAAATTCTTCTGGTTGCTCGACATTTTTTAGATCTTCAATTTCAGGAATTATGTGTTTTAATAATCCGAAGTCGCTTAGAGACATCATTCCTTTTCCAGGATTATTGCTCTCCGCTATTATTCTCGTTATCTCATCTCTAATTCGTTCTATACTGATAAGAGATATTTTTTCTGCGTTCTTAGAGAGTGCTGCTTTTGTCTTTTCTTCGATGTCAAAGTTAAATCTATTTGAAAATCTAATTGCCCGAAGCATTCTTAGGTAATCTTCTGAAAATCTTTTTTCTGGTAAACCAATAGTTCGAATTATTTTGGATTCAATATCCTTAATTCCTTCGCAATAATCAAATATCTGTGAAGTCTCTGGATCTAAGACAAGACCATTAACAGTAAAATCACGACGTTCTATGTCTTCTTCTACATGTTTTGTATAAACCACTTCTTCAGGATGCCTACCATCGTTATACTGCATATCTTTTCTGAACGTTGCTACTTCTATTGAAATATCATCTATCAATACAAGCATAACGCCGAAGCTTTGTCCTACTGATTTGGTCCTGCTGAAAATTGTTTCTATTTCTTTTGGTGTAGCAGACGTAGATATATCAAACTCGTTTGGTTCTTCGTTTAAAAGCATATCTCTAACTGCTCCGCCAACTATAAAAGCTTCATGTGTGTTTTCTTTTAATTTCCTAATTATTTCTCTGGCAGCTTTAAATTTAGGATTATTTATAATTGAATCAGTTAATTGAATCATCATCTATATTGTTTATAGTCTATATTATAGTCAAAATCTAAGTTAAATAAATCTCATGGTCAATATTAAAGAAATCAAAGAATCTGTCTCTAATGATGGGGCTAAACTAATATACCAGTCTCTTGATGGGTTAAATTGGAAACAGATTACGTGTAAGGATATAAATTTAAATATAGATTTAATAATTTCTTATATTGTATCAAAAAATTTAAGCGGCAAGAATGTTTTAAGTCTGTCAATGAATTGTTTAGATTCTTTTGTTCTCGAATCATGCTTCTTTTCAATGGGATGTCAAATGACTTTTATGGATGCTAGTAATAGTAAGGATGTTAAGTTAAATAAATCATATGGGGTAATTATAGTTGACAATATAGAAGTATTATCAAATATTCCTGAAATCACAGAATCATTAAACGAATCTATAGAAATTATTACGATTGATAGCTTTCAAGATTATTCAAAATATAAAAAACAAGTTAAGTCAATCAAGAACATATATAAAATAGGGCTACTTTCCAGAAAAGATTTAGATGCAGATATGTACGATTTATTAGATAAGCAAGAAATCAAAGATGATATTCAATTTATTAGCAATGAGGGTCTGAGTAAAAAAAATAATACCGATTTTAAATTAACAATAGAGAAATATAAAAAAACATTTCAAGAAATTAAAGAAAAAGAATTTTCGGCTTGTGTTTATCTAAAAGAAGATTTGTTCTCGAAATGTGTAAATTATTTCTTTATTACTTGCTCAAGAAAGTTTACCAATAGCAAATCTTTAACTCAATTCATAGAAAATGCAAATGAAATTATGCCAAAACATTTAGTAATTGATAGTTACAGTTTGGATAGCTTGATAGAAATGAGCTCTCAAACAAATAAAGCGTTTTTGGACTTGATCGGCTCTAGGGCAAGAAGGATAATTACATATAATTATAACAATTCAGAAAATATTAAAAGAATTGAAGATGGTGGAATAGAAATTATTAGTTTTTAGTTTTATTATATTTTAGCAATACTTTTTGCCATAGGAAAAATTTCACTTATGACTTTTGCGATGGCTATAGCTATATCCATGTGTTCTTTCTGAGTTCCATGACCACTTCGTAATTCAATATAATGAACCCAACTTCTTAGAGTGCCATTCATATACATTCTACTAACTGTATTTCCTTCAGGAAGTACGGATCGGGCTTGCTCCTTTGCAATACCATTGTCAATTGCCCATTTGTATGTATCTTTTGCGAGTTCTATAAGCTTAAGCTGTTTGTTGTTCCATTCCTCAACAAGTAAATCGTCATCAGTTTCGATAGAATTTTGTCGATTTTTTTTATCTTGCAATCTAGCCGCTCTAGTTACAAAAGACAAATCTTTAGTTGGGTCAGCATAACGCTGGCTAAACTCCTGAAAACTAAAAGATCTGTGTCTCAATATCTGTCTAGCAATATCACGAGTCGTTTCAATTTCAATACATGCACTAACCATTTCAAGCGGGGACCAGTGTTTATTGGAGATTAAATAATTTATTAATCTTTCACTTGTTTCATTGTTCACTTGATTAGATGGATTAGATACTCTTGCACAAAAAGCGATTAAATCTTGAACATTTAAAATCCCTTCGTTGTTAAATTCTTCTGTTGCTTTTGAGTAACTTACTAATCTTATCTTCATCTTTATATAACTTGATTTTCTAAGGATTTAATCATTATATCTAAAAAATTATCTATAGAGTAATCAATAAAGTTGACACTGCTCATATCAACATGTAAATCCTCATACTTGTTGCTTGTTTCGCTTATAATGTGTATTGCCTTATTCCTTTTAACTACTATCTCAATAAATGAATATGTTATGGGTGATATTCTATCCTCCGCCAAAATAATCAAATTTTCACATCTATTTAGTAGCATCCATGAATCTCTGTAGTCCCATTCCGCAATATCTTGTCCTTTAAAAGGAATACTGGGTTTTAGAACATTGTCCTTGCATCCTGAGCATGAAACAGCATCTTGATTCTTAATTACTGATTCCATACTTTTATCCATTCCACATGTCGAACAATACAACCAACTAATGTTTCCTTCTAGGTCTATAATGTTTTGTGGATCTTCAAGTTTTAGTATCCCGTCAATATTAAGGTTGATAATTCCTGATATGGATTGTGACTTTTTAATTTCCAGTATCCTGCGGTATCTGTCAGAAACTGCAAAAGGGTAGTCGTCCTTTAAAATATGAGAGATATGTGAGAAATACTGGTTTCTGCTTTCTTCATTAGATCTAAAATCTTTTATTGATGGTCTTGTCTCGTAATCAAAAAGAATCTCATATTTTCCATTTTCAAAAAAATTTTTTTCTATAATCAATACTATTTGATTGTATTCAATAAGGTCATCGATTAGAATATCACTATTCATTAATTTTAATTTTATCATGGCTGTTGATATAAGAGAATTGAAACTTCTAAATGACAGGATTGTCTCGATTTTATGGTCTGATTCGCATTTAAGTTATTTAATTGTTAAGGACATTCGTGATTCCTGTCCATGTGCAACATGTAGAACGGCAAGAGAGGGTTTTAAAAAATCTATACCACTTTTGCCAGAAGATAGTTATAAAATTCTTAATTTTCAAAAAATAGGGCAATATGCAATCCAATTCAAGTGGGGCGACGGACACGAAACAGGGATATTTTCTTATGAAAGGTTGATGGAGATGTGTACTTGTATTGACTGTAAGAATTAGACTCCTCTTTTGTCACCCCATATAGACTTGTGAAGTTGGGGAAGTACTCTGACAGGAAGATTATCTTTTAAGACTAGATCAGCTATGATAGATATCTTGGTTCCAAAAACAGGCTGCATAATAATTTCTGCTTGAAATTTTTCTTTAACAATTATTTGTTTAGCGTAATCATAATCTTTTTGATCTTTAACTACAAATTTGATTTGATCTTTCTTGTTTAATTTCTTTAAAATTGAATTATTAGTCTTTTGCTCCATGTTCGAAGAAGGACATTTGCAATCCATGCTAATTACAACTTGTTTGTTTTGGAAAACTGGATCGGGCTCTATGTGGCCAGCCGTTTCAAGTATAATGTTAAAATTTTTGTTTACTAAGATTTGAACTAAGTCGATTAATGGCTCTTGCTGCAACAATGGTTCTCCTCCAGTTATACAAATTCTTTTACAATCGATTAATTCTATTTCTCTAATTATATTTTCTATTTTCATAATTTTATATTCTTTGCCTTCTACTGCATACATTGAATCACACCAAGTACATCGCAAGTTACATCCAAAAAGACGGAGAAAAATTGTTGGTATTCCCATATCAACTCCTTCCCCTTGTATTGAATAAAAAATTTCACTTATTTTTAATTTCATAATTTTTACTTTTGGGTAGCCTCATTAAATTTTCAGAAACAGCCCTTAATACTAAAGGGTCAGGCAAATTGGCTTCTTCAAATGCTTTTGATCTCAACATGTTTGCATGATCTTTTGAGGATGGAGGATATTTACCATCATAGCTTGTGTGAGTATAAGCTAAAGCATCCCAACATTGTTCTCCTAATGTTTTACTTAAATTAATAATTTCATATTTTTTCATAAACATGAGTGGTGTTAAAATTTCAATTTTTTTATCTAATGCACATGAAATTGTATTTTCCATGCTATCAATAAAATTTTGGCGACAGTCAGGATACCCACCAAAGTCTTCTTGGCAAACACCTGTTATGATTGTAGCTATATTGTCTGTATATGCCCTATTTGCTGCTATAGATAAAAAAAGCAGATTTCTTCCGGGCACAAAAGTTTCTTGTATGCCGGAAGAAAAATTTTCTATTTTTTCATGTGTCTCAAGTTTTTTATCGAAATTAGTTAAAGGCGAATTTCCATTAAAAATTGATCCTACATCAACAATATCATGATGAACAATCCCTGCAATCTTACAAATCTTTTTCGCGCTCTCAATCTCTATGCTATGCAATTGATTGTAATTAAAAGTTATAGCGGAACATGAATAACCTTCTTTGATTGCCCAAAACAAACATGTAGTAGAATCTTGCCCACCGCTTAAAACTATTAGTGCTTTTTTCATAATTTATCAATTATTATTATTATATAATGGATGTAATTAGAAAAGTAGAGACTACTGATGTAGATATTATTTATGATTATGAAAAATTATTTTTTAAAGATTACTGGTCAAAAGATCAAATATTGATAGAGATTACTAATAATAATGCTTTTAATCTAGTTTTTGAAAAAGATTCTAGGTTGGTAGCATATATATTTACTCGAAATTCTGTGGATTTTGTTGAAATACTAAAGATAGCTGTCTCAAAAAGTTTCAGAAAAATAGGTATCGCTAAAAAATTAATAAAAGAAGTTGAACTGTTTATAAGTAATTCAAACACAAGTAAGATTTTTCTAGAGGTTAGAGAAGGAAATGAAGCCGCAATAAGTTTGTATAAAGAATTGGGATTTAAAATTGATGGTATACGAAAAAATTATTATAAAAAATATAATGAAAATGCTCTATTGATGAGCAAGGAACTATCCTGAACCCTTGAATCGACCATAAACTAATTCGAGAGCTGATGTCATTTCACCTATTGTGCAATACTCCTTTACAGCTTCTAAGATAAAGGGCATGAGATTTTTTTCCTCTCTCGCTGCATTTTCTAAATTGTCTAAGCAATCTTTAACTTTTTTGGGATTTCGATTTTTACGTAATTCTTTTAATTTGTTAACTTGATTCAATTCTAGATTTGAATCAATTTCCTGTATGGGAGGTAGTTTCTCTTCAACATCTGTAAAATCATTAACTCCAACAACCACTCTTTCCTTTCTTTCTAATTCAAGCTGTAAGCTGTAAGCAGAATTTTCTATTTCAGATTGAATATAATTTTCCTCGATACATTTAATCATTCCACCTTTTTTCTTGATAATTTCTAAATACTCATAAACTTTTTTTTCTATTTCATCAGTCAAATTTTCAAGGAAAAATGAGCCTGCTAATGGATCAATAGAGTCGGCAACTTCTGACTCATAAGCAATAAGTTGTTGTGTCCTCAATGCAATTATTGCAGAGTCTTCAGTAGGTAAGCCTAATGCTTCATCATAAGAATTTGTATGCAAAGATTGAGTTCCACCTAGAACCGCTGCCATAGCTTGCATACCAGTTCTTACAATGTTGTTTAATGGTTGCTGAGCTGTAAGAGTTACTCCGCCTGTTTGAGAGTGGACTCTAAATTTGCAAGCGTTATCGTCTTGAATGTTAAAATTCTTTCTTAATATGTTTGCCCATATTCTTCTTGCGGCCCTATATTTAGAGATTTCTTCAAAAAAATTATTATGCACCGCGAAGAAAAAGGAAACTCGTTTGCAAATTTGCTCAATATCTATATTTCGTGATTTAGCAATTTCTAAATATTCAATTGCATCAGCAATCATAAAAGCAAGTTCTTGAACTGCTGTTGATCCTGCTTCTCTTATATGGTATCCACTAACACTGATGGGATTCCATCTCGGTGCAAAATCTTTACAATACTCCATGATATCGACAGTTAATTTGACTGAAGGTTCTGGTGGAAAAGCATATGTTCCTCTTGCAATAAACTCTTTAAGCAAATCATTTTGAACAGTTCCCATTATTTTATCTGCTGAAATTCCTTGTTTCTCAGCTGCTACTATATACATAGCTAATAACATCGATGCTGTTGCATTAATTGTCATAGAAGTTGAAACTTGATCTAAAGGTATGTCCTCGAGTAGGATCTCCATGTCATCAAGGGAGTCAATCGCAACACCAACTTTACCAACTTCACCTTTACTGATTTCTGAATCCGAATCGTATCCCATTTGAGTAGGTAAATCAAAAGCTACGCTTAATCCTGTTTGTCCTTTGTCTAGAAGATATTTGAATCTTTTATTGGTTTCTTCTGCAGAGCCAAATCCTGCATACTGTCTCATAGTCCACAGTCTTCCTCTATACATTGTAGGCTGAACGCCTCTAGCAAAAGGGAAGCTGCCTGGCATAGAGTTTTTTTCATCTAAGTTTTTATCAAGATCTTCACTTGTATAAAACCTATTAATGTCAATACCAGAAGTGGTCGAAAAGGTTTCTTTTCTTTCTTTTATTTTTTCTTTGAACTTTTTTTCCCAATCTTCCTTTTTCACAATTAATACATCCTAGTAGAATTTGCCTTCGCTAAGCTAATCAATGATTCCTTAAATTGGCTGTTTTTTAAATCTTTTAATGTTGAAACAGCCTTTAAAGAATAATTATTCGCTATTCTAATAGTTTCTTCAATTGCTTGTGTTTTAAGGACAAAATTATATAGAAAATCTAAATTTTTTTTATTAAACTTTTTCTTGGCCAAAATATTTATTGCTTTGTCAGACATAGTGTTTCTTCCATTTTTTAAAGAAATAAGCATCGGCAAGGTAACTTTTCCTTCTTTTATGTCCCCCATTGCCTTTTTCCCCATACTTTTTGAATCACCTATAAAATCTAACACATCATCAATTAACTGATACGAGATTCCTAAATTTTGTCCATATTTCTTCATTCTAGATATTGAAAATCTATTACCCCCTGCCAAAATAGCTCCAATCTCTGCAGATGAGGAAATAAGGGACGCCGTTTTTAAGTTGATCATTTCGAAATAGGCTTTTTCATTAAAAGGTATTTGTCTTTTAGATAGCATAATATCTAGTATTTGACCGTTTGCTAACTCAGCTGCAGCAGAAGTCACAGAGGACATTATCTCAGAGTTCTTAGATTTGTTAATTAAAAATAAAGATTTAGCAAGCAAATAGTCTCCTGCTAGAACTGTTGCATGGTCTCCCCATATTTTATTAGCTGATTTTACTCCTCTTCTAAGTGTGGCTTCATCGACAATATCATCATGAATTAATGATGCATTATGAAGCAGTTCCACCGAAGTAGCGGCATAAATTATATTTTTATTAATCTTGTTTCTAATTGAAAGTGCTGATAGTAAAACTATAGAAGGACGCAATCTTTTACCTGGCTTCAGCAACAAGTATTTAATTATCTCTTCGGTCAGATTAATTTCATTAGAGACTTGGTTCTTTAATTCTTGCTCTACAGAGACAAGATATTTCTTTATAGGAGATAAAATTGAGACATAATCCATTTTTGTAAGTTATCAGAAAAAAGTGATAAGTCAAAAGAAGAAAATTCTAATGTTGACGAATTAAGACTATAGATAGATACTAAAGAAAATCAATAAATTTTCTTGTATTTTTGTATAAGTAAATAATGAATATGACTGTGTATGACATAATTTTTATTTCTATAATTCTTGTTATCACCTTTTTTGGTTTTTTTGTCGGATTTGTAGCATCCTTCTCTAAATTCTTCACTTTGTTTATCCCCCTTATAATTACTTATATCGGGTCAGATATCTTCCAATTATATCTAATAGAAAAATTTTCTTTTTATTCCGGATCGGGGGCAGAAATAATCTCCAGCATTCTTATGTATGTTCTGCTATATCTTTTCTTTAAGATTCTTTTTATCCTTTTTGAAGCTTTGATAAAGTCCTTGAATCTAGGATTAGCAAATAGGGTTTTTGGTGCTGTCTTGGGTTTTTTGACAGGTAGCTGTTTTGGATATATTTTTTTGGTTTTGGCAAATAAAATATATGGCATTGAATCTTTGATATATTTTAAAATTCAAGCTTATCTATCTTTTTTTTTAGCTATATAAGGGTATGATTCTATTTGATGGAAAAACTCACCGCCTACCAATATCTGCTAAAAAATAAATTAGTTGGTGATAAAAATAGGGAACTCATATCTCTTCTAAAAGATATTAAACTCGCAGCAAGACAAGTTAGCAAGGAGCTAAATAGCGCTGGTTTGAATAAAATACTTGGTGATGAGTCTGGTACTGAGAATATCCATGGGGAAAAAGTTAAGAAGCTTGATGTAATCGCCAATGATTTATTTATCAATTCATTAAAAAAAGGTGGGAACTGTGCTGGGATAGTATCTGAAGAAATAGATAAAATCTTAGTGTTTAACGATAAAGTCTCTAAAAATTCTCATTATATTGTGGCAATCGATCCACTCGATGGATCGTCAAATATTGACGTAAATGTCCCTGTTGGAACTATCTTTTCTATATTTAAAAGACCTTCGATTAAGAAAAATCTTGTTGCGAAAGACTTCCTACAAAAAGGCGACAAACAAGTTGCTGCTGGCTACATTATTTATGGCTCTTCTACGATATACGTACTAACGGTCGGTAAGGGTGTTGATGCCTTCACCTTGGATCCTTTAGTTCAAGAGTTTTATTTGTCGCATAAAGATATAAAAATACCTAAAAGCGGAAGAATGTATTCAGTCAATCAAGGTAATTATTATGAATTCCCTATTGAAGTACAAGAATATATCAAATGGTGCGAGCAAGAAGACATAGATACGGGTCGACCTTATTCGCTAAGATATGTTGGTTCGATGGTTGCAGATATCCATAGAAGCCTATTAAAAGGTGGGTTGTTTATTTATTCAAAATCTAAAAGAGCTCCTGAAGGTAAACTTAGATTATTATACGAATGTAGTCCTATGGCATTTATAATCGAACAAGCCGGTGGTTTAGCTTCTGATGGAAAAGAAAGAATATTAAATTTGAAGCCAAAAGGAATCCACCAAAAATCTGCAATTTTTATTGGATCTAACGATATGGTAAAGAATGTAATGTCTCTTATGAAGAGTTGAGGGAATCTAAGCAAGCTTGATTAGTTTATTTAGATAAACATCTTGTACAGCATTTAAAATCTCTACACCATCTTTCATGCTTTTTTGAAAAGCTTTTCTGCCTGTTATAAGTCCCATGCCTCCAGATCTCTTATTGATAATAGCGGTCTTTACTGCCTGAGCAATATCATTGTCTCCAGATGCTCCTCCAGAATTAATTAGTCCTGCTCGCCCTAGGAAGCAATTCACAACTTGATATCTATTTAAATCTATTGGATGGTCAGAAGTAAGTTCAGAATAAACCTTATTATGTGTTCTACCAAAATTAATATCAACAAAACCATTATTATTTTCGGCTAATTTTTGTTTAACAATGTCAGCTTGTAAGGTTGCTGCAAGATGATTTGCCTGTCCAGTTAAATCAGCAGACAAATGATAATCCTTAGAATCCGTTTTAAAATCTGGATTGCGTAAGTATGCCCAAAGAATTGTGACTAAACCTAGGGAATGCGCATATTCAAAAATTTGTGAGACCTCTTGTATCTGTCTTTTGCTCTCTTTAGAACCAAAGTAGATTGTGGCTCCCACGGCAACTGCTCCCATATTAAATGCTTGGTCAACAGAAGCGAATGGTGTTTGATCATATTCATTTGGATAAGTAAGAAATTCATTATGATTCAACTTAACTATAAACGGGATTTTATGAGCGTACTTTCGAGATACAGACCCGAGCATCCCTAAAGTTGAAGCTATAGCGCTACATCCGCCTTCAAGAGCAAGCTTGACTAAATTTTCTGGGTCAAAATAATCTGGATTTGGAGCAAAGGATGCACCAGCTGAATGTTCAATTCCTTGATCAACAGGAAGAATTGATAGATACCCCGTTCCTCTTAATCTTCCATGATTAAAAAGCATTTGAAAATTTCTAAGTACAGTATTTGATCTATCGGAATCTCTTAGTATGTCATCTACGAACTTGGGTCCTGGTGCATGTATTTTTTTTGCATTAATTGTTATACATTCATGATTTAACAAGTAAGAGGATTCATCACCTAAAAGTTCCTCTATCCAAGATATGTCTCTAGTCGAGCGAGATTTCGCCATGATTGAATTATAAAATATTAATCAAGAATTTCTATACCTGGCAGATTCACTCCACCAATATATTCAAGCAAAGCCCCTCCACCAGTCGACATGTGAGAAATTTCAGACTCTAGAACTTCAGCTTTTCTTATAGCAGCTATGGTTTCCCCTCCTCCAACTACAGAAGTCGCTCCTCTCAATGTTGCTAAAGCTACAGCTCGTGCTACATGTATAGTTCCAGATGAAAATGTATCTGATTCAAAAACACCCATAGGACCGTTCCAAAAAATATAGCCAGGAGCCTTAATGATTGAATTGAACAATTCCGTTGTTTTTGGTCCTATGTCAAAGGCACTAAATCCATCTGGAATGTTTGAATTTACAATTAAGCAAGAGTCAGTATCATCCACAGATTGTGAGATAAGATGATCGATTGGTAAAACTATTTTGTTCTTATATTGTCCGTAAACTTCCTTTGCCCATTCAACCATTCCTTCGTCATAAATTGAGCTGCCTATACTTCCACCATTAGCTTTAATAAATGTATATGCTGCACCCGCTGCTATTATAATTTTATCAGCTTTCTCCAGCAAATTGCCCATGGCTATCATTTTGTCATTAATTTTTGCGCCTCCGATTATTACAACGAAAGGATGTACAGGTTCTTCCATCATTCTAGCAATATAAGTAAGTTCTTTGTCAACAAGAAAACCTGCTAATTTTGTATCAAAATCTATAGCCATACCATAAGTTGACGAATGAGCTCTATGCGATGTTCCAAAAGCTTCATTAACATAAACGTCAGCTAGCATACTCAAATTTTTTGAGAAATTGGCATTATTTTCGGTCTCTTCCTTGTGAAATCTTAGATTCTCTAACATAATCACAGATTGATCTGGGAAATCATCTATTTGATCCGCAAGTTTATCATTTATGAAATCTTTGCAAAAAATTACTTCCTTGTCTAGAAGATTGGACAATCTCTTAGAAACAATTTCCAGAGATAATTTTTTATCTTGTTTGCCGCCTGGTCTACCTAAATGGGACCCTAAAATAATCTTTGCGCCACATTCCAACAAATAATCAATAGTAGGGATCGTTCTTCGAATTCTATAATCTTCTCTTATAGAGTTATCCTTAGTGTTTATTGGAACATTAAAATCAACTCTAACAAAAACTTTTTTCTTTTTAAAAAAAGATTTTGGTAAATCTGATATAACTTTTTTTTTGTTCACAATAATTTTCCAATTTTACTTGCTAAATCCAATACTCTAGAAGAGTACCCATATTCGTTGTCATACCATGCAATAACCTTTATAAAATCATCACCTATAACTCTGGAACCAAATGGGTCAAAAACTGCTGAGTGTTTATTTCTCAATAAATCAATTGATACAGCTCCTTCTGGGGCTATATCAAGATAGTCACGAAGTGAGCCTTGTGAAGAGTTTACAAATGCATGATTCAGCTCATCAAGTGATACTTTGGTTGATAATTTAGCAACAAAATCAATAATGGAAACGTTAGGTGTTGGGACTCGAATTGATATTGCAGACAAATTCCCTTTTAATTCTGGGAAAATCTCTTCGATAGCTTTTGTTGCACCTGTGCTTGTTGGAATCATTGATAAGGCACCGGCCCTTGCTCTTCGAAGATCTTTATGCGGTGAATCAATTATTCTCTGATCATTTGTATACGAGTGGATGGTTGTCATATGGCCACTATCTAGACCAAAATTATCTCTTAGTACTTTAGTGATTATTGCAAGGCAGTTGGTGGTGCATGATGCATTTGAAATAATATGATGTTCAGAAGAATCATATAGATCATCATTTGCTCCCATAACAGTTGTAAAATCTACGGGCCCATTAGAAGGGGCAGAAATAATAACTTTTTGGACCGTTCCATCAAGATGCATAGAGGCTTGTTCTTGGCTTGTAAAAATACCTGTAGATTCAACAATAATTTGGCAATTTTGGGAGGACCAGTCAATATTATCTGGTGATCTTTCTGAGAAAAATTTTACTCTTTTTCCATCTATATCTAGTCCATCATCATCGAAATTAACAGATTTATCTAAGATTCCAAAAACTGAGTCGTACTTAAGTAATTGCGAACACGTTTTAATGTCAGCAATATCATTTACGGCTACAACTTCTATTTCTTTAGAATCAAGAGCTAGCCTTAATAGGTGTCTGCCTATTCTTCCAAATCCATTAATACCTAATTTTATCGACATAGCGTCTCCTTATTTAAGATTGATTTTGTTAATACTACACCCAAAGAAATGGATTTCAAACAATTGAATTTATAAAAATTGCATGATAATGTCACCATCATGGAGAGAATTAAAGTAGCAATAATTGGGTCTACCGGTTACACAGGAATAGAACTAGTTAAAATTTTAAACAATCATCCTAGTGTAGAAATAATTTTCTTAGGAGCTAATACTCACTTCGGTAAAAGTCTCAGTAGTTTTCTTCCGAATTTTAAACTTAAGAAGAATACTAGAATAAGAAAAAATAGTGACATCTATAAGATTAAGAATCTAGATGTCGTATTCTCATGTTTGCCCAATGGTCAACTAGATTCAATTCTGAAAAGAATCAAAAAACTTAATGCAAAAATAATTGACTTAAGTGCTGACTATAGGTTATCAAAGAGGTTGAACGACAAATGGTACAAGAAAAGAAAAAATGAAAAAGATTTTAAAAATTTCCAATATATAATCCCTGAAATTAATAAAAGAGAAATTGATAAACAAAAGAATATTGCTAACCCTGGTTGCTATGCAACTTCTATCTTGCTAGGATTAGCTCCAATTATTAAAACTATAAAATCGAATGATTCAATAATTGTAGATTGCAAATCAGGTATTTCAGGTGCTGGTAGAAGTGGAAAGTTGGAGCATATATTTTCTGAGGCGAATGAAAATTTATCGATCTATAATGCCGGAATCCATAGACATATGCCAGAAGTTGAGAGCACCATCTTTCAAATGGCAAATAAAAAAATAAATGTTCTTATGGTCCCTCATTTACTACCAATAACTAGAGGGATAATGTCTAACATCTATATTAAAAGCGATAGGACAATAGATGTTAAAAAGATTTACAAATTGTTTAATGATTTTTATGTTCATTCTTTTTTTATAAAAGTTTATAAAAATAAACTTCCTAGCTTAAAGGATGTCCAATCAAGTAATTTTTGTAATATAGGGATTAATCTTTTTCATGACAAAAAAACTCTGATGATATCTTCAGTTATAGACAATCTGGTAAAAGGTGCTTCCGGTCAAGCTGTACAAAACATGAACCTGATATTTGGATTTGAAGAAAGATTAGGATTGTAATTTTTTTAATTCTTCTTTTATTTTTTTGATTTCTTCGTTAAGCTTAAGAATTTCCTCTGCACTCGGATCAAGTAATTTGTTATGAGCTAAGTCTGGTTCATCGGATGAGGAAGTCTGACTAACCACTTTTCCTGGAATTCCCACAACAGTTGAATTGCTCGGTATATCATTTATGACTACTGAGTTTGCACCGATTTTAGAATTGTCTCCTATTTCAAGAGGTCCCAGTATCTTACTACCTGCACCAATAATTACATTGTTTCCAATTGTAGGATGTCTTTTTCCTTTTTTTATACTTACCCCACCTAAGGTAACACCTTGATAAATGGTCACATTATTACCTATCTCAGTTGTTTCTCCGATAACAACTCCCATGCCATGGTCAATAAAAAAACCTTGTTGAATTTTTGCAGCTGGATGGATTTCAATCCCAGTCAAAGTTCTAAGAATATTAGAAATAATTCTAGCTATTAGATGTAATCCTTGTCTCCATAAAAAGTTTGATAGTCTGTGCCACACAATTGCATGAAAACCTGGATAACTAATTAATATCTCAAGCAAATTTCTTGCTGCTGGATCTCTTTCTTTTGCTGCAGCAATATCAGCTTTTATATCTTTAAAGAAACTCATTAAAGTAAATCTTATACCAAATTTTTAAATCAACAAGTTGAGTATTAACTGTCAAAGACTTTCAAGTATTCGTATGTAGTTGATCTTTCTACCGGTCTTCTTTTGATTTCATGTGTAAGCCTTCTAAATTCTTCTGGTGGAAAATATTGACCATGCTTGCCACCAGCTGCTGTAGTGATTTTTTCTTCCATTAGAGTTCCACCAAAATCATTGGCTCCTGCTGTTAAACAATACTGAGCAAACTCTGGTCCTTGTTTAACCCAAGACACTTGTATGTTATCAATCCATCCTCGAAAAAAGAGTCTAGCAACGGCATACATTTTAAGTTGGTCTAAATCTGTTGGACCTTCTCTAGCAAGTCCTTTTTTAAAAATTCTAGTATCCCAAGGAATAAATCGTAAAGGGACAAATTCGGTAATTCCACCTGTTTCTTTTTGTATGTCTCTAATTATATTAAAGTGCTTCGCCCAATGAAAAGGTTTGTCAACATGACCGTACATAATTGTTGATGTAGTTTTCATGTCAGCCTTATGAATTTCTTTTATAGTGTCAATCCACTGATTAGTAGAAATTTTTCCAGGGGCTATTATTTTTCTGACATCTTCACTTAAAATTTCAGCAGCTGTTCCAGGAAAAGTACCGTGTCCAACATCCTTTAACCTTTTAACAAAATCACCTATTTCTATACCCAAAGTTTCTGCTCCATAATGAACCTCAAACGGTGAGAAACAATGCGTATGCATATCAGGCACTGCTTCTTTTACGCTTTTAATAATTTGGATATAGAAGTCGCCATCGATGTCAGGGTGCATACCACCTTGCATACATACTTCTGTGGCTTCATTTTCTCTAGCTTCTAATACTTTTTCTTTTATTTCATCCATTGTAAGAAAATATGCTCTGGAATCACCTTCAGCTGCCATAAAATTACAAAAACCACAGTATGTATTACATATATTAGTAAAGTTAATATTTCTATTAACAACATAAGTAACATCGTTGCCTACATCTTCCTTACGTACCATATCAGCGATAAGGACTAACGCGGAAAGGTCAATGTTATTATCAATAAGAAACAATGTTTCGGCTTCTTTTTCAGTAATTTCTTTGTTGTTTAAAGGTTTGTTTATAATCTTAGCTACAGTGTCACTCGTCTTGGACAAGGTGTAGTCGATTCCTTTTGCTCTATAATTTTCGATTTCATCTAATACTTTTTGTAAGTCTTTTTCCATAACAAACCTAATTCTCTGCTACATACCCCGAATCGTCAACAAAGCTTATGGCTTTATTGTAGATATCTTCATTTAGGAATTTTCTATTTAAAAAATCTGGATATACAGGTAGCCTCTCTCGCAAATTAAATCCAAATTCTGAAATATCCTTTGTCATAAGATCTATTTGGGGCCATGGGCACTCAGGATTAACATAATCTATTGTGATTGGTGAAACACCACCCAAGTCATTAACGCCAGAGCATATGTGAAGCATATAAGTTTTTGAATTTAAATTTGGTGGTACTTGTATATTCATACTTGGACCCATTATGATTTTTGATATTGCTACTGTTTTGATCATATCAAAATCAGTTGGGGGCGGATGTCCTTCCATTTGAATTCCTGGTTTGGGGTTAAAGTTTTGTATAATTATTTCTTGTATGTGACCATATTCGTTATTAATTCTTTGTAATTCATAAATTGAATCAATTCTTTCTTCCCAATTCTCCCCTATTCCAATTAAAATTCCTGATGTCCAAGGAATATTGAGTTCGCCTGCATTAGAAATTGTTTTCACTCTAGCTCTAGGATATTTATCTGGGCATCTATAATGGGCTTCTCCCGGATCCATCAATCTCTCGCTGATATTTTCCAACATTAACCCCATACTTGGATTAGAATTCTTAAATCTTTTTAGTTCATCTATTCTTGCTATCCCGAGATTAGAATGAGGGAATATACCTTCTTCTAAACAAATCTCGCTCATAGCTATCATATAATCAGCGGTAGATCTATATCCCATGCTTTCGAGTTTTTTTTGATAAACATCATATATATTTTCAGGTCTATCACCAGAAACAAATAACAATTCTGTACATCCTAATTTAACAGCCTTTTTTGCCGACTCTAAAACGTCTTCGGGCTCAATCAGAAGATCGCCTTCGTGGGGTTCAATTTTAAATGTACAATATGAACATTGGTCCCTGCACAATTGGGTAAGAGGTATAAATATATTTTTCGAGAAAGTAATCAAGTTCCCTTTGTGCTTGGTTCTTATAAAGTTAGCCGCAGCCATTAAAAAAGGTATCTCAGAAGAATTAACTTTACTTAACATTAATGCTTCATCCCTTGTAATAGCTTCTTCGTTAATAGATTTTTCAAGTACGGTTCTTAAATTAGGGGCTATTGAAGAGTATTTGCTTACAACGATACCGTGGGATTCTAGTAGGCTGAATATCTTATCTGAAGATGTAAAATCCTCGTATATTTTATCTAAATATATCATCTTGCTTCCCTCTTAAAAGCACCCTTGCATTTGCAGCTGATATATCATAATTATACCCTCTTATTAAGACTACAGGAATACCAGCATTTTTCTCCATTAATATTCCACCAGCGGAAGCTAATTCGTCTATCACTGGTACATCAGTATCGTTTAGTTTGTTTCTATAAAGGTCTTTCTTGTATTGTTTTATTGGTTTTATTCCAAAACTGCCTATAGCGATTTGACTTAATCCGTGTCTCCATGGCCTTCCTACACTGTCTGATATTATCACTGGTATTTTCAAATTTGTTTTTCTCTTAATTGATGCTGAAATATTTTTTGCAGATTTATTCGGATCTTTAGGAAGCAACAAAACCATTTTGTCAGATTCAATATTTGACTGATCAACTCCGGAATTTGCTGTTACAACACCTAATTTATTCTCAGTTATTATTACACCTTTTGAAATCTTTATAACCCTTTTTGCGTTATCCAGAATTACCTGACAAACTCTTTGATTCTTTTTAATTCTAACGCTTAGACGTTTTGCTTTATCAGTAACTTTGCAGTCGTCTAGATTAAAAAAACAGTTTTCAGATATTGAGACGATTTTATGTGCAATTACCAAAATATCTTTTTCTTTTAATTTAATTTTTTGAGACTTTAGTGCTTTGAAGATTATTGAAGGTATGTCGTCATCAACGTTTATTTTTGGTATATGATTTATTGGAATAATTTCAATTGTTTTCATTCTATCAAATCCAAGATTGATTTAGACATTGCTTTTGATATAGTTTTATTTCGCATTTTAATATTCCTGACAATTGGTTTGATACCAGTTGCTGAAATTTGACTAATATAATTTTTATCAAATTCATCTATCATTAAATAGTTTACTATCCCTTTATAAAATTCTGCAACTCCGGATACAGTTGGTTTTAACTTTTTCACTTTCATAAGTTTTAGTACGGGTCCTTGAAAAGCCTTATCTTGTACTATTGGACTAATTGCAATTTTAATAGCATTTGATTCAATAATTGCTTCTTTGATTCCTGGAACTGACAAGATTGGATTAATACTAATTATTGGATTGCTAGGACAAAAAATTAAAATCTTCGAATTTAGTATTTGCTTTATCAATCCAATTGATGGTTTAGATTTTTTAATGTTTTTAAATAAAATTTTATCTACTTTTGGACGCATTTTGTATTTTATTAAAAATTCTTGAAAGTGCATTTTTTTACCATTTGATACAATATAAGTTTCTACAATATCGTTTGTCATTGGAAAAATTTTTGTTTTTTTAATTCCTAATTTTCTACTTTGTTTTTCTACAACTTTTTGAAGAGACAATCCTTTTTCTATTAAACTTTGCTTAATCAAATTTCTTTCTAGATCTTTGTCACCTAAATTAAACCATCTATTGTCTTTTGGTTGACTGTTTAAAAATTTATACGTATCTCCCTTAATGCCCCAACCTCTCTTTTTATCAGATATGCCAGAAAGACGATAAAGAATAGAGTCTATATCTGGGCTTACTCGAACACCAAATATGTCTATATCGTCCGCCGTGTTTACTACGATATTTAAATTCAAGGAATTATTTTTAAGATTTGAATGCAATCCATCTAAAAATTTCCCTGCTCCTACGCCACCACCAAAAGTTGTTATCATACTATCAATAATACAAAAAAAATTGCTTGACTTAAATTAATTTCAAAATAGTATAATAGACGGTTCTTGGAAAAGATTAATAGGGAAGCTTGGTGAAACTCCAGCACAGACCCGCTGCTGTAATTAGCATTGATTTTTGACCACTATTGCCACTGTCGTTCGATGGGAAGGCTAGGTTAAAAAGCTATAAGTCAGAAGACCTGCCAAATATAAATTTTTATTTTTCTTCGAGGTTTAAGGAAAATGAGCTTTTTCTGCTTTATTTTATTTTTTTTACCTGCTGAAGAAAAGGAGTGTTAATCATGAGATTACCTTTTCTTTTACTTTTATTCTTTATATCGCTAACCTGTTTCAATATTAATGCTGAAGAAATAATCTTAAGAGAGCCAAATATTGGCAATACGGATATAAAATTTTCTGATTTTGGAGGTTCGGCTACTGTAATAACCGAACAAGACATAGAGGCATCCGGTGCAACTGAAATACACCAACTATTGAGAGAAGTACCTGGGTTGTCTGTTAAAAGATTAGGAGCAAGAGGGGGAATGATTAGCATTTTTGCTAGAGGTAGTGAAAGCGATCACAACTTGGTGTTAATAGATGGCGTAAAAGCCAACGAGATTGGAGGGGCTTTTAATTTCGAATTTCTTTCACTAAACAATATAGAAAAAATTGAAATTCTCAGGGGACCTCAAGCTGCACTTTATGGTGCTGGTGCAATTGGTTCTGTAATTAGCATCACAACAAAAAAGCCTGAAAAGAAGACTAATATTTCTTTTAAATCTGCGTTTGGTTTTAATCAAGGACCAAAGAAAGATTCAAATGGGCTGTTAAAAGACAGTCATACAGATGGTGGTAAGTTTTTTGTCAATGAACAGTACTTCTCAATTAATGGACCAATAAGTAAAAATAACGAAAGCGATGTTTTCTTGGGATATAGTTTGGGCTTTGAAAGAATAAATGACGATGGTTATAGAAGATTTAATGATCATTATGAAAATGGGGCGCTCAATGGTTCTATGCTTTTAAAAACAAAAGACGAGAAAGTAAAAATTCTCTTTAACGGAACAAGAAGAAAAACAAAATATAATTTTCCTACGAATTCAAGCGGAAGCGTTGATCATCAATATGCCAAAACTGCAAGAGATAGAAGACATATGACAATTAGAAGTCTAAATTTCGAATATAAGTTTTATGATTCTCTTACTTATGGCACTACCTACAAATATAATTATCTTCACAAGTGGGCTCAAAACTCAACAGTCCAAGTATCTACAGACTTAAATTGGTGGGAAAAAAGAGAAGGGTTTGATTACTACATGAAATCAAATAATAATCTTGGAGTTTTTAATATAAAAACTTTAATAGGTTATGAAAAAATAAATGAAAGTAGTAACTATGACAGTTTTAACGCCTCTGGTTATACTGGATATTATGGTCATAATGACTATACAAAATCATATTACGCTAATATAGCAATTAAAGCTCCGTATTCAATTTTTATAAATCCTGGGATAAGAAAGAATAAACATGAACAACACGGTGAAGTCACAAACCCATCTATATTTGCATCAAAGGTAATTAATCAAACCTCAACCAAACTTAGGGGTGGATATAGCAAAGGAATTAAATATCCTGGAATCTATGAATCTTATGCTGCTGACAAACTTGAGGCAGAAAGAAGCAAGTCTTATGAATTTGGTTTAGATCAAAAGATAAGTAGGAATTCATTAATAAGTATTACCTATTTTAATACGAAAACTTATGATTTAATTGCTTACAGGACTGTGGGTGAAACATATCAAAATCTTGATGATGCCGAACTTAAAGGATATGAATTTTCTGGAAAAACTAATCTTAGCTATGGTGTAAAATTAAAAGCTTGGTATACATACCTTAAAACAAAAGCGGTCAATACAACAAACGCGACTCAGATAGGAGCGTACAATCTTGCAAACTGGTATAGCAATGAACCTCTTTTAAGAAGACCGAAACATAGCGGTGGATTTAGCATAGGTCAGTATAAAGATGCTTATACAATTAACTTTGATGGGATATATACAGGTGGAAGATGGGATTTTGAAAATAGCTCAACAAGGAAATGGAATAAAAACTTTTGGGATTTTAATCTATATGGGGATTACAGTATAAGAAGAAACCAAGAAAATAATGGAGGGATGAGAGTTTTTATAAATATTGAAAACGTATTTAACGATAAAAGACAAGAAGTGCTAAATTTTACATCACCAGGACGAAGCATTATGACAGGAATAAAGGCAAACCTGTAGGATAAGAATTTAAAAGATTAGGACTAATCGAATACCAACAGAATTAATTATTGTTTCGCAGATGAAAACTCTGAGCCATCTGTAATAGCTTCATCAGTAGATGGCGGTTCTGCATCTGTAGTTGGTGAAGAAGCAGATGAATCAGGTGCTGCACCCTCTGAGGAACTACCCTCAGTCCCAAAATTAGTCGCTGCTATCCAATATAAAGCAACGATACCTAATGTAATTGCTACGGCTGTCATTAACACTCCTCCTTGATAACTTAAAGTGTGAACATTAGAATTGTACTATAATAATGTTAATAAAATCAAGTAATTGTTTATCAAGTTCTATAATAGCTCAATATTTTGAGTTTATTGAAGAGGGGTCTTTAATTGTAGAAATTGACAGTAATGGATATCTTTTGGCTTGCAAAAGCAGAGACTCGTTTATAAATTACTCAGAAAATATGAATTTTTCTCTTAATTTTAACCCAGTAATGCAAAATGACTTTCCAGTAATTGAACTAAATATTAAATTCTATAAAAATAAGATCTTTATAGATGAGATATCAACATTAATTTCAGTTTCTAATTTGAACGAGGTAAAAGATTTAACAAAGTTTTTTAAAAGAAAAGAGTGTAATCTTGTGATATTTTCAAAATTAGATGAGGAATTAAAAGAATTTAAATTTCAAAATAGTTTTGTAAATGATTTAATTGAATGTCTTTCGAATTACAAAATTGACATTAAAGATATAATGAAAAATAATTAGGTTTTAAGGAATAGTTTTTTGAGTTTTGCAAAAATCACAGGTACCGGGGTTTATATTCCCGAGAAAATTTTATCAAACAAAGATTTAGAATCTATGGTTGATACTTCAGATGAATGGATAAAAACTCGTACTGGTATTTCAGAAAGAAGAATTTTAGACAAAGATAAAACAACATCAGATATGTGTGTTCATGCTTCCAAAGAAGCTATAAAGAATGCTAATATTTCTTCAAGTGAAATTGATGGAATTATAGTTGCCACAATTACTGGAGATTACATGACGCCTTCTGTGGGTTGCATTCTTCAAGATAAATTAAAAACTAAAAATATTTTCGCATTTGATATTTCTGCTGGATGCTCAGGATTTATTTATGCCTTAAAAGTTGGAAGGTCACTTATAGAAAATGGAGATGCAGAAAAAATACTAATTGTTGGTGGTGAGAACTTATCACAAGTCACTGACTACAAAGACAGAGGTACTTGTATTTTGTTTGGTGATGCTGCTGGTGCCGTAGTATTAGAAAAATCTGAAGAACCTGGAATATTGTCAGTATGCTTGGGATCAAGTGGTGCCGAAGGAGAATTACTCTATATTCCTGGTGGTGGTTCAAAAGACCCACTAGGTTATAGATTTTTAAAAATGGAAGGCAAAGAGGTCTTCAAAGAAGCGGTAAAAGTAATAGAGTCAAACTCCATCGAAGCTATAGAAAAAGCAGGTATGAAACCAGAGGATATAAATATGTTTATTCCACATCAGGCCAATCTAAGAATTATAGAAGCTGCTAGAGAAAGACTTAATCTTCCTCTTGATAAATGTTATGTGAATATAGATAAATATGGTAATACATCAGCAGCATCAGTTTTACTTGCACTTCATGAAGCTGTAAATGAATCTAAAATTAAGAAAGGTGATAACGTGCTTTTTTCTGTTTTTGGAGCTGGGTTTGCTTGGGGATCTGCAGTAGTTAGATGGTAAATCGAAAAATAATCAACTTACAACATTTACAGATCTCATATGACGAAATCAAGCACTCAAATTTAAAACAAAAAGATTTACACAACTTATCAAAGTTAGAGAAAACCAATATAAAAAACTTAGAAATAATTAAAGAACTCTACAAAAATGATAATGATTACAGTGTATTAATGAAACTAATAAAAAAAATCAAGCCATCAAATATAATTCTTTTCGGAATGGGTGGTTCAAGTCTTGGCACGAAAGCTATTGTAGATGCTCTTGGAGGTAAAAATAAATTACGTATTGTAAATAACCCTGATGGAGAGAATTTTGAAAAACTTTTTAAAGAAATAAAAATAAATTCATCTTTTTTCATCTTTATAAGCAAGTCAGGTGATACAATTGAAATAAAAAAACTTCTAAAAGAAACATTGATTAAATTAAATAAAGCTGGAATAAATTATACAAAAAGAATTTTACTTTTAACTGATAATGTTAATTCATATTTAAACAGATTTGGGAAAAGGAACAAGGTTCCTGTTTTTCATTTGAATAAAAATATTGGCGGCAGATTCTCCGTGTTAAGTGCATCAAGCATGATTCCATGCCAATCAATAAATATAAATACAGATGAATTGTTAAGTGGAGCAAGAGATACTTACGACGAATTAGAAGATATGAATTTTTTACCCATCCTCAATCTAGTAAATTTTCATTATGTAAACTATTTATTAGGAAGAGATATAAGCATACTAATGTCATATAAAGATAGTTTAAATTCTTTTGGTGAATGGTTTATGCAGCTTTGGGGGGAAAGTTTAGGTAAAAAAAATATTGGTTTAACGCCAATAAGTTATATAGGACCTAAAGATCAACACTCTCAAATGCAATTAGTTCTTGATGGTCCAAAAAACAAAACTTTAACTTTTGTTTTGATTCAAAGTTCACTAAAGGGAAACAATAAATTAGAAGAACTAATTGCTAATGAATATCACGCTACAGTAGACGCCTGCACAAAAAGAAATATTCCTGTTGTGAGTTTCCAAATTGAAAGATTGACTATGAAATCACTTTCTTCACTGATAATAATTTTTGAGCTTGCAACAATTTTATTAGCAAAACAATTAAAAGTTAATCCTTTTAATCAACCTGGTGTGGAACTTATAAAGAAAAAACTAAAGACTAATTAAAAAATTTTCCATCAAGAGAATATTTCCCTCCGCCAACAAAAACAAGAGAGTAAGCTAAGCCTATAAGACATAACTGATAAGCATAAGTATCGTAGGTTGGAAAATATCCATCGTCAAGATGTGCAACCCAGACACCTACGCACATTATCACAATTATTCCTATAGAAGCTAATCTAGTAAGTAGCCCAAGAGCTATTGCGATCCCACCAAAAAATTCAACAAAAACTGCTATAGCTGTTTCCCAAGTAGAAAAACCGAAATTCATCTGCCAAGATAGTGCTTTAGATTGAAAATCACTAAGCTTATACCAACCTGCTGGAATAAAAGTTATAGCTAATATAAGTCTAGGCAGCAAACTAGCCCAAGTTGTTGATGTCTTAAAGAACCACATGGGGAAATTATAACTAAAAAAAAACATATTTATCAAACATGATTGTGTAAAATCTTTCTATGGATTTATGGGTTCAAGTATTAGAAGTAATTTTTCCGGTAATGCTTGTTGTATTTACAGGTTATTTATTTGGACGTATTACTAAAATCGACCTTAAATCAATAAATCTATTTATAATGTATGTCTCTACTCCTTGCTTAATTTTTTCTTCTATAATAGAAGGGAATGTAAGTTTTGGTACTGCGTCAGAAATTATTATTGCTGGGACAACAATTGTATTAATAGGTCTTGCGGTTTCATATTTTCTAATTAAAAGCCTAAAAAAAGATTTGAGTATATTTTTAAATCCTGTAGTTTTTCCAAATACTGGAAATCTAGGGCTACCTTTAGTCCTTTTTGCTTTTGGAGAAAGTGCACTTGATTATGCAATAATTTTTACGACTGTTGTTTTTTTTCTTCATTTTTCAGTAGGAATATTCATTTTAAATGGGCCTAAGAAAGTTGGTGAAATATTCAAAGCTCCACTAGTGTATGCAGTAATAGTTCCAATAATTTTCAATAAAACTGGAATAACTATCGATCCGGGGATTAATACGTCAATTAAGCTGTTAGGTACAACATGTATACCTCTAATGATGTTTAGCTTGGGACACAAATTGTCTGAAACAAAAATTGTAGATTATGCTGAAGATTGCATTATAGGCTTCTTAAGGATTATTCTGGGAATTCTATTGAGTATCACAATTTGCAACTTGCTAAATGTTAATAATGAGATTTCAAAGATTTTGATATTGCAGTATTCAATGCCTGCCGCTGTATTTAATTTTATTCTTGCAGATAGATACAATAAATCTCCAGAGAAAGTTGCTTCAATTGTTTTTGTATCGACAATTTTATCTATACCTGTAATTCCAATCATCCTTTATTATTTGATGCAATAGAAAGGGTATGTGTTTTGATTTCATAATCTAGTTCGGTCCTAAAGCCTTTTTTTAAAAGAATGTTATTTGCATGAAAAATATCTTTAGATTTTGATACTAATCTTGCAGAAGTAGAAATGTTTTTGTAAAGTTTTTTTGGATTAATATAAAAAGTAATTTGACACATAGGATGAACTTCTACTTTCACTCTACCTCTTCTTATAGGGTATTGTCCTTTAAATCCCTCGTATGAAATAAGTGGGATTCGACTTGCATCAGTTTCAACTGTTTTTATAATTTTTTTCATTATGGAGTATGAAGTTTTAGTGATACCAGATGAGCCAAGGACTCCTTTGTTTTTATTTAGTAATGATAAAGACTGGTCTATCTCTTTAGGAGTTAACTCGCCATCGCTTCCATATCCCAAGACACCTATCAAAGTTTCGATACCATTAGAAAGGTAATTAATTGCTGACAACATCAATGAGTCAGCTAATGGACTTGCCAATCCAGGCTCTTTACCACTTGCTAAAACATCTCCTCCAACATCTATACCAACAACTAAATCAATTTTTTTCTTATTGCAAAAATCTAGCAAGTCCTCTGAGATTTGTTTGGGTGAATTAAATATATTAAGTAGTACAACTTTTTGATTTAAATAATTAGAAACTTTTGATTCGCTAAAATATAGACCATCTTTGGTTTTGGTATTCTTGTTGGCCCAACATAAGCTTTTATTAATTGTAGTTTTATTAACAATCTCAGAAAAAGGTCGAGGGCCAGGATAAGGATCTATTGAATACCTTTCCCAAGGAAGTCCTGCTAATATAGTTTGTACCCCGTAAGACTCGAGCAATATTTTAGTAGGAATCGTTCCAACAATATCAGCACCACCACCAATACCTATTAACAAAGCCTTATTAAATTTTGAAAAAGATTTCTCCATGTATGTGATTAAGGTTATTATAACGTATCAAGGAAAAATAATGGGAAAAAGCATAACAATACAAGGAAATGAGTATTTGTTTAAGGGTCATGTCGAGATTCCTGCTGACAAATCTATTTCCCATAGGGCTGTTATTTTATCTTCGTTAAATTCGACCGAAACAATAATTAACAATATTTTATTTTCGGAGGATATTAGTTCTACCATTTCTTGTTTTCAAAAAATGGGGGTCGATTTTATATATTCTGACAACAAACTAATAGTGAAAAGCAAAGGAGCAAGTAATTTTTCTGAGGCAAAAAGTGTTCTAGATTGCGGAAATTCTGGAACGACAGCAAGGCTTTTATCGGGCATATTGGTTGGTCAAAATTTTTCTTCTATTCTTGACGGAGATAACTCTTTACGTAGAAGACCAATGAAAAGAATAGAAGAACCTCTGAGGACTATGAAAGCTGATATCTCTACAAATAATGGTTGTTTACCAATAGAAATAAAACCTTCTTCTCTTCAAGGTGGTGAATTTAATCTAAATCTTGGTTCTGCTCAAGTTAAATCTGCAATACTTTTTGCGGGCCTTTATGCAGAAGGAGAAACAAAATTTAGAGATAGAAAACGATCAAGAAATCACACTGAAATAATGCTGGCAAACTTCACAGAGAATATAGTTGTCAATGAAGAAACAATAACAATACGCCCTAATCTGAAAATTAATTTGAAAGAGATGACTATACCTAGTGACCCCTCATCTGCTGCCTTCTTTATCGTTGCTAGTCTTATAAGTAAAAATACTGAGCTTCACATTAAAAATGTTTGTCTAAATCCTATGAGAATTCATTTTATAGATATTTTAAAAAAAATGGGTGGTGAAATAGAAATTTCTAATGTAACTCTAAAAGATGGAGAACAAGTTGGGGATATTACGAGTAAGAGCAGCACGCTAAGCGCAATAGATATTGATGAGGCATCTATACCCTCATTGATAGACGAGATTCCAATACTTTCATTAGCATGTACATTAGCTGAAGGAGAATCAACTATTTCGGGAGCTGACGAATTAAGATTTAAAGAATCTGATAGAATAAAATCTATTGTCACTGAGCTCAAAAAATTTGGATGCAACATTAACGAGACAGAAAATGGTATAAGAATTGTAGGAAAAGAAGGATTGCTTGCAGCGAATTGTGATAGCCATGGCGATCATAGAATTGCAATGATGGCTGCGATTGCGGGAACAAAAGCAAGTGGGGATACAACAATAAAAAATATTGAATGCGTTTCTATTTCTTTTCCTAATTTCTTTGAGCTTCTAAGGGGGTTTGAGAAAAAATAATATCATGATGATAACAATTGATGGTCCTTCCGGTGTTGGAAAAGGAACTATAGCGAAGATACTAGCTGAATCTTTGGGATTTAATTATTTAGATTCCGGAGCAATGTACAGAGCTCTAGCTCTTTTTGCAGACTTGCATGGAATCACTGCGAATGGAAGTGATGAAAAGTTAAAAAAATTACTAATAGATCTTCATATAAGATTTGTTGATGAAGATGAAACTCAAAAAGTATTTGTAAACACAGATGATGTTACAGATGATATAAGAACGAGCGAGATATCTACGCTTGCCTCCCAATTTGCGGTAAATCAAATTGTTAGAGGTGTGTTGAAAGAAATGCAACGTAGAATAGTGAAGAATAAAAGTTATATAGCCGAAGGCAGAGACATGGGCACATATGTTTTTCCTGATGCAAAATATAAGTTTTATTTGGATGCCAGTCCTGAAATTAGAGCGAATAGAAGAGCCTTACAACTCAAAGAGATTCTTGGGGTTAATATTAATGAGCAGAAAGTTCTAAAAGAGATTAACGAAAGGGACACTCTTGATATGACTAGGAATATATGTCCCTTGCATCCAGCAGATGATGCTGTGATAATTAATACGTCTACCTTAAGCATTAAAGAGGTAGTTGAAAAGATTCAGAGTATAGTGAAAGACGATGCCTAAGAAATTAATAATTGCTGATAGCGCCGGTGTATGTTTTGGTGTTGAGGATGCTGTGTCAACAGCAGAAGAGATCCTTGACAAGAATCCGGATCAAGAAGTGAAATCTTTTGGTCCCCTAATTCATAATCCTCAAATGGTTGAAATCCTTAACAACAAAGGTCTATCTGTAATCAATGAAATCGAAAAAAATGATAAAGGCACAGTGATAATTAGAGCACATGGTATACCTAATTATGAAGAGAAGAATCTAAATGAGTCTTCATTAAATGTTGTTGATATGACATGCCCTATAGTTAAAAGACTTCAATTTGCAGTTAAATCTTTATCTGAAGATAGCCACTATGTGCTTATAGTGGGGAATGAAAATCACCCCGAAATAATTGGAGCAAAAAGCTACGCTAAAAACAATTGCTTGGTTATTAAAAACAAAGACGAACTAGACATCAATGAATTGAAATCTAAAAAAATTGGAGTTGTTGCCCAAACAACTATACCGATGGAAACTTTTTGGGACGTTGTTGATTTGTTAAAATCATTGAAAGGATATGAGATAAAAGTAATAGATACCCTATGTGATGATATTCATAATAAACAAATGGAATCTAAGGAAATTGCAAAAGATGTTGATATAATGTTAGTAATTGGTGGAAAAAATAGTTCAAATACAAGAGAAATTGCTGAATTATGCAAAAAAGTTAATACTTTTACATACCAAATAGAAACCTTTAAAGAGATACAGGAGTTAAATCTAGATCTTAAAGATAAGACTGTGGGTATTTGCGCTGGGGCCTCGACTCCACCTTGGTTAATAAAACAAACAATCGATGAAGTTTTACATGAAAGATATAATTAAAAAATTAAGCGTAAAAAATATTCTTATTTTTCTTGTTCTCGCTATATTTCTATATAGTGCATTTATGACAATAAATCCGGTTAATAAAATTGCTGTGCTTGAAATAACAGGGGTTATTAGAAATCCCAAGAAATATTTGAAAAGTATAGATACATTTATTGACGACGAGTCTGTAAAAGCTGTAATTGTTAGAATTGACTCGCCAGGTGGCACTGTTGGATCGTCTCAAGAAATTTACGATTCATTAATTGAATTAAACAAATCCAAATTAGTGGTTTCTAGCATAGTTGATGTTGGAGCATCTGGGGGGTACATGATTGCTTGTGGTACTTCATACATATTTGCTAACCCTGGTTCAATAACTGGAAGTATTGGTGTAATTACACAATATTATGATTTGTCAGAGCTAATTAAATATCTCAAAGTTAATATAGAAGTTGTAAAATCTGGTAAATTAAAAGATATTGGTAGCCCAACAAGAGAGTTAACAAAAGATGAAAAGGAAGTTCTTGTGGCAATAATTGAAGATGTTCATAGTCAGTTCAAAGAGGTCGTTAAAGATAGAAGAAAATTGTCAGATCGTGAAATAGAAAAAGTATCTGATGGAAGAATATTCTCAGGAAATCAAGCTAAAACACTTAAGCTTGTTGATGCAACTGGAGGGCTTGGGGCTGCAATAAGATACATTGAGGACACATTAGGAATAGAGAATTTAGATATTGAATATTTTCCAAAAAAGAAAGAAAAAATATTAGATAAAATTATCCCTGAGCTAAAAAATGAATATTTTGAAAAACTATACTATCTTCATAATTAGACTTCCTAAATATGTTAAAATCACTTTAGCGTAATGTTGAAAGCAATTATAATATCTTCGTTGTTTTTACTAGGAATAGTTTTTGTTTTTCAAAACCAAGAGCTTTTTCTAAAAGAATTCTTAGTAAATTTTGATATCACAATTTTTTCATTCCAAGATAGGCCTATCACTAACTCTTTTCTATTGGCTGCGGCATTTCTACTTGGGGTATTTATTTCGTTGATATCAATGGGATTTAGTTCAATCTCAAAAAGCTTTAAAATTAATCAGCTACAAAAAAAGATTAATTCAATGGAAAAGAATACTTTAAACAAAGAGGTTAAATAGAGAGTTGGAAAACAAACCGAAATGGATAAAAACCAAAATTCCCATGGGGAATAATTTTAAAAAATTAAAGAAAATCGTATCGAAGAACACGCTTCATACAGTATGCGAGGAAGCAAATTGTCCTAACCTGGCTGAGTGTTGGTCGTTAGGAACTCTGACTTTTATGATTCTTGGGGACACTTGTACAAGAAGTTGTGGTTTTTGTGCTGTAAAAACAGGAGATGGCGGACTTATAGATTATCTAGAGCCTAAGAGATTAGCTAGAGGTATATTAGACTTAAAAAATAATAATGCTTTAATCAACCATGTTGTACTTACATCAGTCAATAGAGATAACAAAAATCTACAGAGTGCAAAAATTTTCGCGGAAAGTGTTAAAGAAATAAAAAAATTAAACTTAGATATAAAGATTGAGTTATTAATTCCTGATTTTCTTGGAGATAAAAAAGCATTAGATATAATAATCGCAGCTGAGCCTGACGTATTGAACCACAATATGGAGACAATTGAAAGATTGTATTATCAAAAACAAAAAACTAGAACATCAAAAAAAAGAGCAATGAGACCTCAAGCAAATTACAATAGATCAATTAACTTATTGAAATATTTCAAAGAGAACTCGCGAGTTGTAGTTAAATCTGGTTTTATGATTGGTGTTGGTGAAACTGAAGAGGAAGTAGAAAAATTGATTGATGATCTTGATCAAGCGGGTTGTGACTTGGTAACTATTGGTCAATATCTCCAACCTACAAAAGAACATATCAATGTATCAAAGTTTTACACTATGTCAGAATTTGAAAAAATTAAAAATTATGCACAAAAAAAATTGAATATTAAATCAGTAGAATGCGGACCAATGGTGCGGAGTTCTTATCATGCGGAAAGTCAATTGAAAAATATAGATAATAAGTTTTCGGACAAGAGAGAAATAATTTGAAGTATGTTTTAGTTCAAGCAGATGGAATGCCAGACAGACCTATTGAGCAACTTGACAATCAAACTCCACTAGAATTTGCTCAAACATTTTTTATGGATCAGTTAGCAAAAGATTCTGTCATTGGCACTGTCAATCACATACCAGAAGGACTTAAATCTGGTAGTGATGTAGGGAATTTAAGTGTTCTTGGATACAATCCTAGAGATTTTTTTACAGGAAGATCCCCACTAGAAGCCTCTAGCCTTGGGTTAAAGTTAGAAGATACAGATGTTGCATATCGTTGTAATTTGGTACAAATTTCATCAACAAATAATAACCATATAATGAGTGATTATTCTGCTGGTCATATAGAAAACTCTATTGCCAAAGAACTTGTAAGCTTTCTTAAGGACGCAATTGATGATAATTCTTTTAAACTTTTTGCTGGTGTTAGCTACCGGCATATACTTGTATGGAAACAAGGAAGCATAGAGCCAACAACTATTCCACCGCATGATATAACCGGTCAAAATATAAAAGATTTTACTCCCACAGGACCAGGGTCAGAAAAATTGATTTTTATTATGGAAAAAGCAAGAAAAAAGATAATGGAGTTTAAGGATAGAAACGAAAAGTATAAGAATTTGTCCTGCAACAATATTTGGTTATGGGGACAAGGCAAAAAAACCATCTTGCCAAGTTTTCAATCAATAAATAAAATGACTGGGTCTGTAATCTCTGCCGTTGATTTAGTAAAAGGAATTGGAAAATGTGCGGATTTAGATGTAATTGATGTCCCTGGTGCAACTGGTTATTTGGATACTAACTATAAAGGGAAAGTAGATGCCGTGCTTCATAGCTTAAATAAACATGATTTTAGTATGATTCATATAGAAGCACCAGATGAAACTGGGCATGAAGGTGATGTTAAAAAGAAGATTAGAGCTATTGAAGATTTAGATGAAAAAGTCATTAAGCCTCTAATTGAAGGACTTAAAAGCAATTGCAAAGAATTTAAAATTTGTATTGTTTCAGATCATCCAACACCTATAGAATTAAAGACACATAGCTACGAATATGTTCCTTTTATGATATACGATTCAAGGAAGTCTATTAACAATCATAACGAGAAACAGTTCAGTGAAAAGATTGCCAATAAGTCAGATTTGAGAATAGAAAATGGGCACACTTTACTTGCTAGTTTTCTTACTGATTAACTTAGCTTTACTCCACAATTCTTCATCAGATAAATGTTCAAATTTACTTTTAAGTTCTACAAATAAATTTGCCCTTCTTGTAAATTTATCAGAGCTTTGATTAAGAGCAATCTCCGGGCTTAGCCCTTCTTTTCTGCAAAGATTAGCAACAGTAAAAAGTATATCTCCTAGTTCCTCTTCGATTTCTGATTTATCTTCATTTTCTAGTCCAACTTTTAGTTCATTTATCTCTTCATATAGAACTTCCAAAAGAGGGGTGCTGGAAGGCCAATCTAGATTGGTCAATTTAGAATAATGTTTTGATATGTCTACCGCTCTAATTAATGATGGGAATGATTTTGATGGTATAACTTTGTCTTTATTTGGTTCCTTCATTTTTTCCCTATTCCATATTTCTTTAGCTTCGTTTGCATCTTTTGCACTTTTATTTCCAAAAACATGTGGGTGTCTACGCACTAATTTTTTTGAAAGTTCTCCTATTACGTCTTCAATTGTAAATAGTTTTTTTTCTTCTGCTATATTGGAAACCAGCAAAATTTGTAGAAGAAGGTCTCCTAGTTCTTCATTTAAGTTATCATAATCTTTCATATCTATTGCTGATATGGTTTCATATGACTCTTCAATAATATGAGAACGCAATGTTTCGAAAGTTTGTTCTTTGTCCCACGGGCAACCATCTTCGCTTCTTAATTTCTTCGTAATCTTGACTAATTCTAAAAATTTCTCTTTCATGCTTTAAAGATTAAGATTCTTTGGGAATCGTGTTAAGTTTTTACATCCATCAGTGGTAACTAAAACTGTATCTTCTACCCTAACTCCACCAATATGACTGTAATAGAGACCAGGTTCGACAGTTACTACGTAATTTTTTTTCAGTATGTCATCTCCACTAGAAATTCTTGGTGGTTCATGTATGTCTAGTCCCAAACCATGCCCTGTGGAATGAATAAAGCCTTCTGGTGTACCTTCTTTGTAAGTAGTATAGAAGCCAGAGTTATCGAACAGACTCTTAATAGAGTTATGGACGGTCTTGCTTTTGACTCCTGATTTGATTAAAGATAGTCCTAATCTTTGTCCTTTTAAAACTGCTTTATACATATCATTTAATTTTTTACTTGGAGTTCCTTTGACAACTGTTCTGGTCATATCTCCAAAATACCCTGAAGAAGTATCTTTAGGAAAAATATCAATTATTATAGACTGGCATTCTTTAATAGGGCCAGTTCCTTGATGGTGTGGTAAAGACGAGTGCCGCCCAGATGAAATAATACAATCTGGACATTCTAAACCGTAAGAGCTTAATTCTTTTTGGCAAATATTTCGTAAAAGTTCTGAGGTTAGTATCCTTCCATCTGTTCGTAAGATTTTATTTTTAGATTTTGAATATTTTATTTTTTCAATTATTAGCCTCATGACTTTTTCTGTATGCCTCATGACTTTTGAAATGCTTTTAATCTCGGTTTGATTTTTTACAATTCTAGAGTTAAAAAAGATCGGTGATTTTGAAGGCATCACTTTAATCTTGCTCTTTGTTAATTTTTTATATATATAGGAAGGAAAATTGTAAGGGACTTCTATCGTTTTAATTTTAAATTCTTTTAAGAGATGCAATATTACTTGTTCAATAGAATTACTTTTTATTTTTCTGGAGATACTACTTAGAGGTAAGACACTATCTACTTTTGCTTCACTTTTCCCCCGTTCTATTTCTAAATCATTCAAAATAAGATATTTTTTGTTTCTAAACTCAATGAATAGAATAGGGTCTGGCGCCTTGAAAGATGTCCTGTAGAATAAATCTGATGAATTCTTCGTATTATCATATATTAATTTGGAAACTTTCATTTCTTGACTAATATACAGGATTTATGCATAAAGAAAAAATTGTTGCCAAGAGACTGACTTTTATTTAAGATAATATATATGTTTAACGTAACTGAAAAAGCTGCAAAAGAGATAGAAAGACTGCTTATAGATGAAGAAATGGAAAATGCATTCCTTCGAATTAGAGTAGTACCTGGTGGATGCTCTGGTTTTTCATATGAAATGGGGTTTGACGATGAAATCGATGAGTCAGATCAGGTTTTTGATAAATTAAGCGTAAAAGTTGTAATAGATAAATTTAGCTTTCCTCATCTAGAAGGAGGGGCTTTGAATTTTACTGATGGACTTAGTGGTTCTGGTTTCGGGATAGAAAATCCCAATGCTACTGCGAAATGCGGTTGTGGTTCTTCATTTGCTGTATAAACTCAAGATAAGTAAATTTTTCTAGTCAAAAGAATTAATGTTGTCAAACCAATACCAATTGTAATTAAAGATAGAACTGGTTCTCCAGTAATAAATTTTATTAAACCATATATCATTAGCAACACAGCTAACGCAAGAACAGCCGCTTGAGTTAAAGGGTAAATAATACTTTCTTTTTCTGATTTTTCTTTTGTAATATTTATATTCCAGAAACCTGCTGGATGAATTTTATTGTAAAACTTTTTTAAGGTTTCGGGGCTCTCTGGCTTAGTCGCAAAAGTTACAAGTAGTCCAATAAGTATAGAAAAAGGAATTATAAGAATTTTGCTAAAAAAACTTACAGCAATAACATCAAAAAAGTCTAGCAAATAAAAAAGTATGCTAAAACATACTGAAGAAATAAGAGCCGAAATCTCTGACCAAGAATTAATTCTCCACCAAAACCACCTAGCAATTAAAAAGAAACCAAGCCCAGAACTAACGCTCCATAGAAATATCCATGCTTTACCAATGTTATCAATAAATAAGCCAACGATTAGGGCTATCAAAAGAAATAAAATTGTAAAGATTTTAGACATTTGTACATAGTGTGACTCTGATTCATTTTTCTTATAAAATCTTTTGTATAAATCATTTATTAAATACGATGATCCCCAATTCACTTGCGTACTAATAGTCGACATATACGCAGCTAACAGTGTTACTATTAAAAAGCCCCTTAATCCGCTACCCACATAGTCTCTAATTAAAACTGGATAGATAGTTTCGTTATCAAAATTAGCAGAGATTGGTAATGGAAAAATAATTAAAGTGCAAACTCCTATTACAAGCCAGGGAGCAAACCTTAAAACATAATGGTTTAGAACAAACCATATAGACCCAATAGCACCATCTTTCTCTGATTTTGCGGAACATAATCTCTGAATTATATATCCCCCTCCATCTGAGTTATGAGAAGACCACCAAACAATTGTTCCATAAATCAAAAAAGTCATAAAATCATCAGTATTAAATAACGAAGGGATCATAGTAAGTTTTTCTTTGGGTATATTTTTCACTAATTCAAAATAATTATTAATGCCACCGATTTCTGCTGAGTTAATCAAACAAACGGCCAAAATTATAGACCCTGCAAATGCAATGAAATATTGGATGAAATCATTAACAACTACCCCTTTTAATCCAGAAGAAGTTGTATAAAAGAGAGCTACAAATGTAACTAATATGAGCAACAAAGTGCTATCAAAACCTAATATAGTATTAAATATTTTCAAGAATGCGCTAATAATCCATCCTGTAATAATGAGATTGAAAAATGTTGAAAAGTAAAAAGCTTTGAATATCCTTAAGTATTTTGCTGGAGGTCCAGCATATCTAAGCTCTATGAGCTGATTGTCTGTAATAACTTCTGCTCTCCTCCAATATCTAGAAAAGAAAAAAATTACTAGACAATGCGTGAATAGGAAAGACCACCAAAACCAATTTTGCCAAATACCTGGATCTCTTATCCAAGAAATAACAACAATTGGTGTATCAATAGAAAGGGTTGTTGCAACCATAGAGGTTCCCACAAGCCACCATGGTAAATTTTTATCAGATACAAAATATGAGCTTAGGTTCTTTGAAGCTTGTTTTTTAAGGTAAAGACCGATTAATGAACTAAGTATTAAATAGCTAGCTATAATCAGCAAATCAAAAGTTGATAGAATCTTTAGAAAATCTAGGTAAATCATTTAATTAAATTCTTTCGAGCTTTTAATTTTAAATTATTAATATTACTTAATTTGTTTTCTATATTATTTATATCTTTATACAATGTATTTACTATTTTTACTGCTTCCTTTGGTCTTAATGGGTCTAAAATCAGGTCTCCGCCATTTAAAAAAAATCTCTCTATAATATCCTCCTGTGAAAAATGTTTAGTAAGTGCCCCCATCCTTATAGAGTCTGAGAGAACCAAACCTTTATAGTCAGCATTTCTTAAGATTCCCATTACATTTCTAGACATCGATGCAGGAATCATTTCTTTATCTATTGAAGAATAATAAACATGATTAGTCATAACAAGCTCTACTTTATTAATCAAATCTATGAAAGGCTTGATATGAGTTGAATTTAATCTTTTTATATCTAGTTCCGAGGTGACAATATCAACATGTGTATCACCTTTTGCTGCTCCATGCCCAGGGAAATGTTTAATGCAGGGTATAACATTATTTAAATATGCCGCTTCAATAAAAAGAGAAGCTATACTTACAACTTCAGATGGATCAGACGAATAGCATCGTTCATTCAATATTTCTTCATCAAATTCATTGATATCTACTACTGGAGCCAGATTAAAGGATATCCCATTATTGTATAACTCTTTATTGATATCCGTGAATTTCATTCTATCGTTCTCTTCGTAATCATTACATCGATGGCCAAATCCATTTTCTGCATCTACAAAAAAAAGAATCTTGTTTTTAGAATTGTTTTGAAGTTTCTCTTTCATAAAATTAAATCTTTCTAATGAAAATTTTGCATCTTCCTTAAAAACTACTTTTTCTGTTGCAAAAAGAATAAATGCATCAAAATTAAATTCTTTAATTAATTCTATGGCCTCATCAATAGAAGAGTCAGAGTTAACGTTTATTCTTGGGATTATTAGATTAGATAAATTATTCATGATTCTACGGGTGTGCTATCTTGCCCAAAAGTAATTTCTCTTTTGATCCAGTCAGATTTCTGAGATTTAATCTTGTGTTCGTTAATCTTAAATAACCAAGAAGTGCGAACAAAATAGATTCTTTATATTTTGCAGGAACATCCAAGTTGTCAGAAATAGCAAACTCTAATCTTGGCAATCTGTCTTTAAGATTAGATATAATAAATTTATTTCTTACTCCACCACCTGATAAAATGACCAAATTAGGTTTGGAAAAGGGGAAAATAAAATTTTCGTATGATCTAGCAATAGATTCTACTGTAACCATAGATAAAGTTGCTAATAAGTTATTAAAAGGGATTTTTTTCTTTAATGAGTAATTATATAAATCATTTGCATATTCTATCCCGAACTCCCTGTTACCTGTTGATTTGGGTGGAAGTATCTTAAAATAAGGGTTAGAAAGTATCTTCTTGAGCAAGTGAGAATCAACTTTCCCCCTACTTGCCATTAAACCGCTTTGATCAAAGAAAACTTTACCTTTTGTTTTTAATTGAACCACTTTGTCTATCAATGAATTTGCTGGTCCAGAGTCATAGCCTATGCATTGAGACAAGTTACGTTCAACTAATGTTGCATTAGCAATGCCTCCCAAATTTTGACATATAAATGGTTTTTTAATTTTTGGGAAAAGATAATAATCTAATATAGGGATAAGAGGAGCACCTGTTCCACCCGCAACTATATCTTTTTTTCTAAAATCAAAAATGGTTGTTATCCCTGTCGACTGTGCAACTAAATCGGCTTCCGTTATTTGAACAGATACAGTTCTATTTAGATCCTGCGAGTGATGAATCGTTTGACCATGTAGGCCAATTGCATCTATACGCTTGCTTTCAATTTTATTCTTTTTTAGAAAAGAATTGACTTTTTTAGACACAAAATTTCCTAATTTTAAGCTTAGACTTTCAATATCATATATTCTAGAATTTGGTCCTGAGTTAAGAATTTCTTGTCTCAAAACTGTAGGATATTTAAACGTGCTGGTATGCAAAAGCTTGATAGACTTTTTTTTAAAATCTACTAGACAAATGTCTAAGGCATCAGCTGAGGTTCCAGAATTAATTCCAATTATTCTCATAATCTAATTATTACAATACTATTATCATTTAAAAAAGGTCTTTAATAGATATAGTTTTAGAAAGAATTTCAGCCTCCTTATAATTTAGTTCTTTTTTATACATAACAATTGCGATTCTTATACTCCATTTGCTACTTCGTAGTAATTTAATGGATTTGTCTTCATCTATTTTAAGTATGAATGACAAATTCCTTATTGCTCGTGCGCGAAGTTTTTCAGTAATCGGCTTAATATCAATCATCATATTTTTAAATATTCTTTCGGCTTTAATCATCGCTGTAGTTGTAATAATATTTAAGACATTTTTGGTTATAGTGCCAGACTTGAGTCTTGTCGATCCAGAAATAAATTCTGGTCCTACCTCGAGAACAATGTCAATATCTGAAAGCTTGGTTTTTTGCTTGTTGCATGTAATAAAAATCGTTTTAGACTTAAGCTTCTTTGCGTAGTTGATTGCTGAAATTACATAACTAGTTTTTCCACTTGCAGAAATTCCAACCAAGAGGTCATTAGACGAAAATTTTTTATTTATTAAAGTTTTTCTAGAGGCGATTTTAGAATCTTCTGCTCCCTCTATGGCATTAAAGATAGCTTTGTTACCGCCTGCTATAATTGCTTGAATTTGTTTTGGGGATGTTCCAAAAGTTGGGGGACATTCTGCCGCTTCCAAAATTCCAAGTCTTCCACTTGTACCAGCGCCAACAAAGAATATTCTTCCACCTCTCGAAAATACATCGAAGAAGAGCTGAGATGCTTTAGCTATTTTTTTAGAATTTAACTTTAGGATTTTGTTAATCTTTCTTTCTTCTTTAACAAAAGAGTCAACCAGTTGAACAAATGTTTTATTATCTGTTTTTAGTCCCTTATTAGTTTTCTCAGTTGATAGTTTTGAAAAAATATCTTTCATTCTATACCTCAATAGCTTAATTATAACAAAGAACATTTCTCTTGGTCTTTAAATATTCATAATTTCTATTAAAATATACTAATCCTATGAGTATTATCAAAACCGCGTTAATAAGTGTTTGGGACAAATCTAATCTTGATAATATAGCAAAAAAGCTTTCTGATATTGGTATAGAAATTATTTCTAGTGGTGGAACAGCAAAATTCCTTCGTGAAAAGAACATTGAGGTAAAAGATGTTTCTGATATAACTGATTTTCCTGAAATGCTTGATGGTAGAGTGAAGACTCTACATCCAAAAATACATGCTGGAATTCTCGCTATCAGAGATAACCCACAACATAAGATTGATTTAGAAAGTGAATCGGTCAAACCAATTGATTTAGTAATTGTTAATTTCTATCCTTTTGAAAAAACTATAGAAAAGGAAAATGTCGCTTTTCAGGAAGTTATAGAGAATATTGATATCGGTGGCCCAACTATTGTTAGAGCTGCTTCTAAAAATTTTCAAGATGTTACTGTAATTGTTGATCCTTCTGACTATGACTCATTAATGAAAAAAATATCTAAAAATACTTTAGAGATTGAAAAAGAATCGAATTACGAATTTGCTAAAAAAGCTTTAGCCTATGTTACTAAATATGATGCTGCTATCTCTAATCATCTAGGCAAATTGAATCTAGATAATTCAAAAAAGAAAATGCCGGACACTTTAACTCTTCATTATAAAAAGTCATATGATTTACGATACGGTGAAAACCCTCATCAAGATGGATCTTTTTTTGTTCAAGACAATATTACAGAAGCATGTATTGCAAATTCAATTCAATTGCAAGGTAAAGAGTTATCCTTAAACAATATTTATGATGCGGATTCTTGTTTTGAAACTGTTAAAGAATTCGATTCTAATGCATGTGTAATTGTTAAGCACAATAATCCTTGTGGGGTGGCAGAACATGAAAACACATTGCAAGCTTATATTGACGCAAGAGACTGTGATCCTGTAAGCGCATTTGGCGGAATTGTTGCTTTTAATAATGTTGTTGAAGAAGATGTTGCTAAAGAGATAACTAATACTTTCATTGAGGTTTTAATTGCTCCAGATTACTCAAATGATGCTCTTGAAATTTTAAGATCAAAGAAGAATCTTAGAGTCCTTAAAAGTCCAGCTATTGTAAGAGGAAATGAAAAACTTATGGATATAAAGAAAGTTGTTGGTGGAGTTTTATACCAAGATGCTGACGTTACATCGGATGAAGACTTTACAGATTACAAGGTTGCAACTGAGAGAGCTCCTTCTGATGAAGAATTAAAAACATTATTGTTGGCATGGAAAGTTTGTAAAAATGTTAAATCTAACTCAATAGTTTTTGCTAGAGATAATAAGACAGTTGGGATAGGTGCTGGGCAAATGAATAGAGTAAATTCTGTTCAATTAGCGACTATAAAGGCTAAAGATCACTATGGAACTACTGATTCTGTAATGGCCTCAGATGCTTTTTTCCCTTTTAGAGATGGTATAGATGAGGCAGCAAAAGCAGGGATAACTGCAATAGTCCAACCTGGTGGGTCAATAAGAGACGATGAAGTTGTAGCTGCAGCAAATGAGAGAAATATTGCCATGATATTTGTTGGCGTTCGTCACTTTAAACACTAATCAAATAAAATTATTTTTTTTTCTTTAATTAGAGTACCTAGAGAGTAGTCTAACGCTGTAACTGAAACATTATAATCAGTTAAAGCCCTGTTGTGTTTAGTTTTGGCCTTAATTAAGTCTCTTTGTGCTTGAAGAACATCTCTAGTTTTAGACATTCCTAATTCAAACAATTCCTTTTCTATGTCTAACATCTGCATATGTAGGGATATATTTAATTCGGATGCTTCTACCTCTTTAATGCTGGATGCAACCTTCCTGTAAGATCTTCTTGCTTCAAATTGAATAGAATCAAGTAACTGATCTAGTTCAATCAACCGCTGCGTTTTTCTAGCAATTGCTTCTTCGTATTCTCCTTTAGCTTCATTATTGAATAGAGGTATAGTCAAACTGGCTCCAATGCTCCAATAGCGATTGTCCATGGATTCTAAATTGTTCATTGAATCTCTTAATTTTCCGTCATACTTTGTCGCAATTTTTGGTTGTCCCAAAATGGCAGAGGAATAACTTGAGTTCTTTTCTCCACTTAGTCCTGTATATCCTAATGTCGCCTCAATATCAAAATCTGGAAGTAATTGATTAGAATAATATTCAGCAAGGTCACTAGAATTTTCTATCATCATTGACCCTTGTTTTACTTCGGGACGATTTTTAATAGCAATAGAAACTAATTCATTGGGGTTAACTTTTGAAGGAGTCTTTTTTGTTACTTTCCCATCTACTTGTAGTTCTTCAGTAATAGGTAACGACATTGCTATCTTCAATAAATCAAGTGACTCCTTGTAGCTATTCTCAGATTTAACTAAATCAGATTGTCTAAGAGCAACTTCAGATTTTGTTTGTAGCAATGCAATTTTAGGTAGTGTGCCAAGTTCTACTTCTTGCTCGTTCTTAATAAACAAATCGACAGCCAACTCTAAAGATAATTTAGAAAGTTCGTAATTCATTTTCCTATATACCGCATTCCAATATTTATTCTCAACATCAAGAATCGTATCTGAAATAATTTTCTCTAATTGTACTTTTGATATTTTGCTATTTCTTCTAGCTATAACAATCTTTGTATTGTTAATATTTGGTCCAAAATCTTTCAATATGTTTTGACCTATAGTAAATTCTAGACCTGTATCCCACTTTGGACTAATAGCACTTGTTCCTAAATCTGTTTTAGTTTTGTTAATTTCGAAATCAAAAACTTTATAATAAGTTCCAGTTGGTAAATAACCCTCTAGTCCTATATTTGCATAAGAAATATCTTCATTAACTACATTGTTTTTAGCAAAGGCAGATGTAGATGGTGATGTTGAATCTGTAAAATTAAAACTAATTCCAATACTCGGATCGTAAAGAGCATTAGAACCTTTGACAGAACCTTGTTTGAATCGTATCTCTGCTTCTTGTAGTTGGATATTCTTATTATTTTTAAGTGCAAAAGTAATCGCATCATCTAAAGATATAGAAAATGCAGAAGTCGTTAGAAAAAGGAAAGTGAACAGAAACTTTCTTAACATTACTATTAATTTATCTGATTATAAAAAAAAAGGGAGTCCTAATTTTAGGACTCCCCAGAATAGTTAAAACCAAGTACTACTTAGTAGCAGCAGGAGCTTTGAAGAAGTCATCAATAAAGATCATTAATCTTGATTGAAACGCCCAAATGTTTCCTTCTGTTTCTAGTAGAGACTTAGATCTAGCTTTTGAATAGTTAGAATAGGATTGTGCAATTAATGCATCTTCTAAACCACTACCTACGTCAATATAAGAACCGATAAATGCAAGTTCTACACCATCAACTAAGTTAGTTGAGTATGTAGCTTCATATTCAGTACCTATATATTTGTCTAAAGAACCTGCAGTACCTGCAGAACCACCGGCGTTAGCGCCAAGGCTTTGGTCAGCTGGTTTGTCATTTTCATGCCAAGCCATAATTACAGCTAAGTTAAGGTTATCACCATTAGCCATGCCATAATCAACCGCTCCTTTAAGGTATTTAGCATTTATAACACTACCTGATCTCTGATAAAGAGTAGGAATAACGTGCTTAAATAGCAATTGGTCTAAATTGTATGCACCATTGAATCTTACAATCGAACCTTCATAGTCGTTGTTACCAGCTGATGTGTTAGATTGGTCACCTGGTGACATACCTACTTCAAGCAAAATTTTGCTAAATGGAGCAGTAGGATAAAGTTCGAGTCTACTCATTAATACATAGTTATTACGTGTAACAGTTAATTGGTCAGCGTTAGCTAAACTCAATTCACCGTAGGCACCTGTGTACTCTGTATGCCACATATAGTCAGAAGTTTTCCATTGCACATATGCACTATAAAGTGCTAGAGCCATGTCAATTTCTGATCTACCACCACCAATATCCATGTTATTTTGTTCGATATATGGGAAGTAGTAACCACCATATGTTAGTGCGCCATTATTAATAATGACCGCAGCGGCTAAGTAGTCTACAGTTTGACCGTTACCTTCGAATAACCCAAAAGAGTTATCTGCAGCAACGTTGCCTGAGTCTGGGCTATCGTGGTCAGAACCACCGCCTAAATAGTCAGAAACTAAGACTAGTGTTAAGCTACCCATAGGTGTACCGAATCCTTTTAACCATAGTAAACGATCAACGTTAAATCCTTTATCTGAATAAGGATCATGTCCACCGTTTGCATAAGTTCCTAGACCCCAATCAAATGGTTGTCTACCGATTCTTACGAAACCTCTTTCACCTAAATTGATATCTGCGTGCATAAACTTAACAGTAAATGTGCCATAGTCTTCAGACACAGCATCGTCACCCCAAAGGAATGTACCGTTAAATCTGTCAGTATATCTTAGGTCGTCCATGACGACACCGCCACCTTCTGAACCATCTGAGTCTTCACCAAAAAGACCACCAGTAGCACCACCAGCAATTGCGTTACTTAAAACATCAAGTGTTGTTCTAATTGTAACAGCATCACTAAGTACTAACTGAGGTGATAGACGAAGAGTCATATCAGCGAAATGGATATTCTCACCAGTAGTATCAGCATCTAAACCGCCGCCCATATCGTTAAGTTCGGCAGGTGTTAAGATGTTGTGATAAGTACCATTCTGAATGGTTCTCCAACGGAATCTCATGAAACTCGGGAATCCACCAAGACTAAGTTCTACAGCAAAAGTAGGAATAGCTAAACCTAAAGCGAATACCAGAGTTAATACATATTTCATTATACGCATCCGTCCTTACCTCCTATTTGTAAAGATAAATAACAATAAGGCATTTTTAGGTGCTAAGTCAAGGGTTTTATTAATTTTTTGTTAATAAAATAGGTCTAAATTCACTCTCATTTTTCCTAAAAACCCCTAAATTAGCAAAAAACTAATAATATAGGGGTATTAGATAAAATTCTACAAATCAAATATTTTTCCTGGATTCATGATGTTGTTTGGATCAATGGTCTTTTTTAGTGCCTTCATTAATGGCAAAGAATCCTTATGTTCGAGTGATAAATAGTCTTTTTTATTTAGCCCGATTCCATGTTCTCCAGTAATTGTACCTCCTAACTCTAATGACTTAGAGACCAGTTTGTCACTAAACTTCCTAATAACTTCAAAATCATTTTTCTTCTCAGGATCGTAAAGCACAGTTACATGAAAATTTCCATCTCCTACATGACCAATAATTGGCGCTCTAAGATTAAACTTCTTAATTTCTATTTCCGCGAATTCTATGCATTCAGCCAAATTTGTTATTGGAACACAAGCATCGGTTGCGTAAACACGTGAGTTCGGCTTAAGTGCTTTTACCGACCAATACACATCGTGTCTGGCTTTCCACAGCTTATTTCTTTCTTCAAAATCTTTAGACCAGCTAAATTTAAATCCATTATTACTATTGCATATATCGTTTGCATTATTTACTGATTCGATATTTGAATCTTCTGTTCCGTGTAACTCAAAAAAAAGTGTTGGTTTGATTTCTAATCCTGTAAGTTTTGAAAACTCTATGCTGATTTCCATTTGGTCAGAATTTAAGAGTTCTATTCTTGCTACTGGTATTCCATATTGAATGATTTCTTTAACTGAATTAACTGCATCACTTACTGTCTCGAAATGACAAATGCCGCTAATAATACTTTCAGGTACAGGGTTAAGTCTTAATTGAATTTCAGTTATTATGCCCAGCGTTCCTTCAGAACCAATAAATAAACCATTTAAATTATAGCCAGATGAAGTTTTTTTAGATCGACCACCAGTTCTAATAATCTCGCCACTAGGAAGTACAATTGTGAAACCTAATACGCTTGTTTTCATCGTTCCATATCTTACGGCCATTGTTCCAGAAGCTGATGTTGCGCACATCCCTCCAATAGTTGCATCAGCACCAGGGTCTATTGGAAAAAAGACTCCTTTGTCTTTAAGGTAATTATTTAGCTGTATTCTCGTTACAGCAGCCTCTACTCTGCAATCAAAGTCATCATTGTTTACTTCGAGGATTTTATTGAAGTTCTCCATGCTAATTGATATACCATTTTCGTTTCCAACAACTTGTCCTTCAAGAGATGTGCCAGCAGCAAACGGTACAACAGGGATTTTAAATTTATTGCATAATTTAAGTATGTTTGAAACTTCTTCAGTAGAATTTGGGAAAGCAACACCGAATGGCAATACTGGATCAAAAATATCTTCACCCTTAGAATAATTAGATCTAACGCTTTCTGAAACGCTGAATCTATCATTAAGCAATGACGACATCTGGGTAATAAATTCTTCTCGTGTGCTCATACAAATAAGTATAAAACAATAAGAAGTTTTTATATTTTTTTAATAAATTCTTTAACTATTCTTTTTCTGTTTTATCGCCGCCCATCCAAGATGGTCTTTCGTCCCAAGTCTTACTTATCCAGGAACATCCTTGTAATGATGAAGCAAGAATAACGACTAATATTAAAATCTTTGCAAATTGTTTCAATGTATTCCTCCAGAATATTTTTTGATATATTAATTCATAATCTATTTTTTTCAAAATAAAAAGGGGTAGTTTGATTCTACCCCTTTAAAATAAAGTTTTATTTTTTGTCTCATTAGAATTTAAGCTGTGCTTGTATTCTAAATGTTGTCGTTTCGGCTTGATCTGAAGTTACTGTAGTTTTAGGTCCTAGGTCTTCTTCCAACCATCCATAATCTGCATTAATCTTTAGATTATGGCCAACAAAGAATTTTGAAAGTGTAATTGTTTTTTCTGTTATTTCATCTGATGCTCTGTCAGATTGATCTAGAACACCATATCTAAAACCAGTTACCCAACCATTTCTTATGTGGTAAGAAACTTGGTACCTGGTCCAATTAATGCTTTCAGTACCTTTGCCTAAAGTTTTATCTTTAAGTTCATTAATGGTGTGTTCGAATTCAGCGAATAAACCATTGTACTTTATTCCCGCATCGAATGTAGTGGCTGTCATAGTATAGAAGCTATTGCCTTGAAAGGCTGCTCCATTTTTATCATTTTTGTAATATGCAGTTTCAAAGTCATCTAGACGATCGTCAAATTTACCTCTACTCCCTACAGCATCAAAGTCACCATCGAATTTTAAGTTAACATCTCTCCAATAAAGTCTAGCTGCTCCAAATCTTAGTTTTACACTATCAGATTTTTTTAAGTCTGCTTGGCCATACTTCATTTTACCAAATGGAGTTATCTCTAATCTGTAAACTTCAACTTTGTCCCAACCATCTGATTCATCACCAGATGTACCTTCACCAGCTTGATTAGATTTTAGTTTATTGCCTCCTAAGCCTGCTCCAAGTGCTGCTGTTGCTTTAATTTGACTATTAGGTTCAATCTCCAAACGAATCTGATGGTCTCTTTCAAAAGTTAATTGATTTGCGGATCTATCAACATATTCAAGATTGCTTGAAGATGTTTGCGCTTCAACCGTGAAGGGAAGGTACCACTGACCCATCAATATTTTCCCTTTTCCGAATTTATATCCAAAGTAAGCATCTTCAATCCCGAGACCTGATCCTGATCCAGCACAGTCTGTACCATTTTTATCTGAACATAAAACATATTTATAAAAAATGTTTGGGTTATAAGCATATCCAGAAAAAGCAATTTGAAATCTTCTTGTCATAAAATCGTGTGTTCTGCCTTCTTTACCTTCTATAGAGGCCAAAGAAGAAACAACTCTTGTACCTGAATCTTGTGTACCACTAGCTGCTTGATTGTAGTCTGCGGAATCAAATCTAAATTGTATTCTTGCACCAAGATTTAATTTGAAAGCATCTCCGCCTTTAAATTCAAGTCCTTTACCAGCTTTGTATTTTAATTTGATATCATCAGAATCTTTAGTTAAGTCAGCTGTCACATTTTTAAGGATTCCGGATGAAGAATCTTCTGGTAGTTCTTTGCTAAATACAGTCGAAATAAAGATTAAAGAAAAAAATAAGAAAAAAGGTAGGAAAAATTTATTCATTTAAACCTCTTGAGATACTTAACAGGCTCCTCTAAGCATTCTGGTCTGACTGATACCCCATCATCATATAAACATTCGGTTTTAATTTCTTTCTCCATTATACATTCATCTTTCACTCTCATAGAATTAACATATATATTGATGTTAGCACTTTTTTCCATGTGAGATGAATCTTTTATTATTTTATTATATTGCTTACTAAGTGACTTTGTTTGAAACATGATTTTCTATCTATCACTGTTATTAATACCCATTTCCTTCTAAGAAAATAACTCCGAAAACTACCAGTATGGAAATCGCAAGTCCAAGTAAGAGTTTTCCAAAATCTTTTGCAACAATAGGGAAAATATATTTAAGCTTATAGTCTTTTCTAGTAGTCGACATTGCCAACTCTCTACCAGACAAGAGGCCAACAAATACCCATGTAGTTGACATTGGAAGATCATTTAGCTCTTTAAAGAAAAATAGGATTGTCGCGTATATTACATCAATGATACTTGTAGAACGTAAATATCTTGAGCCAGTCTTATTTAAAACAATTTTTTGTATTCTTCCGCCCCCACTGTAAAAAATAAAACCTAAGAAACATATACCTAACAACACTACTCCTAATAATAAGGGTAGTGATAATTGTCTTGGCAAGTAGACTGCGATGTTGGCTAAGTCGTGCTGCAGCCAAGCAAACCATAGATACCCACTTGTGGTCCATTGAGCAACTCTCCAGTATTTTATATTCTCAGGTCTAACTTTATCTAACTTTTCGTCGATAAATGAACTTATCACAAGCCAGATTAGATAAGCCGAGACCGCTGCGACACCGTAGCCGACTACAGATTTAATTACTATCTTTTCTAAAACAATACTAGATGCAAAAACCGAAAATACTAAAAAAGTAGTAGAAACTGGAATCCCGAATCTAGTTAAAACAAGAAGAATTGCTGGAGCAACAGCATGGTACCACTGTGGCTCTATATAATCTATCCTTGTTAATCGACCATAAGATATGTCGCCACCGTATGTTATCCATCCATAAACTACCACAATTGAAAAAATAGTGGCCCCAAAGAGCCATAAAATCTTCCAGTTTATAGATTCTTTATTGGAAGCTATAAAAGTTCCTAGAGTTTGAATGCTATCATTAGCAATAACTGAGTATGAGGCAAGTAGAAAACCCGCTAGGGCCCAGATGTTTAGATCCATATCTTATATCTCCGTTTTGAGAAAAAATTTGTAAAAGAAATTGTCGACTTTTGGTTTAAATTGAAAGATGTTTTTTGTAAAAAGAAACTTGTTTTTTGTTTCACGCAACAGAAAGATACGCGATAAAAAAAATATTTCAATAGATAAATAAGAAAAATTTTTTATATTAGTGTAGAGGTTTAAGAGGAGTATTTTTTTCTTCTGAAGCCAGGTAAATTTCAATCATTTCTGGAAGCATCTCTTTTATCTCGGCTATTCTTTTTGGTGTTGTAGGATGTGTGCTCAACCATTCTGGTGGTCTTGGCTTGTCTTTATTCTCTTCATACATTTTTTCCCAAAAAATAAGAGCCTCTTCTGGATTGTAGCCCGCTTTTGACATATAGACTAAGCCAATCTCGTCAGCTTCGTGTTCTTGGTTTCTACTATAGGGCAATATAACGCCAATCAAAACCGTTGGAGCATAAGCTTGAAAAACAGCATATTGAATTGCTGGGTCTTTGTCCCTTAATGCAATTTGTATGGCAACTGCGCCAACCTGTGCCAATATGCCTAGACTAATTCTCTCACCACCATGTCTTGCAGTAGCATGGGCTATTTCATGGGCCATTACAGCTGCTACCTGAGCTTCATTATCCATTATATCTAATATTCCTTCATAAAATGCAATCTTGCCGCCAGGAAGGCACCAAGCATTAATTTGATCTGACTCTATTACATTGAACTGCCAATTATAATTTTTTCCTGTATACGAAGCTATTCTTCCGCCTACCCTTTTTACCGAATCAACATAAGTTTTATTTTTCGAAAGTTTGCTTTCTTGTAAAACTTGGTTGTAAGCAGTTATTCCGAGTCTAACTTCTTGTAGCTCAGATATAAGGATTAATTGACTTCTGCCAGTGATAGGCACAGAAGTACATGCAATAAAGATAGCTAGAAATAATATTGGAACAAGTAAGCGTTTTAGCATTATCAAGAAAGCAGTTTCTTCATTCTTTCTATGCCTTCAGCAATGTCCTCATCAGAAACAGCATATGTTACTCGAATAAACCCTTCTCCCTGAGTTCCAAAAGCAGTACCGGCAACAACAGCAACACCTGCTTCGACTACTAGTTTGTCAGTAAACTCCTGCGATGTCATACCTGTGCCTGTAATGTCAGGGAAACAATAAAATGATCCAGGAGGTGTAATACATTTTATTCCTGGTACTTCATTAAGACCTTTAACCATTAAATCTCTTTTCTTTTCGAGCAAATCTCTTTTTTCTATTGTCCAGTCTTGTGGTCCGCTAACAGCTTCATAAGCAGCTCTTTGGATAAATGCGGCAACATTAGTTATGGAGTCCTGTAAGAAAATTGAAAGCTTGGTAATAATTTCTTCATTTGCAACAGCAAAGCCTATTCTCCAACCAGTCATTGCATATGTCTTAGACCATGTATCTATAACTATACAACGATCTTTCATTTCTGGAATAGAAGATATAGTCTTGTGCTTTTGGCCATCGTAAATAACTTGGCTAAAAATTTCATCTGTTATTACTAGTAAGTCAGGATGTTTTAAAACAATCTCGGCAATTTGTTCTGGGTTCTCTACTAGTTGTCCATTTGGTCTTTGCGGAGTATTGATAATAAGAAGCTTTGTTTTGTCAGTAATCATTTTATCAAGTTTTTCTAAATCGTACTGCCAATCGCCCTTGTTTAATGGTGTGTGTAAAATTTTTGCATTTGTATATTTTGCCCAAACTTCGTCAGGTGGATAACCAGGATTTGGAAAGACAACTTCGTCTCCATCTTCCAAAATTGTAAGCAATGTCATTGTTAACGCATTTTTAGCGCCAGCTGTAATGATAACTTCTTCGGGTTTAGTTCCCGGTCTTCTTTCTTTCATTGTTTCAGTGGCAATATATTCTCTAAGTTCTGGCAATCCAGGTCCTGGATCATATCTTACATATCCTGATTCCAATGCATGGACAGTGGCATCCAAAATATGCTGAGGTGTTTCAAAGTCTGGTCCTTGATAGTCTCCCTTTTCAAAATGAATTATCTTTTTTCCAGTTTCTTTTTCGAGCTTCTTTGCTACTCTCATGCTGGCCCATTGCTTTGGTAATGTGAAGTGGTTAGTTCTACTGCTGAAATTGTATCCCAATTTGCGCCTCCGAAATTTTAAAATACCCAAAAAAGGTAAGAAAAAGTATGAAATATATATAGTTTTTGTCAAACTCTTTTAAGCAAATTTTTGCAAAAAAGCTTGGTTTTTATAATATTATTGAAATAATTAACAAGTTCTTTATGATTAAACTGTTCTTTAGTAGGAGTATCATATCATGTCCAAGAAATTTAACTTAGGCAAAAAAGTTTCAGCTATTGATGTTAATGCAAATAGGTCGTTATCGGAATTGCTTTCTTTAATGGAAAATACAGGATTCCAAGGAAAAAGCTTAGCTAAGGTTGTGACTATACTTGAAAATATGTCCAAAGATCCTGACATAACTATTCTATTTGGATATGCAGGCTCTTTGTCTACCACAGGTCAGTGGAAAATTATTAATTGGCTTTTAGAAAATAATTTGATTGATATATTGGTCCCTACCGGTGCTAATATTTCTGAAGATATAGTTGAAGCAATGGGTGGTGCATATATACAATCATCTCAGAATAGTCCTGACGAGGAATTATTTAAGAAAGGGTATAACAGATATTACGATGTATTAGGCAGTGAAAAAGAATATCTGGAAATGACGGAACTAATTGCTGAATTTATCCAAACTCTAGATGAGAAACACAATTATTCTTCAAGGGAGTTTCTTTATTTATTTGGTCTATGGTTGGCAGAAAAAGAAATTTATTCAATTGTCTCAGTGGCTGCAAAGAAAAATATACCAATTTTTTGTCCTGCATTCCCCGACAGCCCATATGGTGATGCAGCTCTTATTGCAAAATCGAAGGGTTTTAGTCTGACTATAGATTCGATTAAGGATTATACGGAATACATGTCATTAGCAGAGCACGTTAAAGATACGGGCGTTGTTTACATAGGTGGAGGTGTGCCGAAAGATTGGATTCAATTAATCTCAGTTACCGCCGATTTGCTTTATGAAGAAAGAGCAATACCAAATAGAGAAAACCCTAGGACTAGAGAAAATATTAATCAGCAAGAATCTTATTATCCCCATAGATATGCGGTTCAAATAACAACAGATTCGCCTCAATGGGGTGGATTATCGGGATGCACTTTTGAAGAAGCTGTTTCTTGGGGAAAAGAAGACCCTCAAGGACAATTAGTACAATGTTATTGTGATGCATCAATCGCACTACCTATTGTTTCACATGCATTAGCTGAAAGGTTAAAGAATTTTGAAAGACATCCAAAAGAACTAAATAATTTATTTTAACTTTTCCTTTAAATTCTCAGCAGCATCTGATGGTACTGGCAGACCAAAAACAGAATTTATCACCGCTATACCATCTACTCCAGTACTTATAATTTCATCTATATTGCTATCTTCTATTCCTCCAATTGCAAAGATTGGAGTTTTATCAATTTTAGATACTATATTTTTCATTGTTTCCAAAGATGTTGGAATTCTCTTAGGTTTGGTTTTTGTGAAATATGGAGTTCCAATAGCTATGTAGTCGGCTCCTAATTTTGAAAAATTAATGCATCGATTTAAATCTCCATAGCATGAAACGCCAACAATTTTATTGTCACCAATTTTCTTTCTTACATCTAAATAATTTAAATCATCTCCACCTATATGAACTCCGTCCGCATCAGATTCTAGTGCTATATCAATATAGTCATTAACTATGAATAAAGTATTGTATTTTTTAGTAAGTGATTTGATTTTTTTAGCTTTATCTAGAATTACATCAAAAGAAGAATTTTTAATTCTTAGCTGTAAAAGATTCGGCCTAGTTGCCAACACTGATTCAATAATATCAAAGTACTCTTCTTGATTAATCAAAGATTCATCAGTAATAACATACAACCCTTCTATCTTTTTCATTATGAAAGTATTTTCTTATTTATAGTTTCCATCACTTCGTCAACTGAAGCTTCTAATTCAAATGGTTGATTAGAAAATTTATTTGAGATTCCTTCTAGCTTTTCTAAATGATAATTAATTTTAAAATCAACGAATTTTAATCCATGTGCTGTGGAAATAATTACAACTTTATCATTCTTTTTAATTATATTTTTTTGTGCTAATTTCTCAAAAGCTGTAACAGCAACTCCAGTGTGGGGACAATTAAAGGTTCCTGTTAAGTCTACTTTGGCAGATGCTGTTGCTAGCTCGTCTTCGCTTGCCTCCTCAACTATGCCGTCGAATTTTTTTAAGATATTTATCGCCTTGTTGATACTAACTGGATCGCCTATTTGTATAGCGCTGGCATGTGTTTTCTTAGCTTTAATCGGTTCAAAACTCTTAAAGTCATTAAGGTAGCTAGCATATAAAGGATTCGCATTTTTTGCCTGTGCACAAACCAGCCTAGGCAATCTATCTATCAATCCTAAATCGTGTAACATTAAAAATCCTTTTCCAAGTGCAGAGATGTTTCCTAAGTTGCCACCTGGTATAACAATCCAATCCGGCACTTCCCACTGGAATTGTTGGCATATTTCAATGCTTATAGTTTTCTGACCTTCTATTCTTAAAGAATTCATAGAATTGGCGAGATAGATGTTTTCTCTATCACATACTTCTTGTACTACTTTCATGCAGCCATCAAAGTCTGTATTAAGTGACAAAACTTTAGCTCCATTAGCTAGTGGTTGCACAAGCTGAGCAATTGATACTTTATTCTTTGGGAGAAATACTATCGATTTAAGGCCAGCCGCGGCACAATATGCGCTTAAAGCTGCTGAGGTGTCACCGGTTGAAGCACAGGCTACAGCTCTAATCTCTTTGCCTTCAGCAATCAATTGTTTAACAGCAGAGACAAGGACTGTCATCCCTAAATCCTTAAAAGATCCTGTATGGCTATTGCCACACATTTTAATCCATAAGTCCTCTACGCCTACCTGCTTCCCATATTTTTCCGCCCAGAAAAGATTGGTGCCCCCTTCATACATAGAAACAATATTTTCATCTTTAATAAAGGGAACTACCCATTCTTTCTTTCCCCAAACACCACTGCCATATGGCCATTTTTGTTTTCTATATCTTTGATCAAAAAGATTTTTCCATTCTTCTGGTTTTTTTTCTCTAAGTAAATCCAAATCATGTTCTACTTCTAATAAACTTCCTGTCTTTGGGCACCGGTATATTATCTCCCTTATGTCATATTTATTTTCAGGATTTTCAATACTTTGATACCAGCAATTATATTTATCCATTTTCCAGTTCCTTTTTCATAGTCTTATAAGGTGGGTCTACATTTTCCCAAATTGATAGACTTTCCGCTCCTTGATAAGCTAACATGTCCATTCCATTAATGACTGTTGCTCCTTGTTCCTTAGCCGCTTTTAGAAGTTTAGTTTCTGGAGGTGTGTATACAATATCGTAGACAAAATGTTCGCCCGATAATGCTTTGCTAGAAATTAATAACGGGTCTTCTTCTCGCATACCAATTGGAGTACAGTTAATGATTAAATTGCTTTCAGCTGAGCAACTATCTATATCGCTAGACGATATTAAATTAAGTGAAGATTTATAATTGAATTGTCGTAAATGCTCCATCAGCTCTTCAGCTTTTTTTTGATCTATGTCGTAAACAAATAAAGATTTAACACCATTTTGACAAAGTTTTGTTGTTACTGCTTTTGCTGCTCCTCCAGCACCCAGAACAAGGCATTCTTTATTGTCGGGAACAAAGCCATGGTCAGAAAACAAAGATTTTTCAAATCCAAGACCGTCGGTATTGTCACCAATAAGCTTTCCATCTTTTGGGTACAATGTATTCACAGAGCCAATCATAGATGCTTCCTCTGTCAGCACATCAACATATTTCATCACTTCTTCTTTGTAAGGAATGGTTACATTTGAACCTGAGATTGTTCCTGATCTAATCATTTGACAGATGGATTCAATTTCATCAATTTTTGCTTCAATTGGTACGTAACAAGCATTGATCTTCAGTTCAGATAGTGCTGCGTTGTGCATGTTTGGGGATTTGCTATGTTTAACTGGGTTGCCCAGCACAGTATAAACTTTTGTGTTTCCTTCAATCATCTTCTATTTTAAACCTACTCCTTGCGTGCTCAACGTCTTTCTTAATATTCTCTATAAGTTCTTCGACACTATCAAACTTTTTTTCACTTCTTATTCTACTAACAAATTCTATTATAATGTTTTCGTTATAAATAGACTTATCGAAATTAAAAATATGTGCCTCTATTAAAAGGTCTTTTTTGCCAAATGTTGGCCTATATCCGATATTAGTAATCCCTTGAAGCTTTTGAGCTCCTAAATGAATATAGGTGACATAAACTCCGTTCATAGGTAAAAACTCAAATTCTGTATTAAGATTTGCGGTTGGAAACCCAATCTCTCTGCCTCTTTGCTCACCTTTTATAACACTTCCGGAAATACAATAATTTCTACCTAAAAATTCTTTAGCTTTTTCAATGTCTCCATTCAGTAGAAAATTTTTAATTAATGTTGAGCTTATCCTTTTGCCCGAAATCTCTTCAATGCTTACAGAAAATACTTCAAAAGAAGACCCTTTGAAACTCTTAAGGGTATCAACGTTTCCAGTTGCATTGAATCCAAATCTGAAATTTTCACCAATAACTATATTCTTCGGGTTATGACGATTTATTAAGAATTCCTTAACGAATTCTTCAGGTGATAGTCGAGATATATTTGAATCAAATTTTATTTCATCCACATCTTCAATTCCGAGCTCTTTAAGAGTTTTTAATTTCTCGTCATAAGGAAGAATTAAATTGATTCCATCTTTTGATAAAACTTTTCTAGGATGTGGCCTAAAAGTAACTAGTGTTAATTGTGTATTTGATTCTTTAGAAATTTTTTGGGCGAAACGAATTAATTTTTGATGGCCTAAATGTAATCCATCAAAATTTCCTATCAATACAGTTTTAGAACTAGACGCTGACATCAAAAAAGAATTTTAACATAACCAAATTAATATTTTTTCCAAAATGAAGGAATTAAAAGGGCAACTATAGTAAACAATTCGAGCCTTCCAAACAACATCAAGAAAGACAATAATATTTTTGATTCGTTAGTGAAAAATGCGTAATTCGAATGAGGATTAATCTGGCCAAATCCTGGTCCTACATTTGTTATACTTGAAATTACAGCAGATAATGCAGTTAAGGAAGTTACATTGTTCTCTAGGATTAATAGCAGAACAACTGAGACCATACTTATAATTAAATATAAAAGCAAAAAGCTGAAAACCCCTGTTACTACCTCTTCATCTACCGATCTGCCGTTAATTTTCACTGTTGAAATAGTGTTTGGACTAATCCTTCTTTTTACTTCATTGTAAATTCTTTTGAAGACTATAAGGACCCTCACAATTTTAATGCCTCCAGTAGTAGAGCCAGAGCATCCGCCTAAAAGCATAAATCCTAATAAAATCAACTTAACGTTATTTGTCCAATCGTTGAAATTCAAAGAGGTAAAACCTGTCCCTGTAGATAAAGATAGGGCCTGGAAGCTGCCGTATCTTAAACTATCTGCAAAATTGAACCCATTGTATTGAAATAAAAGATATACAACAAATGCTATCAAACAGAAGTTTAAGAAGAGGTAGGTTCTAAACTCTGAATTTTCTAAAATCTTTTTGTAATTTCCAGTCAGAAGAAAATAGTAGATTGCAAAACTAACTCCTCCGAAGAGCATAAAAATTGTAATTATTGTCTCAACCGTAAAGCTATCAAGGGTCTCTATGTTCAGTGGGTAACTAGAAAATCCTCCAGTTGAAACTGTACTCAAAGTATGAACTACTGAATCAAATATATTCATTTTCCCAACAAAGAATAATAGGCATATGAGTAAAAAGGTTAAGCCAATGTATATATAAAATAATCTTAAACCTGTTTCATATATTCTCGGGGTTATCCTTTCTTTTTGTGGTCCTGTTCCTTCTTGATCGCTTGCGATTTGCATTATTCCAACAGAAATTCTCGGAAAAATAATTAGAACTAACAAGATGATTCCTATTCCTCCTAACCATTGTGACAAAGACCTCCAAAAAATAAGAAAAGTGTGCTCGCTAGAATTAGGAAAGACAGAAAAAACTGACGCTCCTGTTGTTGTAATTCCTGAAACAGATTCAAAAATAGAATTAACAATTATGTTGTCTTTAAAAACTGGATTAATAAAAAATCCTGCAAATTCATAATTAATTGACGAGAAGAAGTATGGAAGAGCTCCAAAAATGCCTGCAAAAATCCAAATAAAAGATGCCAGCAAGAATCCATCTTTTCTTGTTAAGTCCGCTTTGATACTCTCTTCGTCGTATGAGATATGTCTGATTGTAAATCCCATTATCAAAGTCAGTATCGACGATATAACAAAAGGTATCGACTTTAGGATAATTGCGTTAGATGAAAAAAGTTCATTATTTGGCATCACCAAAAAATATGATGTAATTGGGAACAACAGAAACATCCCATAATAAACAACAAAAGTCCCTATTAAATAGAAGGATTTTCTTAAATTCATTTGAGTATTTTTGACTCTAAACTAGACTCTGATTCTGCATCTAGTGTTACAGCTATGACCAAATCTCCTTTCTGAGCCATATCTTCGTCAGGGTCTGTAATATAGGTAACTTCTTTACCGTCTCTGATAATAAAAGCTAAAGATATATTTTCAGCAATTTTTTCAACTTTCAAATCTTCTTCACATTTAAATTCAAATATTTTAGTGTTTTCATCCACTATAGTTTCGTGAAAACCTTTCTTTCCCATTTTACCAGTTGTAATAATATAGGTACAAACCTCGCCAGCAACTGTAAACTTTGTATTAATTTCTCTCTCAGCTCCAATGCTATTAATTACATTTTGGTATTCTGACTTTGAATAAACTACAAGTGAATTTTTAGCTTTTAATTTGCTGGATAGTAATGCGCTTAGAACGTTAATCTCGTCGTCTCCAGTTAAGGCTAGAAAGTAGTCACAATCTTTTCCTACGCCTTGGTCGGACAATAATTGTTCGTTTGTAGGTTCACCAAGTATAATCTGGACTGAATCTAATTCTTCAGAGAGCTCTCTAGCGCGGGTCTGATCAGGAACTAGTAATTTTACATTACATTTTCTTCTTACAAGCTTTTTTGCAACTTCAGATGCAATATATGAGCCCCCAACAATAAAGATATTATTTAACTCTTTGTCGTTCTTTGAAAAATATGTTTGTTCAAATTCTTCTTCATACTTATCTACAATAACCGCTAAAACAATATCGCCTTTTCTTAGGCGTGTGGACGGTAAATCAGGTTTAATGAAATTCAATTTTTCTGAAGATGGATCTTCTGTCACCGCTAAAAATTTCCATTTATTTGTTCCTTCTTTATTTAGCGAATAAACGGAACTATCAAGTATTGGGCTAGATTCATCTATTTTAATTTTAAGGAATAAAATCCTAGAATCAGCTATTTTGTCAGTCTCCCAGGAATAAGGAGTTTCGAACAAATTCATTATTTTCTGGGATACAATGTCCCCAGAATGAAAGGTCTTAATCTCAGGAACATCTAATTTGCCTGGATAATCTCTATACTTGTAATCTTTTGTTACGACTATTGTTTGAACTCCAGGAATTTTTTCAAAATAGATTGCTGTAAGAATATTAAGCTTATCGTCTTCTGTGCATGCTATAAAAAAATTAATATCTTTAAGATCGATTTCATTGAATATACTGAGATCAGCAGCATCGCCTGCTATGGTTAACAAATCCATCTTACTTTTGTTTTTGATCTGATTAATTTTATTAATATCTTTATCGATAAGGACAATATTGTGTTCAGCTGAAAGTTCTTCCGCTAAATATTCTCCAGTGGAGCCAGCTCCTAAAATAATTATATTTTTTGGGTTTTTGAGTGCCATAGCATTAGCCTGAAGGCTGAAGATTAATATAGACGAATATTTAAACTAACAAGAAATGTAAAAAATATCTCTTTATGATCCATGTCAAAGCTATTGTTCATATAGCCATGTGCTCCTAAGCTTAAATTGTCTGAAAGGACATAATCAAAACCTGCTCCTGCTACAGTTAGCACTGAAGAACTATTGTCGTCATTGTCATTATCTTCATCGTCAACTAACACGCCCAACCCAACCTCGACTGAGGGGATCATTTTTGGGTCGGTAGAAGGCAAGAGTTTTTTTATGTTGCCTGTTATTCCTGCAAGTGTTTCATCATCTCCTTTAGCGTACTGTGCAACAGGGCCAATATACAAGTCATCTTTCCAGGGAATATCCAATCGTGTCATTAATGCGTATCCAGCTGGACTTGCAGAAGCGCCAGCAGCAAAAGATAAGATTGGGGATGGTCCATAAGTTTTATTATATTCAAATTTCTTCTTGATTTGAGAGCCAGACTCCGCCTTAGAATCATTTACGCTTTTTGATTCTGACGAATAATCAGTCTGTTCTTGTTCTTCCTTGGCAATAGAATGAACAGAAACGCTCATGAATATAATAGTTAAAAAAATGAAAAAACTTCTAAACAGCTTCATAATAATTCTTTTTTCTGAGATTATGTATCTTAAAATCTTTAATGTCAAGTAGTCCTAATGTCTTCTACTATTAGTGACGTATTTGAAAAATTGCTGTAATTATCTTTTTGTATTTTATAGATGATGTCTATTGTATCACTTACGTTAATTTGTTTTGAAAAATTAAACCATATCGCTCTTTGTACTATTTCATTTTTTTCTAAAAATATTTCTAAATGTTTTTCTTTTAATATTTTTTTACTTTTCACTTTTACCTGAGAAGTTAAAAAAGTTGGGTTCTCGTTTCCTCTTCCAAATGGCTCCATTCTCTGCAAATCAATCAAACATTTTGCAGTAATTTCATCAAAATCTAAAGAAATATCTGCACATTTCTCTATTACTTTGTGTTCATAGTTTGTGACTGATAGTTCAAAGATATTATTAAAATTTTCTATTTCTTTTTGTTCAATACTTATACCTGCTGCGCCGCTATGCCCCCCAAATTCGATTAAAGTAGATTTACATTTTTTTAGAACCTCATAAAGATTTATTTTGTTTTTCGTTCTTAAACTACCTTTTCCTGTTCCATTTTGCGTTGAAATAATCGCACATGGTTTGTTAAAATTTTCTGAAATTTTGGAAGCTACAATGCCTATAACTCCTGGGTGCCAATTCTCAGAAAAAAGAACTAATGAGTTTCTATTGCTATTTTGTTTCATTAATTTTCTTCCCATTTCTTTAGCCTCCGTTAAAACTTTTTCTTGAATTTTTTGCCTGTTTGAGTTGTCTTGCTCTATAATGCCAACCAATGAATTTATTACTTCGATATCATCTTCCACAAGGAGCTTGACAGCATTGGAAGCCTTACCTACTCTTCCTGCTGCATTGATTTTTGGTGCGACTTGAAAAGATATATCTCTTGCCGAATATTGTTTTTTGTTGCCGTTTCCGATTAATTCCGAAAGTCCTTTTTTATCTGTTCTTGGTACTTCTTTAAGACCATTGAACACAAAAATTCTGTTTATACCCTCCAGGGGCATACTGTCTGCTATCGTCGCTATAGCTACCAAATCTAAATATCTTTTTAAATTTGGCTCTTTTATAAATTCAAAATGGCCCTTATTCCTGAGTTCGCTTCTTAAAGCCATAATTAAATTAAATACAACGCCTGCTGCACATATTTCTTTAAATGGATAAGAACAATCTTTTTGTTTTGGATTAATAATTGATACGGCATCTGGCAAAATATCTGGAACACTATGGTGATCAGTAATGATAAAATCTACATTAAGACTTTTACTCTTCTCAACAACTTCGTTTTCGGAAATTCCACAATCTGTAGAAATTATTAAGGTTGTGCCCTCATTTGATAATTTTTTAATTGATTCAAAATTAATACCATACCCTTCTTCAATCCTTGCAGGATTGTAAAAAGTCGCGTTCGCTTCTACTCTATTTAAAAAGTTATAAAGAATGGCTGTTGATGTAATACCATCACAGTCAAAATCACCATATACTGCTATCTTTTCACCGCTTTCTATGGCTTCGATTATTCGTTCAACACTTTTATCCATTCCCTTCAACAAAAAAGGAGTTGGTAATTTATCAAGTGTTGGCGAAAGAAATTCTTTGACTTTATCTATTGAATAAATGTTTCTGCTTACTAAAAGTTTCGAAATAAAAAAAGAAAGTCCTAGCTCAGAGCAGAGCATTTTAACTTTTTCATGATCCGGAGGATTAACATTCCAAGAATAATTCATTTTGAATTTTATTTTTGCATATTGTCTAATGCATCCAGGGCCATTAGATACCCATGGTGACCAAAGCCAGAAATTACACCTAAAGCAATTGAGGAAACAAAAGAATGTTGTCTAAAATCTTCTCTGCCAAAGATGTTTGATAAATGTACTTCTATGAATCTTACTTTAACTGAAAGCAAAGCATCTCTGATGGCAATGCTGGTATGTGTAAATGCAGCAGGGTTGATAATTATAAAGTCTTCTTCGTTGGAACATTCTTGTATCTTGGATACAATTTTCCCTTCTTCATTTGATTGAAAAAAATCTATATCAATACCTAAGTCATTTGCTTTGCTGAGTATTAATTTATTTATTTGTTCTAGAGTTAAACTGCCGTAGATATCTTCCTCCCTCTTGCCTAACATATTCAGGTTGGGGCCATTTATTACTAGAACTCTCATCAAGCTTAGATTAAAACAAAATAAATATATTAACAATAGAAATTATTCGAAAATCATTTTTAATTCTTTGAGTTTTGCAACCTTAGCTAAACACAAATAAGCAACCGCAGATAAAATTATTGTTAAAAATAGATGGATGTATGGATTAATGTTCAAATACGAAGCAAAAAGATTGCTTAGCAAAAAACTTCCGTATATTGAAATAAATGAAAGTAAAATGATTAAAATTAAATATTGTATAATTTCATAAATTTTTATCTCGTTAAAGTGATTTTTAAGCTTTTTGGTCAACATAAAGAAGAGAATTATTGCGGAAATAGAAGCCGCTAAAGCCAAACCAAAAAATCCTAAATTAAAATAGAAACCGAGTATGTAACATAAAAGGATATTTATAATTAGGTTTGCGCCTGCGAGCATAACTGGGGTTCTAGTATCTTTTATTGCATAGAAAGCTTGTGTAACAACTCTTATGGATGCCACAAAGACTAAACCGATAGAATAAGCGACTAAAGCTCTGGATGTAGAAATAGCATCAGAAGATAAAAACTCGCCTCTTAAATATAGAGCAGAACATATCTGTTCACCTAGGAATATAAAAGCAACAGCACATGGAGTAGACAAAAAGAGTAAGAATTTTATTTTGCTACAAACTAGATTTGCAAATTCGTCAAATTTTTTGTTTATATTCAATTTTGCAAAATCTGGTAGGGATGTAGTTGCCACAGCCACAGCAAAAATACCCAAAGGGAACTCAACTAGTCTTTCAGCCAAGTACAGATAAGTAACCGACCCCTTTTCCATAAATGAAGCAAACTGAGTATTAATTAAAATATTCAAATTGTAGATTGCCAAACCAAAAATCTGTGGGACGATTACAATTAAGATACTTTTCGTTTGGTCGTTAATAATATTATTAAATGAAAAACGGTAGACAAGATTGTTTGAAAAAATAAATGGAAGTTGAAAAAGGTATTGTAATATTGCGCCAAATAAAACAGCATAAGATAAAATGAATATATCAACAGATAAGAAATAATATGAAAAAATTATTGTTCCAATGACACCAAGGTTGAGCATTACAGGGGAAAATGCTGGCGCATTGAATTTCTTAATTGAATTTAGCAGTCCCATATTTAACGCGGATAACGATATTAAAAATAAGAACGGTGACATATTTCTGAGTAATTCGGAGGCAAGCTGGTTTGTTTTTTCGTCGAACCCAAAAGCGAATATATAAATAATCTGTTGAGAGAAGAAGTAAAATAACAGAGTTGTTACAAAAAGAACCAAAAATAAAATAGTGAATATGTCATTTCTTAGTTTCTTAAAAATATTTGCATCTTTAAGCAAACTCGATTCAGTAAAAAAGGGAACAAGCGTTGTGCTTAGCGTCCCCTCAGCTAAAAGCCTTCTAAATAAATTAGGAATCCTAAAAGCTACATAAAAAGCATCCGTTTGAAGATTTGCTCCAAAGAAATAGGTTATTAGTAGATCTCTGATATATCCAAAGATCCTGCTTATAAAAGTAAGAAAACCTACCCTAATTGACGAAGAAAAAATTTTTTTTATAATCATGCTCCCTTTACCTAAGGGGTAAAAGTATATAAAATACTATTCAAAATTATAAAATATTCTTATGGAAAAAAATATAAGGCAGCTTGACGAAATAATTTGGCAGTTAGACTTAAAGGTCAACAATGACAAAGAATTTATAGCTCCTTATCTAATAAAAGCAGATGAAGGCTACATAATTGTTGATGTTGGCCCAACCTGTGGGATTCCAGAATTAGAAAGACAATTAAAGGTTTTGGGTGTAAATAAGAATAATCTTAAATACGTTTTTTTAACCCATATACATTTAGACCATTCCGGAGGATTGGGGACTTTATTAAGAAACTTTCCTGATACGAAGGTTGTGGTTCATAGAAGAGGAGCTCCTCATTTGATTGATCCAGAAAAAGTATTGTGGCAATCTTCTGTAGATACTCTTGGTTGGGTTGCAGAAATGTATGAAAAACCAGAGCCAGTTAAAGAAGAATGTATAGTACCACTTAACGATAAAACTTTTGAAATTAAAGTAAACAATCTTGAATTTAGCTGGGTAGAGACTCCTGGTCATGCAAGCCATCATTTTAGTTTCATGTTAGAGAATAAGAAAATAATGTTTTGTGGGGACGCAGTAGGAATGTATATAAATTCATTAAATATATTGGTACCAACTACTCCGTTGCCTTATAGGATGGATTCAGGAATTGCTTCTATAAAACAAATGATGGAGCTAAAACCAGACCATCTTGCTTTTGCACATCATGCAATGAGGGAAAGTGCTATGAGCTTAATGGAACAGCACATAGAACAGCTTGAGGTATGGAAAGATTCTGTAGCAAGCTCTTTGTCTCAGGGTATTGAAGATGAAGAGTCTATCGCTAAAGAACTTTCTAAAGTGGACTACGGTGCTGGAAAACTTTTCTCTCAAGAACAACATCCAGGTGAATATGGCGGACTGAGAAGAGCATTGGTTAGCAGCATAACAGGTTTTAAACATTTAGTTGAAACTGAAAACAAATCTTAAATCAAATCGTCGAAAAACTAACATATTTCTTAATTTCTTTTAAAATTTCTTTGTTTTTATTAATTAAATCATAAGTGGTATATATCGTTACTTCTTGTGGGTTCAAACTGTTCGATCTTGCCCAACCTAAATGCTGGGTTTGAGAATACAGGAACTGGAATAACACTATTGTCTTTTTATCGTCTAATTTTAATTTAATTCTTGGCATATTCGAAATCTTAACCTATGTTCTTGACTTTATTAAGCTTTTTTGTAACAATTCCAACAAGGCGTAATTTGTCATTTTATGGCAAATTTTGGTATAGATGTGTTTAGAGGTCAATATATTCATAAAGTATCAAATTCAGGTAGGGCTAGTATGCCCGTGAGGTTTAGAGAAGTATTAAGGAAGAAGTATAAAACTAATAAAATTATAATTTCATCTTTTGATAAGTGTGCTGTTGGTTACCCCTTATCCGAATGGGAAGAATTGGAGTCCAAAATATCAGAATTACCTCAATTTAAACAGGATATAGTTGAATTTGAAAGATATTTAATAGGTGGTGCTAACGAATCAGAGATCGACTCTGAAGGTAGAATTATGATTCCTGCGGCTATAAGAAAAAACTTAACGATAAAAAATTCAGTTGTTTTCGTTGGAATGCTATCAAGATTTGAAATCTGGGCTGAAAAGACTTGGGCCTCAAATAACAAAACAAGTTTTAAAAGATTCCAAAAAAGTAGGGAGAGCATAGAGAATGTCTAGCTATCATGAACCAGTCATGAAGCATGAGATTGTTAATAATTTAGAGAAAAAAAATAATGCTGTATATGTTGATGTAACTTTAGGTATGGGTGGACATACCCTCGCCATAATGGGGTCTGAGAAAAAACCTAAGAAAATGATTTGCATTGATTTAGATGAGGAATCATTAAGTATTGCAGAAAAAAACTTGTCAAAATACTCCAACGATATTTCGTATATCAGAGGTAATTTTAAAGATATAGATAAGTTAATTAATGAAAAAGTTGATGTGATTATTGCTGATTTAGGCATATCCAGTTATCAGTTGCTACATTCATCAAGAGGGTTCAGCTTTGATGAAGAGTCAGTTCTCGATATGCGAATTGATAAAAAACAACCCCTAACCGCGCATAGAATTGTGAATAACTACAATATCGAAGATTTATCAGATGTGATAAAGAATTTTGGAGAAGAAAAAAACCATTTTAAAATTGCTTCAGCCATAGTAAGGCATAGAAGCAGAGAAGAAATTAAAACATGTCTGGACCTAGCAACGATAATTAGAAAAACAAACAAATCAGTCTCAAAGATAGATGCGGCAACCAGAACATTTCAAGCACTAAGACTAGAAGTAAATGGTGAACTAACATCACTTGAAGCATTTCTTAGTAAATCCTGGTCTGTTTTAAAAGAAGGCGGAAAATTGATTGTAATCAGTTTTCACTCATTAGAAGATAGAATCGTCAAACAATTCTTTAAAAATGCGGAAAGTGATTGCGTCTGTCCTAAAACTGTAATGATATGCGAATGCAATAAAATAAAAACCTTCAGAACTTTAACTAAGAAGCCCTTGGTTCCTTCAAAAGAAGAAATTTCATTTAACAAAAGAGCTAGAAGCGCGAAAATGAGAATTGGGGAGGCAATTTAATGAACTTAGATTCAATTACATTGCTTAGAACAAAATCAAAAGTTATGAACCGAATTAAACTTTTAGCTCCTGGCGTCTTGTTTGTGTGCTTGGTTATAAGTTTATTATTTATTTTAGTTGGAATGAAGGCTCAAAAAAGAAAGATAGGTTATGAAATTGCAGGAACTGAGGCAAAGCTAACAAAGCTTTACATTGCCAACAAAAGACTCAGAAATAGGAAATTAAAATTGCAATCATTAGAGAGGATACAAGAGATAGCATTGTTACACGGTATGAAATATCCAAACCAACAGGACTTAATAAAGATAAAAAATGAATAAAATTATCAAAAAAATGAAGAAAGGTGAGACTAATTTTAAGAAGAGATTAAATCTCATCAAATTTGGTATTTTTGTATGCTTATCAATAGTTTTTCTAAAAATATGCCATATACAATTAATTGATCATAAAGCTATGGATTATCAGGGCTATAAGAAAAACCCTGTGATACTTCATGGAGAAAGAGGTGAAATTAGAGATGCAAATGGAATCAAGTTAGCCGTAAGTGAAATGAGACCATCGATTATTGCGGATCCAAAAAAAATTACTAACAAAGTTGCTTATGCAAAAATATTATCAGAAGTTTTAGAGATACCAGAAGAAGAAGTCTATAAAAAAATTAACACAAATAAAAGGTTTGTTTACATTAAAAGACTTGCGACTCCAAAACAAGGGAAAGAAGTCTTAAAGAAAAATTTAAAATATATTTTCATTACACAAGAACCAATAAGGATTTATCCTGAAAATACTTTAGCAGGACAAGTTATTGGTCATTTGCAACTCTATAGTGATCATGGACAAGCTGGTTTGGAATATAAGTATGATGATGAATTAAGAGGTGAAGAGAAAAAGATTTCTGTTTATATGGATGCAAGAAATAAAGAAATCAAAGTGAATACTGAAGAAACTAAAGTGCGGAGAAAGGGTAACAATGTAATTTTAACACTGAGAAGCAATTATCAACTTATTTTAGAAAAAGAAATCCAAAAACAAGTGGAAGCTTCTAAAGCTATAAAAGGCTTTGGGATAATAATGAATCCTAAGACAGGCGAGATTTATGCTATGGCTTCGTATCCATTTTTTGACCCGAATAAATTTCGAAACTACTCCGCTGAAGAGAAAAGAAACCTTCCAATAGCTAATAATTTTGAGCCTGGGTCCGTAATGAAGAGTTTATTAGTAGCAATAGCCTTCAACGAAAACAAAATAAAAGAAGGGGATGTGTTTAATGTTGAAGGGGGCACAAGGCAGATTGGAGGAAGGATTATCAGAGATGTTAGTCCAAAGAATGAATTAGATATTGCTGGAATACTAAGATTCTCTAGCAATATTGGTGCTTCAAAAATTATGGAACGTATCCCAAAAAGTACTTACCACAAGAAACTTAAAGATTTGGGATTTGGAGAAAAAACTCAGATAGATTTGCCTGGCGAAGAATCTGGAATACTAGTTCAACCAGAAAAGTGGAGCAAAATTCAAAGAGCAAATATAGCTTTTGGTCAAGGAATATCTGTAACTTCAATACAGCTTGCCCAGGCGATATCTGTTATAGCCAATGGTGGGGAGTTGGTAGTTCCATATATAGTTAAATCAATTGAAACACCTGATGGCACAATTAAGATGCTTAGACAACCTAAAATTATTAAAAGAGTTTTAAAATATGAGACGGCAAAGAAAATGAGGCGAATCCTAAGAAGGAGCTTAGAAGAGTCTACTCCGCGTGCTTTAATTCAAGGAATAAATGTTTCAGGAAAAACTGGTACGGCCCAGAAGCCAACAAAGGGTGGGTATAGCAAAATTGAAAGCAAGCATATAGTATCGATGATTGGTTTTGCTCCTTCTGAGGATCCGATGCTAGTTTCAGTAATTACAATAGATGAGCCAAAACGACAAGGTCCTAGTTTAGGACCATGGGGTGGCATATGGGCTGCTCCAATTTTTAAGGAAACAATAGAAAAGATTCTTACAAATGTCGAAGGTGTAGAAAAACTTGCTATGAGCAATGAAGTGCCCTCTTTTATTGGGAGAGGGAAACGAGAAGCGATTATGATTGCAAACAACAAGAATGTTAAAATTAAAATCTATGGATCAGGATTTGTTCAAAAACAAAATCCATTGCCAGGTAAAGAGTACAAATTTAATGAAGAAATTGTTTTATTTCTAGAGCCAGGCTTTTGAGTATATGCAAAAAAGAAATGCAAATAAAATATTCAACAAAATAAAGAACCTTAAGAATATAACCAACAATTCAAAGCAAGTTCGAAAAGGCGACGTTTTTTTTGCAATATCTGGAAACAATGTCGATGGGAATAGGTTTATTGATGATGCAATCAAAAACGGTGCGCGAGCAATAGTTACGGACAATAAAACTATAGAAAAGAAATACAAAAAAGTAGTGGAAATTTTTTTAGTCGATTCCTGTAGAGATTCCTATGCACATTCTTGTTCTGAATACTTTCTAAAACCTTCATTGAAACTTGAGGTTTGCGGAATTACAGGAACAAATGGAAAAACATCCGTTGCACATTTATTGAAAAAAATCTGGGAAAAGGATGCGGGCTTAATAGGTACTATAGAGACAAGCTACTCTAATCTAAAAATAGAATCATCTTTAACCACCCCTGACTCTTATGATTTAAACAAAGTTCTAAAAGACATGTGTTCAAAAAAAGTAAAAAAGATTTTTATGGAGGTTTCTTCTCATGCGTTAGCAATGTCCAGGGTTAATTATACAGATTTTGATTCTTGTATATTTACTAATCTTACTAGGGATCATTTAGATTTTCATAAGAATATGACTGACTATTTTAAAGCTAAAGCCAGCTTGTTCACAGAGAGGTTAGAACAGAGTAGTAAAAAAGAAAAATTTGCTGTTATCAATATAGACAACAAATGGGGTTGTCAGCTAGTAAAAGCAATTGAGAAAAAAACGAGAACAATAACCTATTCGCTTAAAAATAAAAAAGCAGATTTTTATTTAGAGAGCGTATATAAGAATAAAAATAAAAATACTCTAGTTGTTGATAATGATAATAATAAATTTATTGTAGAAACAGAATTGTTTGGGAAACATAATTTTGAAAATATTCTTGCATGCTGTTCTTACTCAATTACTAAGGGTTTGGACCCTGAAGATCTAAAAAGTGGAATCAAAAAGTTCAGAGGCGCTCCAGGAAGATTACAAAAGGTAAAAAATACTGATTTGGAAATCTTTATTGATTATGCCCATACACCTGATGCTTTAAAGAAATCTATAGTTTCTCTAAAAGATTATTTTAATGGTAGAAAAATAACTGTTCTATTTGGATGTGGTGGAAATAGAGACGTTGGCAAGAGAAAAAAAATGGGTTTAATAGCAGAAAAATTTGCTGATAAAATTATTATAACCTCAGATAACCCTAGATTTGAAAATCCTGAATCCATAATAAAAGATATTTTAAAAGGTGTGAATAAATCAAAAAAAGTTATTATCAATAGAAATGATGCAATATCGTGGTCAATTAAGAATATAAGAAAAAATGAAGTATTGTTAATTGCAGGAAAAGGACATGAAGACTACCAAGAAATTAATGGTAAGAGATTAAAATTTTCTGATTATCGAGAAGTAAAGAAATGCCTGAGGAAAATAGATTATTAAATCTGCACTTTGAAAACTTTATAAAATCATATAGTGGTCTATTAAAAATAGATTCAAGAATAGATTTAACTCACTTTAATACGCTTTGTACAGACAGCAGAAAAATAAACAAAAATGACATTTTTCTGGCGTTAAGTGGTGAGAATTTTGATGGTAATGAATTTGTTAATGAGTCAATTGAAAAAGGTTGCAAATTCTTTATTACTGAAAATCCCAGTCATATAAATGGTGGAATTTTAGTGAAATCTACATTGGAATTTCTTGAAGATATTGCAAAGTTTTTGATAAATGTGAATAGGGATATTAAAGTTTTTGGAATAACTGGAACTAATGGTAAGACAACAACTAAAGAGTTATTAAGCTTAATGCTTTCAAAAAAATTTAATGTTTTATCTACAAAAGGTAATTTTAACAATTTAATTGGTCTCCCATTAACAATAATTAATTTAGAAGATAAACATGATGTTTTAGTCCTAGAGATGGGGACTAATTCGGAAGGAGAAATTAGAAAATTAGCTGATATTGCAAGACCTGGCTTTGCAACGATTACAAATATAGGGAAAGGTCACACAGAAAAACTTAAAAATGAAAAGAAAGTTTTTCAAGAAAAAAAGGATATTTCATTCTTCTTTGATTCTAAATCTGTGTTTGCGTTTAATTTTGATGATGAATTTTTAAGAAACTATTCTTCTGATATCAATTGTAATAAGATAAGTTTTGGTATTGTCAATCAAGCAGATTTAGTTGCTAAAAATATTTCAACTGATTTTTCTAAATTTAATTTAGTCTTTGAAGGAAAAAGTGAAGAAGTTTGTTTACAAGCTCCAGGTATAAACAATATATATAATTCATTATGTTCGGCTTCGCTGGGTATCATGGCAGGATTAGAATTGAAAGAGATTAAAGCTGGGTTGGAAGAATTTGCTGGACTAGACAACAGGTTCAGAATAATAGAATTGATGAATGAGAACATAATAATTAATGACACTTACAATGCTAATCCAAATTCTATGTGCTCTGCAATAGAAATGACAACGAAAATTTTTCCGAACAAAGACAAAGTTGCTATTTTAGGGGATATGTTAGAACTAGGAGCAATTTCAGAAATTGAACACATTAAAGTTGGGCAAGAAATTGCTAAGAATGGTTTTAAAGAATTATATGCATATGGCCCGAATTCAGAAAACTATCTTAAAGGTCTAGGAAACGAAGTTCCTTTTTTTAAACTCTCGAATCATTCGAATATCAAAAATTTTATTGATTTAGATTCTATTAGTAATACGGTTATTCTAGTTAAAGGATCAAGAGGTATGAGAATGGAAAAAATTTTTAGTTCTCTAAATATTTAAATGCTTTATTATTTGTATCTTAATTTTGTAGATTCTTATACTTTCTTAAATATTTTTCAATATATAACTTTCAGATCTTTTCTAGCAGGTTCAATTTCGTTTCTTTTAGTAATGCTTTTGACCCCAAGATTTATCACAATTTTTACAAGGAATAGAGTAACAGAAAATATCAATCAGTTTCTAGAGTCCTCACACAAGAAAAAGAGCGGTACACCTAATATGGGTGGAGCAATAATTGCGATTAGCGTAATCGCTTCTTGCTTTGTATGTGGAAAGTTCTATAAATCTTTATCTGATTATCCTATATATCCTTTTGCCATATGTTTAATAACTTATACTATTTTTTCTTTTTCAGGCTTCTTCGATGACTTAATAAAGTTAAGAAGAGGTAAAGGAATTTCGTTGTTTAAAAAACTATTTATTCAAACCTGCTTAGCTATCGTCGTAGTAGTTATTCTATATCAATCAAACATATTTTTTAGTAAGGGGTTGACCACAATATCCTTTCCTTTTACAAAGACAGTTGTGGAGCTAGGTCCATTTTATTTTCTGTTTTGTTTTCTTGTTATTATTGGTTCTGCAAATGCTGTAAATATAACGGATGGTCTAGATGGTCTTGCGACAGGTTCTATTATATCTACTGTTTCAGCGTTAATTATTATTGCATATATAGTCGGGAGTCCTCTCTATGCTAGCTATTTGTATGTCCCATTTGTTGGGGGTGTAGCGGAAATAACGATTTTTCTTGCTGCGATTTTAGGGGCTATGCTTGCATTTCTATGGTTTAATTCAAACCCTGCTCAGATATTTATGGGAGATGTGGGTTCTATACCATTAGGTGCTAGCATTGGTATTGTTTCTATTCTGATTAAGCAAGAAATACTTTTATTGATAATGGGAGGAGTGTTTGTAATAGAAGCATTGTCGGTAATTATTCAAATAATCTCTTTTAGATTGTTTGGAAAAAGATTTTTTCTTATTGCACCAATTCACCATCATTTTGAGAAGAAAGGTGTGGTCGAGTCAAAAATTGTAGTAAGATTTTGGATTGTCTCAATTCTTTTATCTCTATTTGCAATTGCCACCTTGAAAATTAGATAGGATGAAAAAGAAATTACTTATTTACGGAATGGGTGTAACCGGTACGGAGCTAACTAGATTCTGTAAAAAAAACAGTATTCCCCATGAACAGTTTGATGATAATAAAAATTATAGACCAAAGGTTGAATTTAAGGATTTAATAAAAGAATGTAGTGAAATTATAGTAAGCCCAGGCATAGGTATTAGGAACAAGAATATTAAATTAGCAATTAGGTTGGGTAAAAATATAATTAGTGAGATTGAATTTGCTTCTAGGTATATAAAAGAGCCAATAATTGCAATTACTGGAACTAATGGGAAAACAACTACAACAATGCTAACGTGGGAATTACTAAAAAGTATGGGATACAAAGTTTTTCTTGGTGGAAACATTGGCAGACCTTTAATCAGATATTTGCTAGAAAAACAAAATAAAGATTTGGTTCTTGTAGAAGCAAGTAGTTTTCAGTTGCAATTTGTAAATTCATCATTTAAGCCATTTATATCCGCATTCTTAAATATTTCGGAGAACCATCTGGATCATCATCTAGACATGAAAGAGTATCTTGAATCAAAAATGAAAATTTTTAAGAATCAAGACATTAACGATTTTGCAATTTCCCCTCAAAATATATTTAAGAGCATAAAGAAAAAAGATAAACCTATTCTTTTTAACCCTTTAAGGAACAAGAATCTCATAGTAAAAAAAGACCAATTAGTGATTGGGAAAAATTACAAACTAACCACAAAAGATATAAGACTTATTGGTAATCATAATTTAGTCAATATAGCGTTCGCAATTACTATTTGTTCTATTCTAAAGGATGTGACAAGAAAACAGATAGATTTAATAAAAAAGTTTAAATCTCTTGATCATAGGCTCGAAATAATTAAAAAGAAAAATGGTAAGATGATAATAAACGACTCTAAATCCACTTCTCCTCAGGCAACTCAAGTCGCTATTAGAAGCTTAAGTAGAAAACCTACTCTTATAATGGGTGGGAAAGACAAGAAGCTAGATTACTCTGAATTAAAAAACGATATCGATACTGAAGTTGGTACGCTAATACTATTTGGAGAAAATAAATTTGAACTAGCAAAAACCTTCAAGAATAAAGAGAAAATAATTGCAACGGACTTATTAGATGCTGTTTCACACGGGTTGCAAAGCTATAATAAAGGTAAGCATCTGTTGTTTAGTCCAGGTACATCGAGTTTTGACCAATTTATTTCATATTCAGAACGAGGAGATAAGTTTAAAGAATATGTTAAAAAATTATCTTAATACATTTGACCCTAGAAAAATATTTATTTTATCCATATTAGTCTTATGTGTTCTTGGTTTGTTAATGGTGTTTAGCTCTAGTTCAGTAAGTGGAATGGAGCACCATGGTGATTATTTATATTTTTTGAAAAGACAGTCTTTTTTTCTTCTTGTGGGTCTAATCTTTTTTTTCGTTTGTTCAAAAATTGATACAGATTTAATAGAAAAAAAATACAAACTATTTTATTTGGTCGGAATTGTAATGCTTTTGCTTGTTTTTGTACCAATATTAGGAAAGACAGCGGGTGGCGGGACACGGTGGATCAATCTAATTGCTTTTTCGTTTCAGCCGATAGAAATAACAAAATACATGTTGCTTATGTTTATGGCTCAACATTTAGCTAAAAAAGGTACAAGAATAAGGGAGTTTAAAATTGGTGTTGTATCCTCCATACTTCCATTTATTCCTTATGCTGTGCTTCTAAGCATGCAACCAGATTTTGGCAATTTAGTTCTTTTGGGTGCCACCATTTTTACAATGATTATTATTTCAGGAGCTAGATTCTCCCATATTTTCTCTATTTTTGTTTTACTCTCAGCATCATTTGTAAGTTTAATTTGGATTGCGCCATATAGAATGAAAAGGCTTTTGGCTTTTCTGGATCCTTACGGTGACCCAGAGGGATCAGGTTGGCAAATTATTCAATCATATATAGCGTTAGCAAAAGGACAATGGTTTGGTGTTGGATTAGGAAACAGCACACAAAAATTATTTTTTCTACCTCATCAGCATAATGATTTTATATTTTCTATAATTGCAGAAGAGCTAGGAATTATTGGTAGTAGTATTTTTATTTTACTGTTTGTATGCTTAATTTATAGCGGTTTCAAAATGATAGATAGAGCTAAAGATATGTTTGTAAGAAATTTAATGGCTGGAATAGTCATTATCACATCATTGCAAATAATAATAAATATTTCTGTAACTGTAGGACTGCTTCCGACTAAGGGCATGCCTCTACCTTTTATAAGTTATGGTGGTAGCTCATTAGTTTTTACACTAATGTCAATGGGGTTAATTCTAGCTTTAGATAAAAAAAGAAAATGAAGAAAATATTGATAGTTTTAGGTGCTACAGGTGGTCATATTTTTCCTGGGTTGGCAATAGCAAAAAACTTCAAAAAGATGAATGAAGAAATAGTTGTCTCGTTTGTTAATACAAAAAATATTAAAATTGGATTCTTAAAAATAGAGCCTTCACAAGAATTATTTGAAATTAATTCATTAGGCTTTAAAGGAAAACCTTTTCTTTTAAAAATAAAATCCTTACTTGTATTAGTAATTTCTATATTTCAATCGAACAAAATAATAAATAATTTTAAACCAGATGCAATCATCGGAACTGGTAGTTTCGTAGCTCTGCCAGTATCATTATGTGGATTCCTTAAAGGCTCTAAAATATTTACCATAGAAGGTAATTCTGTGCCTGGATTATCAAACAGATTAATCGGCAGATTTTGTAAAAATATCTTCATCAATTTTGATGAATCAAAAAAATATTTTCCTGAAAAAAAGTGCCTTACATCGGGGTACCCAGTCAGAGAATTTTTAATTGAAAAAAGTGATAATCCAAAAAAAGATTTACTAATTTTGGGAGGGAGCCAAGGCTCAGAAATACTTAATTCTAAAGTTCTCCTTGCGATTCAGAGCATGTTAGAAAAACTTAAAGATGAATTCCGTGCAAGCGAAAAGACAATTTCAATTATTCATCAAACAGGTGTGAAAGATCAAGAAAGAATCAATAACTACTACCTCAAGCTGAAAAAAGAATATAATTTTTTAGAATTTAAAACGTATGATTTTATTCAAAATCTCCATAAATATTACTCGTCTTGCAAAGTTCTAATTTCAAGAGCAGGTGCCAGCACTACTAGTGAGATTATGGAATTCCCTATATTGCCTATACTTGTTCCTATTAAAATGTCGACAAATAATCATCAATACTTAAATGCCGTTGAGCTTTCAAATAAAAAGCTTGCCATGATTCACCTGGAAAACGAAGAGGGTGTGATTTTGTGTAATAAAATCATTAATCTCTTATTTAATGATGAAATAAGTTTGCTTTATAAAAAATCCAAAAATAGTATAAACCAGAATGAATCAGCTGTAGATAAAATATGCGCTACCATAGTAAAGGAAATTACATGAATAAGATTAAAGAAATACATTTAATTGGAATTGGTGGTATCGGCATGAGCTCTTTAGCTCAGTTCTTGATAAAGAAAAATAAGAAAATAACTGGTTCTGATGTTTCAAAAAACACTATCACTAAAAGAATGAAGAGAATTGGTTGTTTTGTTTCATACACACATAAAGCAGAAAATATAAAGAATCAGGATCTTGTAATTTGTTCAACAGCAATAGACAAAAAGAATCCGGAAATCGTAGAAGCAAGAAGGAAGAAAATTAAAATTATTTCTAGAGGAGAGGCTCTAGGGCTTTTTACAAAAGATTATAAAAATATTTCGATTTCGGGATGTCACGGAAAAAGTACAACGACTTCTATGACCCAGTTTTTATTAAATAAAAGTGGGGTTGACTCTACTTTGTTTCTTGGTGCAATAGATAGTAAATTAAAATCTAATTTTTATAACGGCTCTTCTAAAGTATGTGTAATAGAGGCTGATGAAAGTGACAATAGCTTTAACTATCTAAATTCATATGTTTCAGTTATAACAAATATTGACAATGATCATTTAGATTTTTACAAAACTAAGAAAAACTTAAAAAACGCTTTTGCGAAGTTTGGAAACTCCACTAAAGCAAAATGTATAATAAATAATGATTGCAAAATAACACGAGAGATAGCTAGTAGAATTAATTCAAAGAAACTAATTAAATTTGGACAATTTAATCATAAGGAGAATGACTACTCCTTTACAATTAAAAAAAACTCTGGCCAAAAAACCTTCTCGCTATTCAATAAAACTAGTAATCTGGGAGAATTCAAAACCAAATTAAAAGGAGAATACAATATATACAACTCTGTATGTTCTGTAGTAACTGCATTAGAAACGGGCGGGGATTTAAATATTATTCGAAAAAATCTGGCAAGTTTTGCTTCTCCATCAAGGAGATTTGAGACTATAGTTAAAACTAAAGAATTAACCATTGTTGATGACTATGGTCATCACCCCAATGCGATAAATGCAATAAGGTTAAGCATAGAAGAGGAAAAGAGAAAGATAATATTGGTTTTTCAGCCACATAGATTTTCTAGAACAAAAATTTTATTTAATGCTTTTGCAAGTGAACTTTCCGAGTGGGACAATGTTTATTTAGTTGATATATACTCGGCTTTTGAGAACACTAAAAATAAGTTGGATTCAAAGCTTCTTTATAAAGAAATAAAAAAAATAAATAGCAAGGTTAAATACTTTTCTTCTAAGGAAAAATTAAGAGAAAAAATAATTTCGGAATCCAAGAAAAGAGATACTATAGTTATAACAATGGGGGCGGGAGATATAAGAGATGTCGGATTCGATATCAAAAACAAAATTAACAAATATTAAAAACTTCTTAAGTAAAAAACGTATTGAGTTTGCTGAGAACTACGATATGAGCAGCTACTCTTCATGGAAAGTTGGTCCTATTGTAAAACTAGTTGTTTTGCCAGACAGCCTAGATGAATTAAAAATAATTATTAAAACATTAATCAAGGAAGATATTAATTACATTCTTGCAGGAAATGCAACAAACACTCTCTATGTTAATTTGAGAAATACGATAATCGTAAGCACAAAGCGAGTTAGAGATATATTCTTTTTAGAGAACGATGAGGAAAATGTAACCGAGATTATAGCTGATTGTGGTTGTCCCTTAAGTTTAATGCTATATAAATCTCTCAAAAAAGGGTTGGTTGGATTTGAATTCTCAAATGGAATACCTGGAACTATTGGTGGGGCGTTAATTACAAACGCTGGTGCAAATGGCGGAACGATATCAGACTCACTAATATCAGTATTTTTTTTAAAGAATGGACAAGAGGTGGAGATAGAAAAAGAAAAAATTGAATTTGGATATCGATTTAGCTCTATAAAAAGAGAAGATGTAGTAACCAGAGCTCGATTTGCTTTAAAAAAAGGAGATGTTTCCGTAACACAAAAGAAGATAAAACAATTTATAAAGCATCGAAATCAAACTCAGCCTGTTCAATATCCGAGTGCTGGGAGTGTTTTCATGAACAATAAGGGCGTAGCCGCAGGTAAAGTAATACAAGATCTTGGACTTAAAGGATTGACCATTGGTGGTGCTCAAGTTTCAGAATTACATGCAAATTATATTATAAACTTAGGTGGAGCAAGTCCTAGAGACATCCTTGACTTGATAGAGAGAATAAAAAAAGAATCAAATGAAAAGTTAGGAATCTCTCTTGAAACAGAAGTTAGAATAATAGATGAATAGTATAATTAATAAAATAGCACTCCTAATATTACTAATAATTGTTTGTATTTATATTTATTTTCCCGTCTTCTGTTTCGTCAAAGAAATAGAAGTAGTAGGAAATTCAAATATACCGTCAGATGAAATCGTCCAAACAGCAGAACTTAAAGGAACTCTCTTCACAATAATCAATAGAGGGGATGCGGAAGAAAAATTAAATAAAATTAAATTGGTTGATAAAATAGTATTCGAACAGAGAAGTATAAGAAAATTAAGGATTAAAATAAAAGAAAAAAAAATTATAATGATGGCCCACGTTTCTGGAAAAAAAGGATATATAGATTCTAGTAATAATTTGATTACGAACATTGATAGTTATTTATTAGATATTGATTTCCCTATTTTCACTACAGATTCGGAAAAAAATATAAAGACTGGTGTTATGATGCTGGAATTAATAACAAAAAAAGCTGGTTTTTTGAAAAAGGAAATATCTGAAATTAAATACGATGAAATAACAGGTTTAAGTGTATTTACTTCTAAAAACACTCATATTTACTTTGGTAAAGGTGATTACGAGGTAAAAATAAAAAACCTGAAAATTATTTTGAATGATTATTCTAAGAAGGAATATAGTCCATCGTTTATAGATATAAGCAATATACGAAAAGGTGTTGTAAAATCTAATCTTTAAGATTACAATGGTTAAAAATGGCGGAAAGTAATGTTGTAGTAGGGTTAGACATAGGAACTACCAAAATTCTGTGTTTAGTAGCCGAAGTAAGTGGTCCAGGAGATGTAGAGATAATTGGTGTAAGCTCACATCCTTCAAAAGGTCTTCAACGAGGAATCGTTCTCAATATAGAAAGTACAGTGCAATCCATTAGACAAGCAATTGTTGACGCTGAAAAAATGGCAGGAACTGAAATAACAAGCGTAATCGTAGGTATCGCTGGTGGACATATAAGAAGTTTAAATGGACATGGGATGATTACTTTGAGGAACCGAGAAGTTACAAAAAAAGATTTAGACAGGGTTATAGAATCTGCAACAGCGGGTGCCCAACCTGCTGACAGAGAAGTTATTCATGTAATGCCACAAGAATTCATTGTTGATGGAGAAAGAAAAATTAAAGACCCCGTTGGACTGTATGGCGTAAAATTAGAAGCAAAAATTCATATGGTCACAGCACAGGTTACTCAGGCACAAAATTTAGTTAAATGCGTTCACAATTCTGGACTAGATGTTCAGTCACTTGTTCTAGAACAAATTGCATCTAGCGAAGCAGTCTTAACTCCCGACGAAAGAGATGTGGGAGTTGTCCTGCTTGATTGTGGTGGGGGAACTACAGATATTGCTGTTTTCTGTGATGGCTCGATTAAGTACACCAGTAACATTACTATAGGTGGAGACTTTCTAGATAATGATATATCGTTCGGACTTGGTGCCTCAAAAAAAGATGCTAAAGATATCAAAGAAAGATATGGGATTGCATCAGCCGACTTAGTGACTGAAGATGAAGATATAAGAATTGATAAAATAGCTGGACCAGGTAGAAAGAAAGTTGGGAAATTGGAATTAGCCAATATAATAGAACCCAGATTAGAAGAAATATTTTCTATGGCAAGAAGGGAGATTATGAGATCAGGTTATTATGATATGCTGCCAGCAGGATGTGTAGTAACAGGTGGATCTATGGCTATAGAAGGAGCTGACTATTTAGCACAAAAAATACTTAATATGCCTGTAAGGTTAGGGGTTCCATCTCAAATTACTGGGCTAGAAGAGCTTGTCTCAAGACCTGAATGTGCAACTGGAGTAGGATTGCTTTTATGGGGTTCAAATCAAGATCTTGGTGGTGCTCAAAAAATCAGAATACGAGAAGCCAAGGTATTTAATAGGGTATTCGCGACAATGAAAACTTGGTTTTCCGACCTTTTTTAAACTTTTTTTTATATCTTTTTATTAATTTTTAATATATAATAATACTAAATATGGTATGTGATTTGTTTTTTGCTACTATATATAGTTTTTTCATAGAGGTGTAAGAATGCCTACTTTTGAGTTTTCTAGTTCTGTTCCAGGTTCACAAGGTGAGAATCTTTTCGAAAAACTTGGTGCTAAAATCAAAGTTATCGGTATAGGTGGTGCTGGGGGTAATGCGGTTAACAGCATGATAGATATGCATATAACTGGTGTTGAATTTATAGCGGTTAATTCTGACTTCCAAGATTTACAAAAATCTAAAGCAAAAAGAATAATTCAAATAGGAAAAACTATAGCGAAAGGGCTTGGTGTAGGAGGTGATCCTGGACTAGGCACTGAATGTGCAAAAGCTGATCAAAACGATATAACTGAAGCTCTTCAAGGGGCTGACATGGTTTTTATAACTGCAGGAATGGGAGGAGGAACAGGAACAGGCGCTGCTCCGGTTGTTGCCAAACTTGCTAGAGAGTCAGGAGCATTAACGATTGCTATAGTCACAAAACCATTCGAATTTGAAGCTAAGAGAAGATTAAGCAATGCTGAGCTAGGAATTGAAAATTTATCCAATGAGGTTGATTCGATAATAGTTATTCCAAATGATAAATTAAGTGAGATACAACAAATTTCAGGCATTTTAGATTCTTTTAAGGCTGCGGATAATGTTCTTGCTGGTGCGGTTAGAGGAATAGCTGATATTATTGTCGGTTCAGGTTTTATTAACGTTGATTTTGCAGATGTTAAAAAGATTATGAAAGAAAGCGGCGGTAAAGCTCTAATGGGCACTGGTGACGGGGAAGGCACATCCAGAGCTACAGAAGCAGCAGAAAATGCAATAACTAGTCCTTTACTTGAAGATGTGTCTATTGATGGATCAACTGGGATTTTAATTAATGTGACAGCCTCAAGTAATTTCTCGATTGATGAACTCAATGAAGCTTGTAATCATATTAGAAGCAGAGCAAGCTCTGATGTTGAATTAATTTTTGGTTTAGTAGTTGACGAGACCATGGGTGATAAAGTAAAAATTACTGTTATTGCTACTGGCATAGATGGAACCGCCAGACCAAAACCTAAAGTTGTAGAGGAAGCTCTCGCAGCTGTTGATACAACTGAAGAAGATAGAAATCAAATAAGCTTCAATCTGAAAGAAAACGATAATGAAGATGGCTCTATTACTGAAATTTCTTCTAATGGTAATGGAACAGAGCCTGAAGAGCTACATCCTTTAGGTGATGATGAGCATTTTGAAATACCCGCTTTTATAAGAAAGCCCAAAAAATAGTTTCTTTTAAATTTTGAGAACTTTTGCGTCACTCCAAAGTGATTCAAGCTGAAAATATTCCCTTGTATCATTATGGAAAATATGTACTAGTATGTCGCCTACGTCTATAATAATCCATCTGCCTCCACTAGCTCCCTCAACTTTTGTAATGACATTAAACTCCTCTTTGAGTTTTCTTGAAACAAAATCAACTAACGCTTTCACTCCTCTTTCGGAATCAGTGCTAGCTATAAGGAAATAGTCGGCAATCGATGATACCTTTCTCATATCCAAAACAATCAAACTCTCTGCTTTTCTAGCATCAAGCTCATAGTAGATAATTTTTATTAAGTCTATAGGTCTCATAAGTCATATATTTTGTTATCTAAAATATATTCAAAAACTTTGTCTGGCAAAAAGTTTCTTGCTGCATCAAAATTTTTCTCAATCAACATTTTTTTTACTTCATAAGAAGATATATCAATTTTATTAACTAGGTCATAAAAAATCATCATTTTCTGTTCTTTTGATTTTAATAGAGTTTTCCTTCCGTAGTTTCTACTATTGCAATAAATCTCATTCTTATCAATCCAGTTTTGTACGTCAATAAAGTATGGTGTCCGAATTGGAACAACGATATTAATCAACTTTTTTATTTCATCTGGCTTATACCACGATTCAAACTTCAGAAACTGGTCGCTCCCAATAATATACAAAAGCTTATTGTTGCTATATGTTTTACTAATAGTATGTAAAGTATTCAGAGCGTAGTGTTTGTCATTTGGATTACTTTCCAAATCACTTATTTCATAATCAAATTGTTCATTGATTCCTAATTTAATCATTTCGACTGCTAATTCAAATCTGATGTTTTTAGTTTCTTTGTAATGTGGATTAGAATTCGGGATTAGGAGAATTTTATCGAGATTGAAGCTTTTTTGTACTTCTTCAATCATTGAAATATGACCAATGTGTATTGGATTAAAATTGCCACCTATAATACCTATTCTCATTTAATTAATTCTTAACATCAAAGATCGGCCAATTTTCTTCGTTGTTATGCTGTATTTATTTTTAACTAAAAATTGATTAGATAAGTGTTGAGTAAGTGCCAACCCGGACCTTCCTAAAAATTTAGGAGAATAATAAATTATTAATTCATTCCAAAATTTTGATGCAAGAAAGCTCGAAAAAATCTCTCCTCCACCTTCAATTAGAATACGTTGCAAGTTGAGGGATGCTAGTCTTAAAAGAATTTCTTTTGGCTTCATTGCTTTAATTATAATTATCTCACAACCTAATTTCATTAAAATTTCTATTTTTCTTTTACTAGAAGTTTCTTGTGTAAAAATTATGGGTTTATTGTTCTCTGAAATTACTTTACTATTTATCGGGATTCTTAATTTTGAATCCAAGATTATTGGTCTAGGTTGAGAATATGACTTTATTTTAGGTCCTCTATAATCTAGTCTTGGATTGTCCTTAAGCACGGTATTGATTCCTACTAGTATCCCATCATAATTTTTTCGAAGTTTGTTCGCGTGCTGCAATTGGATTTTATCACCAATACTTTCTTTGGGATTCTCGAGATTATAAATTTTACCGTCCATCGATGAACATATTTTCAATGTTACATATGGCCTTTTAGTTTTCATAAGACTGATAAATCCCTTATTTAATTCTTCGTTTTCTATTTTATAATCTAAAACAGTTGTCTTAATATTATACTTTTTTAAAAATCTAATTCCTTTACCATTAACTTTTTTATTTGGGTCTTTCATTCCAATAAAGACTTCTTTGATTCCTTTCTCAACAATTAGGTGTGAGCAGGGGGGTGTTTTTTTCTTTACGTGGGAACAAGGTTCAAGAGTTACAAACAATTTTGCGTTTTTGACTGAAAATCCTTTCCTCTCTGCATCTTTTATTGCATTGGCTTCTGCATGAAGTCCACCAAATTCTACATGATAGCCCTTCCCTATTATTAGACCGTTTTTTACTAGAACAGCACCTACCATAGGGTTCGAACCCGTATTGTTTAAACCTTTCTTCGCAAGCGCAAAAGCTAACCGCATATAGTCTTTTCTACTCATTCCACATTAGTGTAAATCAAATAGCGCCTTAGCGAAATCCTCAGGCTCAAATGGCAGTAAATCCTCAAGACTTTCTCCAACGCCTATAAATTTAATCGGTAAGTCGTGGTCATAAGATGCAGATATAGCAAATCCAGCTTTAGATGTACTATCCAATTTTGTTATCACAATTCCGGTTAAATTAATTGATTCTTTGAATTTTTCAATCTGACTCAATGCATTTTGTCCGGATGTGCCATCAAGTACAAGCAAATTTTCTACTGGTCTTTTTCCTGTTTGTTTACCAACCACCGTTTCTATCTTTGATAATTCCATCATTAGCTCATTATTGGTCCCTAATCTTCCTGCTGTATCAACAATCAAAACATCAATATTTTTTCTTTTTGCCTCTTCAATTGCGGAATATACAACGCTGCCTGGATCTTTGCTGTCGTTTGTGAAAAATTCAACCCCCACTCGCTTTGCCCAAACTTCCAGTTGAGATATTGCTGCAGCTCTAAATGTATCGGCAGCGGCAATCATAACCTTTTTTCCAGTCTCTGTAGCAATCATATGTGATAATTTCCCTATAGTTGTAGTTTTTCCACTGCCATTAACTCCACTAACTATAAAAATCGATAGGGCATTTTCCTCAAAATTTAAATCTAAGTCGTTTCTTTTCAACATTATAGAAATTTCTTCTTGCAATGTCTCAAGAAAAAATTCCTTATTAACCTCTTTGTCGGTCTCTTTATTTTTTAAATCTTGTTTGAATTTAGCAATTATCCTTTCCGACGAATTATAGCTAACATCAGACAGAATAAGAGTTTCTTGCAATTGATCTAAGACATCATCGTCAATAACAATTTTTTTCTTAAAAACCTGTGTTATGGACTCTGTAATAGATTCGCGGGTTTTGACTAATTTGTCTTTAACAAACGAGAAAAGAGACTTAGCTTTTTTAAACATAATTTTTATTCTGTCATCATTTAATTTAATTATCAATAATATTAATTTTTTAATTAGCCGTAATTCATTTATAATTACAACTAAATTGAGTAAAAACGAATTTGTTCACTTACATTTGCATTCACAATACTCTCTTCTTGATGGGGCTATTAAATTTGATGACCTCTTTGAGGAAGTAAAAAAGCAAGGGATGCCAGCTGTTGCGCTAACGGATCATGGAAATCTATTTGGTGCTTATGATTTTTACAAAAAAGCTAAAGAGAATAATGTCAAACCAATAATTGGTTGTGAAGTCTATATTTCCAAAGACCATACAAATAAAACTCCTGAGGACAACAAAACCCACCACCTTACTGTATTGGCAATGAATATGGAAGGTTATCAGAACCTTTGCTCGTTAGTATCTAAGGGGCACTTAAAAGGTTTTTATCGAAAACCCAGACTAGACAAAAAACTTTTATTCGAAAATAATATTGGGCTTATTGTTCTCAGTGGCTGTTTGAATAGTGAGGTTTGTCATAATATTTTAAAAGGAAAAAAAGAAGAGGCAATACGAATAGCCAGCGAATATAAAGCTGTATTTGGAGATAGATACTTTCTTGAGATTCAAGGAACAAAACTTAAAGAGCAAAAGAGAGTTAATTCAGTATTAATAGAAATGGGTGCTAAATTAAATATACCAATAGTTGCTACCAATGATTGTCATTACTTAACTAAACATGACTTCAATTCACATGACGCACTTTTGTGTATTCAGACAGGTTCCCTTGTAAAAGAAGAAAAAAGATTTCGATTTAATGGAAACGAGTTCTATTTAAAATCTAGAGAAGAAATGAAAATTGCTATAGACGACTATGAAGATGCTTTAGAAAACACTTTATTGATTGCAGAAAGATGCGAAATTGACTTAAAAACAGAAGATTATCATTTACCGAAATTAATTTCTGATGACGGCTCAACCGAAATTAATATAAAAGAAATGGTATTGTCTTCTCTAGAAAATAAAATTGAAAACAAAGTAATCCCCTCTAGTAAATTTGAAGTATATAAGAAAAGGATTGATCATGAATTATCAATAATTCAAGATATGGGTTATGAAGGATATTTCTTAGTTGTATCGGACTTCATAAGATTTGCAAAAACAAATAGTATCCCAGTCGGTCCAGGTAGAGGTAGCGCTGCTGGCAGCTTAGTAGCAAACTTGTTAGAAATAACTGAAGTAGATCCTGTTAAATATGATTTAATTTTTGAAAGATTTCTTAATCCTGAAAGGATAAGTATGCCGGATATTGATATTGATTTTTGTGGAGAAGGTCGTGAAGAAGTTATTAAGTATGTAATAAATAAATATGGGGAAGATAAAGTTGCCCAGATAGGAACTTTCGGAACGATGTCTTCTAAGGCAGTAATAAAAGATGTTGGAAGAGTACTAGGTTTTAGCTTTGGTGATGTAAATAAACTAACCAACCTTATTCCTTCTTTTAGAGGAAAAGTGTATACGCTTAATGAATGTCACAAAAAAGTTAAAGAATTTAGACAATTAGTAGAGTCTGATGAAAAATTTACTGAACTTTACAACTTAAGTGTAAAACTCGAAAATTCTGTAAGGCACTCTTCGACTCATGCGGCTGGAGTTGTTATATCTAATGATCCATTAGATAAAATGATTCCCCTGTTTCGGGGCTCTAAAGATGAAACTGTAACGCAATATGATATGAATGCAGTTGAAGAATTGGGTTTTGTAAAATTTGATTTTCTAGGCTTAAAGACTCTTACCGTTATTAAAAAAGCAAAAGATTTTATCAAAATTAAAAATTCAAACATTGAGGAAGAGATTAGATACGCTGACATGGATAATCCAGATGTATATAAAATGCTATCAAAAGGCCTTACTAGAGGTATATTCCAGATTGAATCAAGTGGAATGAAGGACGTTTTGAAGAATCTGCGTGCCAATAAATTTGATGATATTGTTGCCCTGTTGGCGCTTTATAGGCCTGGTCCATTGGACAGCGGCATGGTAGATGAATACATTTTACGAAAAAGTGGTAAAAGAAAAACTAATTATCCCTTACCCGAATTAGAAAAGATTTTAGAAGAAACGCATGGTCTTTTTGTCTATCAAGAACAAATAATGAAAACTGCATCCATATTAGCGAATTTCTCTTTAGGAGAAGCAGACTTACTAAGAAGAGCAATGGGCAAAAAGAAAACATCTGAAATGCTAGCACAAAGGGAAAGGTTCATTAAAGGAGCGGGAGCAAACAATCTTCCACCTAAAATTACAAATGAGATATTTGATACAATGGAAAAATTTGCAGAATACTCATTCAACAAGAGTCACAGTACTGCGTACGCGAATATTACATTTCAAACTGCTTACCTTAAAACTTACTACCCCTGTGAATTTATGGCAGCACTTATGTCTACGGAAATAAATTTATCTGAAAAAATTGTTGCCAATATAAGTGAGTCTAAAGAGATGGGGATAGAGATACTATCGCCGGATATAAATGAAAGCGGTTCTGGTTTTACTCCAATTAATAATGCAATACGCTTTGGTTTAAGTGCGATTAAAAATCTGGGTACCAACATTGTTGAAAGCATAATCAAATCAAGAGAGGGGCATGATAAGTTTTCAACTATCTTTGAATTCTTATCTGTAATGGAGTCAAGGAAAATGAATAAAAAAAGTCTAGAGAGCTTAATCAAGTCAGGGTGTTTGGATTGCTTCGCTTATACTAGATCAACATTGTACAACAATATGGATTTACTGTTAAGTTATGTTGGTCAACATAGTAAAAATAGAAATACTGAACAAGAAAATTTATTTGATATAGGTGATTTAATTCATGAACCAGAACTTAGGAGTTTCGAAGAGTGGTCATTAGAAGAATTAAGCAAATACGAAATAGAGACTGTTGGCTATTCTATAAAAATTAACCCTCTTGAAATATACAAACATAAATTATCTCAAATTAACTACAAAAAAATATCAGATATTAAAAATGAACCTGAAAAAAGTGTTATAACGTTAGCAGCATATATTTCATCTATATCCGTCAAAACTTCAAAAAAGAACGCTAAAAAATATGCGATGATAAATCTCGAAGATTCAACTGGTGTCTTAGATGCTATAATTTTTAACGACGAATTTGAAAAGTATGAATCTGTATTAAATATCGGCGCATCACTTTTGCTTACAGGAAGTATAGAAAGAAGTGATGATAATATTAAATTAATTATAAATTCATTTAACAATGTAGAATCAATTCAGTTAATAAGTGAAATTCCAGTTCCACTTAAAATTGTAATTAATGACGAGCTTTCGAAGGAGCAAGTAAATTGTCTGAGAGATATATTTAATAAATATCCTGGAGAAAGTCCGGTCGAAATATTATTACAAAATGACGGCATAAGGGCCAAGATAGCAATAAATAATTTAAGTGTTGAGAACTGCGAAGAGCTACACGTAGAAATATCTAAAGCTATTAGTATGAGCTAGGTTTTATTGATCTTGTCTATAACTTCTTTTACTTTCTCTGGTTTGGAAGTTGAAACTAGTATTTCCTGATTAGAGTTGCCTGAAGTTGCATTCAATTTACATCCGGTTAGTATTTGACCTGATCCTTGATACATCTCTCTGCCATAAGTAACTTTTAAATTCTCTCCAGTCCCTTTGCCAACTTTTATTGCACCTGGTGTTATAAGTTTTACTGATTCAATTGGTTCAACATACCTCTCTAAAAAATTATCAAGATTTTTAATCCTGTGATGTTTTATCATAATTTTTCCTTTTCTATTTTTTTTTGTTGCCATTTTAACCATCTTCTAAATCGGTTAGAAATACCCGTTTTGTAACTCCGTTATCAAATAGTACTGTTACGACATCATCAATAAATTCGTCTATCTCTTCTTCTAATATTACACCTAGACCAAAACGATGGTGATAAACTTTAACTTTAGAATCGTCTAGGTTCTCCTCGGATCCATAATTAGCCAAAGTGACATTTTTACAGTCCTCGACTTCTTGTATAAATTGAGATTTTTCACAATAATTAATATCTCCGAATTGTCTTCTCATTCTACAATAGGAAATATTTAATTTATTCATTGCTCTTGTGAAAGCTACATAGCACAACCTTCTTTCTTCCTCGATACTGTTTTCATCTGGATCGTCCAAGATTCTACTATGAGGGAAAAGTCCTTCTTCCATTCCAACCAAAAAAACGCATGGGAATTCTAATCCTTTAGCTAAATGAACTGTCATCATTGCAACATATCCACCATCATCTTCTAAGTTGTCTATAGATGAAGATATTGAAAGCATATTAAGAAAATCATTTATGTTTGGTTCCTGATTTTCGTTCTCATATTCAGCAACTAAATTTAAAAATTCAGATATGTTTTCTTTCTTGTCTGTGTCCGCTAGATAGTCAAAATATCTAATATTTATTAAAAATTTTTCTATAGATTCTGAAATAAGTATATCGTTCTTTTTGATGCTTGAACTTAAAGTCTGGAAAAATTCACTGAAATCTCTCAATTTTGCGATAGTTTTTTTTGTAAAAATAGTGCTTTGGTTAGAGCAATAACCTAGACAATCTAAGAAATGCATATCAGTTGACTTTTGTAGTAATTTTATTTTTTTCAGAGTTTTTTCACCCACTCCTCTAGGTGGGATATTAATTATCCTGTCAAAAGAGACTTCATCATAAGGGTTTACAATCATACGTAAAAAAGATATTAAGTCTTTTATTTCTGCTCTCTCATAAAAGCTAATATTGCCAAAAATTTTATATTTAATTTTGTTTCGTCTAAAAACATCTTCAAGAGAACGAGATTGAGCGTTCGTTCTATAAAAAATCCCAAAATCCTTAAGTTTGTAATTATCTTTTTTAATATACTCGGAAATCTTTTTTGCAATATGCTCTGCTTCTAGAGAATTGTCTGGGCATGATGTTATCTCTACTTCTCCACCCATTGGATTTACAGTACTAAGAACTTTATCCATTCTTTTCTTGTTGTTAAATATTAACTCATTCGAAACTTCTAAAATTTCTGGTGTTGATCTATAATTTTGCTCTAGCTTGAATACTTTTGTATTTTTATAAATTTTTTTAAAATCAAGTATGTTGTCAATTGAAGCGCCTCTCCATCCATATATGGTTTGGTCCTCATCGCCAACTGCAAAAAGATTTTTGGTTCGAGCTGCCAAATTGTTTAATAAGCGAAATTGGATTTTGTTTGTATCTTGATATTCATCAACTAAAATATATTGGAACTTTTTATGTAAATTCTCTCTTATTTCCTTTGATTTAGAAATCAGTTCATAAAAATTTAAAATTAAATCTCCAAAATCCATAGCGTTGTTTTGTACAAGACTTTCTTGATATCTATTAAAGATATTTCTTTCGTTCTCATCTTTATAATCCCACTCTTTGTCCCATTCATCATATGTATATAAGTTTTTTAATTTGTCCATCTTGCCCCTAATTGTTTTTGGATCATACTCATGCATATCTAAATCTAGCTCTTTGATAACTTGCTTCATAATCTTTAACTGATCGTTTGGGTCATAAATGGTGAAATTTTTTTTGTATCTTTGTGATGATTTAGGCAGATAAATGTTTAAAACTTTATAAGATATAGAATGAAAGGTTCCTACCCATGGAAAATCATATTTTTTTCTTAGCAACCCCTTTATTCTGGTCTTCATTTCTTCTGCTGCTTTATTTGTAAAAGTTAAAGCGAGGATTTCATAACTATTAGCTTTGCCTGATTTTACCAGGTTGCACATTCTTTCAGTTAAAACCCGGGTTTTTCCTGAGCCTGCACCAGCCAAGACTAATGCTGGGCCATCTAGATGGTTTACGGCTCTTGATTGACTTTCATTCAAATTGTGCCTTAATTTATCCAATTTCTTAAATTAGCTCCTTTACATTAACCATTAGTTTATATTATTTTCTTGACAAAGCAGGTATGATGTTTATCTTCAACCTATTAACATTGACGAGGGTTTTTTGGAGGGTGCTATGAAAATTAAACCTTTATACGATAGGATTATGGTGAAAATTGATAATCCTGAAGAGAAGACTGAGGGGGGCATTATCATGCCTGAAGCTTCTCAGGAAAAGCCGCAACAGGGAAAAGTTGTTTCTGTTGGGCATGGAAGACTACTTGAAGATGGAACAATTAAGCCTCTTGATATTAAAGAGGGTGATGTAGTTTTATTTAATAGGTATGGTGGTATGGAGCTTTCTCTGGGAGATGGTAATTATATCTTCCTAAAACAAGACGAAGTTCTAGGAATCATTGAATAACTTAGGAGGTTATAAAAATGAGTGCAAAAGATATTAAATTTGGTAGAGGGGCCCAAGCTCTAGTAAAAGAAGGGGTGGATAAATTAGCAAATGCTGTTAAAGCGACCCTTGGTCCTAGAGGAAGAAACGTATTAATCGAAAAAACTTTTGGGGCACCTGTGGTTACTAAAGATGGAGTCACAGTTGCTAAAGAAATAGAATTGGAAGATAAATTTGAGAACATGGGCGCTCAAATGGTAAAAGAAGTAGCTTCCAAAACAAATGATGTTGCTGGAGATGGCACTACTACTGCCACGGTTCTAGCACAAGCAATTTACCGAGAAGGAATCAAACTAACCGCAGCTGGTCATGATCCTATGAAACTGAAGAGAGGCATCGATAAAGCAGTTGCTGCAGTTGTAGAAGAAATAAGAAAAATCTCGAAACCGGTTAAAGGTAAAGATGAGATTTGTTCAGTTGCTACTGTTTCGGCAAACGGAGAAGAAGAGATTGGCCAAATTATCTCAGATGCTATGGAAAAAGTTGGTAAAGATGGTGTTATTACAGTTGAAGAAGGTAGAAGCCTAGACACTACATTAGATATAGTAGAAGGTATGCAATTTGATAGGGGCTATTTAAGTCCATATCTTGTTACAGAGCCTGAAAGAATGACTGTAGAGCTAGAAGAACCTTATATATTTATGTATGAAAAGAAAATAGCGAACATGAAAGACCTTGTTCCTTTATTAGAAGAGGTTGCAAAAACTGGCAAGCCCGTTCTTATTATGGCGGAAGACGTTGAGGGAGAAGCTCTTGCAACTCTAGTCGTTAACAAAATGAGAGGTACTTTAAAGGTTGCGGCTGTAAAAGCCCCTGGTTTTGGTGATCGTAGAAAAGATATGCTTGAAGACATAGGTGTGCTAACAGGTGGCACAGTAATAGTCGAAGAAGCCGGAATGAAACTTGAATCTGCAACTTTACAACATTGTGGATCTGCAAAAAGAGTTGTGATTGATAAAGATAATACAACTATTGTTGGGGGAAGCGGAAAAAAATCTGAGATTACTTCTAGAATCAATCAAATAAAAGCACAAATCGCTGATGCTTCCGGTGAATATGATAGAGAAAAATTACAAGAAAGGTTAGCTAAGCTAGCTGGCGGTGTTTCGGTCATCAATGTAGGTGCCGCAACTGAAGCTGAGATGAAAGAGAAAAAAGCAAGAGTTGAAGATGCACTAAATGCTACAAGAGCAGCCGTGGACGAAGGTATTGTGCCTGGCGGCGGAGTAGCACTAGTTAGAGCAATTACTGGTCTTGAAAAATTTTCTACTGGTGATGATGAAGAAGAAGCTGGTGTTAATATTGTGAGAAGAGTCCTAGAAGAACCTATTAGAGAGATTGCTGCAAATGCGGGAGCTGACGGTTCAATAGTAGTTGAAAAAGTTAAAGAGTCTAAAGGAGCGTATGGCTTTAATGCCGCTACTCTAGATTATGAGGATCTATTAGCAGCGGGTATAGTTGACCCAGCCAAAGTAGCAAGATCGGCAATACAGAATGCGGGTAGTGTTTCAGCTCTGCTTCTAACAACTGAAGCTATTATCGTTGAAAAGCCTGGAGATGATGATGCTGGTGGTCCTGCTGGTGGTATGGGAGGAGGTCCAATGGGAGGACATCCTGGAATGGCTGGCATGATGTAAATTAATTAAAGAAACCTTTTTAAGGGTTATGCTCTTAAATCGGACTAGTAACTACAAAAAAAGGGGCTTTATGCCCCTTTTTTTTACTTCTTGATTGCAACTCAATCTACAATAAAAAATTACTGTTTTATAAAATCTATAAATTAATCTCTATACTTGTAACAGATTGCAATTTCTCTGAGACATAAGCTATCAGAGCTTGTAGGTTTGGCTCAGAATTAGCTTCAAATCTTATAGTTAAAGCTGGTTGGGTATTTGAAGCTCTAACAAGTGCCCATCCTTTAGAATTCTCCAGCCTAATCCCATCTACGGTTATCAAATCAAAAGAATCGTCATTTTCCTTTTTAATTGCTTCGATTAATTTCTTTATAACTTCAAATTTTTGCTGTTCTGGAAAATCTATTCTAATTTCTGGGGTTGAATACATCTTGGGGATATTATTTAGCATGTGACTGATAGATACATTTTGTTGGGATAAAACTTCTGCTAATCTAAGTGCAGCATAAAGAGCATCGTCATAACCATGGTGGTTATCAGAAAAGAAAATATGTCCACTTAGTTCGCCAGCCAGTGGTGCTTTCTCTTCCTTAATTTTTCTTTTGATATTAGAATGCCCGGTCTTCCACATAATTGGAGTCCCCCCCGAATTCCTTATATCGTCAAAAAGGTTTTTTGAACACTTCACCTCCGCTATAATTTTAGATCCTGGATGTTCTTTTATTACTGATCTTGCTAAGAGAAGTAAAATCATATCAGAATATATTAAATTCCCTTCCTCATCCAAAACACCCAATCTATCTGCGTCACCATCAAAAGCTATACCTAAATCTAGGCTTTCCCTTTTTACTAAATCTTTCAAATCTAATAAATTTTCCTCAATTGATGGGTCAGGGTGGTGGTTTGGAAAATTTCCATCTGGTTCGGAAAATAATTCATATACCTCACATCCAGCGGATGACAAAATATCTTTAGCAAACAAACCTACTGGAGTGTTTGCTGAATCAACACCTATTCTCAATTTTCTAGAAATATTGATATTTTTCAGAATATCTTCTTTGTACTTTTCAATTATATCAAAATCTGAAATGTGTCCTTTTTCTTGGGCAACAATAAAAGATTTCGATTGTATTTTAATTTTAAGGTTTTGTATTTCTTCAGAGGAAAGAACATTCTTGCCAATGGCTGCCTTAAAACCATTATAATCTGGAGGATTATGACTTGCGGTAATCATTATTCCTCCATCGACATCTAGCCCATATAATGAAAAATATAATACTGGACTTGTAATAACACCTAAATTTATTACATTTACACCAGTTTTCAATATCGCACCAGCTAAAGAGTTAAAAATTCTATCTGAGCTCTTTCTACAGTCTCTACCAATAGATATGTTTTGTAAGCCTGACTCAATTATTTTGGTCCCATATGCAAGTCCTATTAACTCAACAACCTCGTTAGTCAGATCTTTTTCTGCTATACCTCTTATGTCATATTCTCTAAAAATTGAATTATTCAATAGCCACCTTCTTAAATAAGTTTTGACAAAAGTTTTCAGTAATAATATATTGAATTTACATGATTTCTTTAACTTTAGAAAATTTTAAAAGACATTTAAAGGATGCAAACCTCGTTCCAATATACAGAGAAATAAATTTAGATTTTGATAATCCTTTATCGGTTTTAAATAAGATTAATAAAAATAAACATTGTTTTCTTCTTGAAAGCTCTAATGGACCTGAAAAATGGTCCCAATACAGTTTCATTGGCTTCAATCCGAAAATGATAATTCAATCATATGGAGATAAAATAGAAACCATATTTGAAGATGGTAAGAAAATAAGTGAGTTTGGAAGTCCAATAAAGAAACTTAAAAAAGTTATGTCTCAATTCAAGCCAGCGAAAGTTAAAAATCTTCCTCGTTTTTATGGAGGTCTAGTAGGATTTTTTTCTTATGAAATAATTAGACAGATTGAAAATCTTCCTCCTCCTAAACTGAGAGATACCAATTTCCCTGACTGTTGCTTTATGCTTACTGATTCTGTAATTATTTTTGATAATATTTCTAAGAGAGCAAAGATTGTTATCAATGTACACATAAAAAACAAGAAGGAATATAAGAAATCTTATTCGTCAGCTTTAAAGTCTATTGATAAAATTGAAAAGATGTTGAACGATGCAATGCAAACTCCATACAAAGAAAAAACTGTATCTAAGAAGAAGCTTAAAATTAAGTCTAATTTCAAACGTGATGACTTTTTGAAGTCCGTAAAGAAAATAAAAGCATACGTTAAAAAAGGAGACGTGATTCAGACAGTAATATCACAAAGATGGTCTGCGCAATATAAAGATAATCCAATTAATTTATATAGGGCTCTCAGAACTCTTAATCCCTCACCTTATATGTTTTATATTAAGATTTCTAAGTCTTATATTGTTGGCGCTTCACCTGAAGTTCTAGTCCGTTTAGATAAAAGAAAAGTTGAATCTAGACCTATTGCGGGAACTAGGCCAAGAGGCTCTGATGAAAAAAAGGACAAATTAAATGAGCAAGATTTGTTAAAAGATCCGAAGGAATTAGCTGAACACATTATGCTTGTTGATTTAGCCAGAAATGATCTTAGTAAAGTCTGTACTTTTGGCACTGTCAAAGTTAATGAAATGATGACAGTTGAAAAATATTCTCATGTTATGCATATAGTGTCTAACGTTGAAGGTAATCTTAAGAGGTCTAAAGATGCTTTTGATGTTTTTAGTGCTTGCTTCCCAGCAGGAACATTGTCTGGGGCCCCCAAAATAAGAGCTATGGAAATAATTAACGAGCTCGAACCAAATAATCGTGGGCCTTATGGTGGCTCTGTTGGATATTTTGGTTTTTCTGGGAACATGGACATGAGTATAACTATTAGATCTTTTTATTTGGAAGATAAAAAATTGTTCTTCCAAGCAGGGGCGGGTATCGTGGCTGATTCTAAACCGACAAACGAATTTAATGAAACCGTGAGCAAGTCCCAGGCAATGCTGAACGCTATAAAGAAAGGAGCTTCCATAGAGAATTAAAATGAAAAAGAAGGTTTTAATGATTGACAATTATGACTCCTTTACCTACAACTTGGTTCACTATATTGAAGAAACTGGGTCGTCTGTATTTGTTAAAAGAAACAATGAAATTGAAATAGAAGAGATAAGAAGACTTAAGCCTGATATCATATTTATTTCTCCCGGTCCATGCACTCCAAAAGAAGCAGGGATATCTGTTAATCTAGTAAAAAGTCTTGCGGGAGAAATACCGATTTTCGGTGTCTGCCTTGGACATCAATCAATTGCATATGCCTTTGGTGCCAAGATAATTAAGGCAAAAACGTTGTTGCATGGAAAAACATCAAAGATTATTCATAATAAAAAAGGAATTTATCAGAATATCAAAAATCCATTTGAAGCAACTAGATACCACTCTCTAATAGTAGACAAGAAAACTTTATCTAAAGATTTTATAATTACATCCAAAACAAAGGATGGAATAATAATGGGAATAAAGCATAAAACTTATGACATAGAAGGTGTCCAATTCCATCCTGAGTCCATTCTTACTAAAGAAGGAAAGAAGCTTATTAAAAATATTCTTAAAAGATAAATCGTGGAAAAAGAAGACATAGAAAAGTTTATTGATTTGGCATTCGAGGAAGCTTTAAAAGCCTTAAAAAACAATGAAGTACCTATAGGTGCAGTAATTGTAAACAAAGAAAAGATTGTTGTAGGAAAAGGTCACAATCAAACGGAAACCTTGAAAGATTCGACAGCTCATGCAGAAATTCTTGCATTAAAGTCGGCTTCTAAAAAAATAAATGATTGGAGGTTGGACGATCATATAATTTTTTCTACAATAGAACCTTGTGAAATGTGTATGGGAGCAATCGTTGAAGCAAGAATAAAAGAAGTTTATTATGGATCAAAAAACACCAAAAGAAAAAATATAGAAAAGAAGATTAAGGCATCAATGGTAGAGAATATGAACTGTCAGAATCTTGTAAAACAGTTCTTTAAAAATTTAAGATAAATTTGTGTTCATTTTTTTTGGCACTATGGTTATTTTCTTGAGATGGCCTTGCTCCTTAGTTCTATATGTTACCTCGGTATTCTCTTCAATAATTAAATAACAGATTCGTCTTTCGTATGAATTCATAGGATTTAAACTTAATGGTCTATTGATAGATATTACTTTATCAATCATTGTTTTTACTTTTTCTTTTAACAAAGTGTCTCTTTTTTCTCTATAAGAATTTATATCTATAGAAACCATAACACTTTGCGAATTTTGCTTGCTTGCAATTCTAGATAAAAGGAACTCCAGATTTTTAATCATATCTCCATTTTTTCCAATCAAGAAACCTAAATCTGCATCGCTTTTCATTTTTAGCAAAATATTGTTCTCTTTGAGTTCGGCACTGATTGTACTACCTTCCACAAAATGGCTTACAATTTTTTTGAATACATCTTCAACTTCTTTTACGTTGATATCTGAAGTTGGGATTGCACTTGGTGATTCATCTTTTTTCTCAGGCTCTTCCACAATGGCTGCATCAACTTTTACCTTTATAACTGCATTTCTTCCACCTATACCTAAAACCCCCGTTGATCCTTCGTCAACAACATCAAATTCAAGCTGATCTCTACTAATATCTAGCTCTTTGCACGCTTCAATCGTTGCGTCTGTGACTGTTTTACCTTCAAATTCTTTTTCTATAGACATGTTATGCTCCTTGCATTTTATCAAATTTTCGATTTATATGAATTTGTTGAAATATTGAGATTACGTTACTAATGGTCCAATACAGGATAAGTCCTGACGGAAGTCCCCAAAACATTACCGTAAACATAATTGGCATATATTGAAAAACTTTTTGCTGAAATTCGTCTGCTCCAGGATTTGGTGGAGTCATTTTTTGAGTAATAAACCATGATACTCCCATTAAGAGAGGTAGTATTCTGAAAGGTATCCCGATCCCAGGTATATCAAAAAGATTTTCGGGTGATGAAAGATCGGCAATCCAAAGAAAATCCGAGTGGCGTAAGTCCAAAGAATAAAGTAGCACATTGTACAGAGCCACAAAAACTGGCAGTTGGACAATCATTGGCAAGCATCCGCTTAAACTAGAGAGAGGATTCATTCCTTCTTTGGCATAAACTTTCATCGTTTCGCTGTTTTGTGTCGATTTGTCATCTTTATATTTTTCCTTTATCGCATCAATTTGTGGTTTTATAATTGCCATTTTTGCTTGCATCTTTTTCATCGACATCATGCTTTTTACTGTTAAAGGTAGAAAGAGCAGTCTTATTAAAATAGTTATGACAATTATTGACACTCCATAATTGTTAATATATTTGTTAAATATTTTTAACAACTTCTCCAGGGGTACAGCTAACCACTCAAACCATCCTAAATCCTGAGCTTTGTCAAAATCTTTGCCAATCTTTGATAAAATTTCGGGATCTTTCGGTCCAAGAAAAATTATAGAATCGATTTTGTATTTGGATCCGGGAGCAAGATTCACAGTTTTGTAACTCAGAACAGATCGTAGATTTGTTTTTGAGTATTTTTTGTATTTAAGAGTTTTTTCTCCATCTTGCTTTAAAACTGAAGATGCTAAAAAGTATTTTTTTGCAAATCCATACCAATCTATGTCAGCAATAATTTTTTCATATTCTGACGGATTAGAAGTTACAGTTTCCATATCGTCATCAGAGTGATAATTGAACATAATATGTTCTTTTGAATCTATTTCTCCTACCGCCTCCTCAAAAACACGAAAAATTAAATTCTTATTTGAGTTATTTGTAACGACTATGCTCTGAGAAATCGAATAAGAGTTGGGGCTAAAAGAATAGTTCTTTTCCAATCTTATGTTGGCGAAAGTAGATATCATCGAAACTGATTCGTCTGATGATTTTATAAGTACTTTTCTCTTGGTTGATGAATATTGAATTTCTTCCCCGAAATCAATATCTTTAAATTTAATAATTGTATTTGAAATAAACTCTTCATTTTTAAGTAGTTTTATAGGAGATTGTGACTCTGAATCTTTAAAATAAGTTTTTAAACTAACATTGTGGATTCTACCGCCATTTAATGAAATTTGTCCTTGAAATAGAGGTGTTGAGAAATCTACATTGCGTTCCTTACGAATCGTTCGTGCATCAAAAGCTGAATCGTCCTGAACTACATAAGAATCTTCTTCAACAGAGAACTGTTTAGTCGATTCGTTGTTGGGAGGTTTCTCTGGGGTCTCTGATGGTCCAATAAGAAAATTACTGCCGATAATTATAAGAAATGATAGTATCAAAAACAGAACGTAGTTTGTTTTCATTTCTTTTCCTCTTTACATACTTCATCTATTCCCCCACGAAAAAAAGGGTTACATTTCAAGATCCTAATTAAAGACATAATGAAGCCTTTGTACGGACCGTGTATATTGATAGCTTCTAAAGAGTATTCGGAACAACTTGGATAATACCTACAAGAGTTTGGAAGCAATCTAGACAAAGAAGACTTATAAAATTTAATGCCTTTTGTTAAAATAAACTGGAGTAATTTTCTCATTTAGTAATTCGCTTCCTAGCAAATGAAAGCTCTTTTCTTGTCCTGTTGAAGTCAAAATCTAAAATCTTTTTATTAACTACAAAAACTATTTCCTTGCTTGTTAAATCTTTAAAATCTAGCCTGAAAACCTCTCTGATTATTCGTTTGTACTTATTTCTTACTACTGCTTTGTTGCTAATTTTTTTAGATATAATAACACCTGGTTTGTAGCTTGAAATATCTTTATTTTCTCGTATAAACATATCTAAGCCGTTTAGTCTTATCCTTTTACCCAATCTTAGATTTTTTTTTATGTTTAATTTCTTTGTTCTCGGTAGATTTGTAGGAAAATTCATTTAGAATAGCGAGAAACTGTAAGGCTTGATCTTCCTTTTGATCTGCGCAAAGCTAAAACCCTTTTGCCAGCCTTAGTTAGTTGCCTTGATCTAAAACCGTGTTTTCTCACCTTTTTTCTTTCACTAGGCTGATATGTTCGTTTCATAAGACCTTAAAAATACCACTATATGTATAAAAATCAACAATGTCTATTGGAGGCTTTCTTCTTCTTGTTCTGGTTCCTTAATCAATGCTTCTTCAGATGAAGAAGCCTTTTTGGAAATCTCATCCCATTTCTGTTTGTAAATTTTTAAATCCGAAGCTGCTTTTTCATATTTTTTTTCGTTCAAATTGTTAAACAAAATCCATAAATCTTGAACGGAGTTTTCATTCTTTAAAGTAAACTCGTGAATAATGGTGTTTAATTCGGCATAGTTCAAGATTAACAGGCTATCATCATCCAAGTCCGCTAACCAGAAAGAAAGTTCAGAAATACCAAATTCTAAATCGTTAGCGAAGAGTTCTAGTTCCTTGGAAATTTTTTCTTTTTTTAACTTTGTTATAATAGATTGAGCTTTTTCTAATCTTTTCTTTGAGCTGGACGAATCAGTATCATAATAAATACCATCAGCCTGAACAGCTCCATCTCCAGCATGGGAATAGAAAAACTTTTTCTCAGAGTTATCAAAAAGAAGGAACCATTGAGGGGGTATTAAATTTTCTTTCTCTAAAATGTACTTATTAGAGTCTCTGGTAAGTGGTGTAAGATAATATTTCCCATTTTCATGTTTTGTAAAAAGACAATCTTTGATTTCCTCTAGTTCTACTTCTAAGTGGTTCGACAATGAAAGTCTATATTCTTCATACTCTCTTCCGTAATAAACATTTTGTGATGACGCTGGTCCGTCCCAGTACATCTCGTGAAACTTAATGTATTTCTCCCAATAGTTTTTATCCATATTTACATTTTCCAAGCTCTGATAAAGCAAAAGTGCTGATTTTTTTGACATAATTTCAATTTACCAGGATAAAATTTTTATCCTATGCCATATCTGGCACTGGTCCTTCTGGAATCTCATCATTCGCATCAAACAACATATCATCCATTGTGCCCCCTGGTGTGAGCATGGGATAAACCATTTCCGTTGAATCAACCATTAGTTCCATTAAAACAACTCCTTTTGTAGATAACCCTTCTTTAAAAGAAGCCTCTAAATCATAGGGTGAATCAATCCTGAAGGCTTTAGCCCCATAGGATTCGGCTAGTTTTACATAATCTGGATTCAAATCAAATTTACAACATGAATAATTCTTGTCAAAAAATAGAGTCTGCCATTGTCTAACCATTCCATGATGACCGTTGTTTATAAGGATAATTTTTAAATCCAAATCGTTTTTAACTGCTGTCGAGAATTCTTGCATATTCATCTGAAAACTTCCATCTCCACAAATTGCTAAAACTCTATCGTTTGGTCTTCCTAGTTTTGCTCCAATCGCCGCAGGGAAGCCAAAGCCCATTGTACCAAGACCCCCTGAGGTTATCTGGTTACGGGGATTTTTAAATTGGTAATACTGAGCAACCCACATTTGGTGTTGTCCAACATCTGTAACTACAACATCGTTTCCCTTGGTTATTTTGGAAATAAGATCAATAGCGTAGCTTGTTTTAATCTTTTTTCCCTGCTGTATAGCAACCGTAGGATGCTCGTTTTCCCATTTTTGGATTTGAGCGAACCATTCATCTCTGGCATTGTGATCATACTTGAATGAAGCAGGTATTAATTTATTAATTTGTTTGATTACGGCTTTAGCGTCACCTACAATTGGACAGTCAACTTTTATATTCTTATTAAGCGTTGATGGATCAATGTCAATATGAATTACTTTTGCATTAGGAGCAAATTTATCGAACACCCCGCCTGTAGATCTATCATCGAATCGTGCACCAATAGATATAACTAAATCACTATTATGAACTGCCATGTTTGCAAAATAAGAACCATGCATGCCAATCCAGCTAACTCGCATTGGATCGTTTGGCGGATATCCACCTAGTCCCATCAAGGTTAAAGTTACTGGTATTTTTAATCGATTCGCAAAACGCTGCAACACTTTAGTCGCGCCTGATATAATGATACCTCCACCGCCAAAAATAATTGGCCGTTTAGATTGCATAATCCATTTTGCTGCTTTTTTAACATCAGGCAATGGGGCATCTTTAGGAATCTTGTATCCGCTTACTTTTTTTATCTCTGGGTATGAGAATTTAGCTTCTGAAGTAAAGACATTTTTTGAAATATCAACAAGTACGGTTCCTGGTCTCCCTGTTGTAGCTAAATGTAACGCTTCTCTCGTAACCCTGGAAAGATCTTTTATATCCTCTACTAAGAAATTATGTTTAGTACAAGGCCGTGAAAGTCCAACGTGATCTATTTGGTCAAAAATGTTAGATAGGGTAGAGTTTTCAGTAAAATGGCAAATAAATACTACAAGGGGCGCCGAATCCATATTTGCTGTTTGCAAACCTGTAATTGTACTTGTTCCGCTTGTTGAAGAGTCGCAAACAACAACACCCGCTTTTCCAGTAACTCTAGCGTATCCATCAGCTATATGTGTAGCACCCTGTTCATTTCCTGAAATAATTTTCTTTAAATATTTTGATTTTGAAAATTTTTTATCATATACCAGATCAACTAACTCTCCGAACCTTTGTAAGGGTGTAAAAATATATTCGACTTTTTCTTTTTGTAGAGTTTTAAAGAAAATTTCAATACCATTCATCGTTTAATTCTAAAATAATTATTTAACAATTGAAACTTATAAATTAATTGACCGACCTCATTTTTTAATTAATATTCATATGATGTCCCCAATCGTAGTCATAAGCTGCTCTTGTGATAATAATAGGAGGATTTACATAAGCATCCCTAGAGAAACCTATTTTAAAGAAAGGCTAGATCAAAAAGAATGGCAGCTTGAATATTCAAAAAGAGTAAAAGAAGAGAAATATGAGTTTTATAAAAAAAATGTTATTTCGTCTGGAGACCAATGGGTTGAATATGACAATCAACAACTAAAATGTGGAAAATGTGGAAAAAAGATAGAAATATAAAAAAAAGAGAGGTACTTCGCTAAAAATACCTCTCAGAGTGTTTACGGGGAAAAACCCCCTTACCTACGCTTATAGATTGTAACATAACCTACTTTTCTATTTCAACAAGTTTTTTTAGACACCCTTTGGATTGTTTACTTTTGGGTGGTTTTTTCTCCATCTAAGGTTGTTTAATGCATTAATTAGTGCCCTAGCGCTTGCGATAATAACATCTGTACTTGACCCTTTACCTCGAGCACTTATGTCATCGTCCTTAATTGTAACAGTGACTTCTCCTTGCGCGTCCATACCTCCAGTTATTGAGGAAACAGAATATGAATCTAGAACAGGAAAAATTTGTACCGCTTCAGAAATTGCCTTGAAAACTGAATCTATTGGTCCATCCCCTGAAGCTTGAGCTTGCTTTTCTTCGCCATCAACAAGAATTTTTATCTTAGCTTTTGGAGTTTTTTCAGTACCAGATTGGCACTCGAGTGATTCTAGTTTATAAAAGTCACCTGATCTAACGAACTCTTCGTTAATTAATGCCTCAATATCTTCGTCGAATACATACTTTTTCTTGTCACATAGTTCCTTAAATTTGATAAATGCTATTTCAAAATTATCCTCTGAAAGTTCATATCCAAATTCTGTTAACCTGTCTCTAAATGCATGTCGTCCTGAATGCTTACCAAGAACAATATGATTTGAAGGTATTCCTACCTCAGAGGGGTCCATGATTTCGTAAGTTAAACTCTGCTTCAACACACCATCTTGATGGATGCCTGCTTCATGCGCAAAGGCATTGGCTCCAACGATTGCTTTGTTAGGCTGAACAAAAACTCCTGTAACGCTGCTAACCAGCCTGCTTGTTGGATAAATTTGCTTAGAATCGATTTCAGTTTCATATGGATTTAAATCGTTCCTGACTTTTAATGACATGACTATTTCTTCCAAAGAAGCATTGCCAGCTCTTTCGCCTAGACCATTAATTGTACATTCTACTTGTCTTGCTCCCTCACTGATAGCCGCCAGGGAATTTGCTACAGCCAATCCCAAATCATTGTGGCAATGCACGCTTATTGTTACATTGTCTATTAACTCAATATTTGATTTTAGATTTTTAATTATCTCTCTAAATTCAGATGGGACCGTATAGCCTACTGTATCTGGAATATTAATAGTTGTTGCGCCAGATTCAATTGCGACGTTTATTGCTTTACACAAAAAGTCCAAATCTGTTCTAGTTGCATCTTCACAAGAGAACTCTACATTCGAAGTATATTTTGCTGAATGCCTCACTGATTGTCCTATAATTTCCAATACTTCATCTTTGGTTTTTTTTAATTTGTGTTTCAAATGAATGTCAGAAGTTGCAATAAATGTATGGATTCTAGGATTAGCTGCGCACTTAATTGCTTCCCAAGCACGATCTATATCTTTTAAATTTGCTCTGCTTAAACCAGCAACTTCACAATCTTTTATTTGCTTTGCTATCAACTTTACTGAATTAAAATCCCCATCTGATGCTATTGGGAATCCTGCTTCGATAATGTTTACACCGAGCCTTTCCAATTGAAGTGCGACCTTAAGCTTCTCTTCAACATTCATACTACATCCAGGAGCTTGCTCACCGTCTCGCAAAGTTGTGTCGAATATTTTAACAATATTACTCATAGAATAGAAAAATATAAGTTAAGTTGTGTTTTTGTCAATTTTATAGAACAGTATGTCTAATTCTCCTATTTTTTTATCTTCTACAAGGCTAGCTATTTGATTCAAACCGGAGAAACAGCTCTTTCCGGAATCAATATCTATATTGAGAGCTTTTAGAATCTTTGTTGATGAATCTGGCATTACAGGATAGAAAAGTATGGCTGCCAATCTTATCATTTCTAAAGATGTTCTTATGACTCTTTTGAGCTCTTCCGTTTTACCTTCTTTAGCCAAGGTCCAAGGTTTCGTGTCATCAATATATTTATTCGTACTAGAAATTATTTCTAATACAGACTCTAAAGCTTTACTAAACTCAATAGATTGAAAAGAAATCATATAATCGGATAGTTTGTCGTTACACTCACTTAATAATTGTTGTTCTTTTTCCCCTATTTCACAAGCCGGTACAAGGCCCTGCAAATTTTTATTTGTCATGGAAAAAACTCTGTTGACTAAATTTCCAAAATTGTTTGCTAACTCCGAATTAATTCTACCTATTAAAGAATCTTGAGAAAAATCGCCGTCGTTCCCGAAAGGAACCTCTTTCAAAAGAAAAAAACGAAATTGGTCCAGACCAAACTGTTGAAGAATGTCAGTGGGATTGATTGCATTCCCTAAAGATTTAGACATTTTTTCTTTTTCAATAGTCCACCAACCGTGTGCTACTATTTTTTTAGGCAATGGCATCTCGGCTGCCATTAAAAGGGCGGGCCAATAAATTGCATGGAATCTAAGAATATCTTTGCCCACAATGTGAAAATCAGCAGGCCAAAATTTTTTGAATCTTTCGCTTTCAGTATCTGGGTATCCCAATGCAGTTAAATAATTAGTCAATGCATCAATCCAAACATACACAACATGACCTTTGTCCCCTGGAACCTTAACCCCCCAATCAAAGCTCGTACGTGAAATGGACAAGTCTTTTAGTCCTTGTTTAACAAAGCTGATAACTTCATTAAATCTTGATTTAGGTTGAACAAAATCTGGATTATCTGAATAAAATTTAAGAAGTGGACCCTCCCATTCAGAGAGTTTAAAGAAGTAGCTTGATTCTTCTACCCATTCAACAGGTGATCCTGATGGAGCCTTACCGTCTTTAATCTCATCTTCATTATAAAAGGCTTCGTCTCTCACCGAATACCATCCTGAATATTTATCTAAATAGATTTGATTGTTTGTGCTTAATTTTTCCCAAAACTTCCTTACACCAGCAATATGCCTGTCTGAACTAGTTCGAATAAAATCATCATTTGTTAGATTGAGAATCTGAGTTAAATTTTGAAAATTAGTGCTCATGTCGTCAACAAATGTTTGAGTTGTGACTTCTTTTTGCTCAGCAGCTTGCTGTATTTTAAGTCCGTGTTCATCGGTCCCCGTAAGGAAGAACACTTCGTACCCTTTTAGTCTATAAAACCTCGCCAAAGCGTCACATGCTACACTTGTATAAGCATGGCCTACGTGAGGTTTGTCGTTAACATAATATATGGGTGTAGTAATGTATATGTTTTCCATTTCTAAGCTAAGCCATCCTAAGAGGTTTGTCGCCCTGTGTAAAAAAATCTAAAACAATGTCTTCGAAATTCATTTTGAAATTAAAATTTGACCATTTTAAATCATGGTTTAAGTAAGTTAATTTTTTTATCAAATCAACAATTGAGAGGTTTGAGGTATCTCGAATCGTTTCCTTGTCAAATATAATTCTCTCGTTTTTAAGTCTCACATTTTTTTGCTTTAAAGCATAATTCATAGCTCCTATTAATATCGTGATAAAAAAACTTTGGTTAAAAGTTTTTTCTTTTGTGATTTTGTCAACTTTATTTAATAACGTTTCTAGGTTGCTCTTATTTTTATTTAAAATAAGACTCGTCAAATTAATAATGTCATTTAAATTCTTGTCAGTATAGTATTCGATATTGTTTATTGAGCCATTTAGTAAATACAAAGAAAAGTTTATTAATTCTGGACTTGTTGTTTTGTCTTTAAGAAGCTCCATTAAGAATTCTTTTGGAAGTGGGTCAAAATTCACGTTTATGCATCTTGAACGCGTAGTAGTTAAAAGCTGGGATGGAGAAGACGATATAAGAAAAAATAATAAATAGGTTGGTGGTTCCTCTAGCAGTTTAAGAATTTTGTTTTGAACTATAGTGCTCATATTATGAGCTTCATGAATAATAATAATTTTCCTTTCTGATTCAAAGGGACGATTGAAAGCCCATTGGTCGATTTCTTCAATATCTTCAACTAAGACTTTGCTATTTTTCTTAGGTAAGCAAAACAGGTCAGGGTGTATTTCTTTGTCAATTTTGTGTGGGTTTGATAATAATTTTTTAGCCAAAAATAAAGCAACTGATCTTTTGCCAACACCCTGAGGGCCACTAAGCAGATAGCTCCCTGAAGAATCTTCTTTCAGAAGAAAGTCCATAAAAGTTTTTTTAGATTCTAAGTGATAATTAATAATTGTTTCGTTTATCATTTTCTTGAAAGCCGCGAAAAAATACTGTAGTTAGAAGAGAGAATCTTTTTTATATTTTCGTGAACAATTTTTGTGTCTTGTTCTCCATCTACCAAATAAACTCTGTTTGATGATTGTTTTGCAATTTCTAAATATGCTTTTTTAACTCTAGTATGGAAATCGAAGGACTCGTCATCAATCTTGTTTCGTCCGGGCCTTTCTACAATTCTGCTTAGCGCAGTATTAACAGATATGTCTAATAAAAACGTAACGTTCGGCGTAAGGCCTAAAGCAGAATTAGATGCCATTTGCTTTACGAATTCTGGGTTAATCTCTCTTCCGAAACCCTGATAGGCAATTGTTGAATCTGAAAATCTATCACATAGAACTACTTTCCCTTTGTTTAGAAGCGGCCTAACATAATCTCGAACGTGCTGTGCTCTGTCGGCACAAAAAAGAGAAAGTTCAGCGAATGGATCTAAATCTAAATCAGGGTTTTCTAGTATAATTCTTCTTATTAATTTTCCTATTGCTCCCCAGCCTGGCTCTCTCGTTACTTCTACATCAAAATGGACTTGCTTTAGGACTTTGTAAAGAAGTTCTATTTGAGTTGACTTGCCTGACCCTTCAATTCCTTCAAAAGTAATAAACAATATTTTTCCTATTCCGACACTAGTTTTTGTAGTGCCTCTAGTTCATTATAATCTAATTTTTCAATTTTTCCTGAAGCTAATTTCCCAAGCTTAATTGGTCCTACTGAAATTCTTTTAAGTTTTTTAACTTGCTTACCAAAGAACTTAAAAAAGTGTTTTACTATATGGTTTTTCCCTTCGTGTATTTCGATTTCCATTAAAGTATCATTTTTACCAGCCTTTTTTAGTGAAATTTGTTCCGGGACCAAAAGGCCTTCTTTCATTTTAGCTCCTTTTTTCATCTTTGATATTACAGACCCTGCAACTTCACCTTCTATGTAAGCTAAATACTTTTTTTTTACATTGAAACTGGGGTGAGCAATATGATGAGCCAATATTCCGTCATTGGTAAATAAGAGCAAGCCCTCTGTATCGTAGTCAAGTCTTCCTATGGGAAAAAGTTTAGTTTTTGATTTTGGTAGTAGTTCGACAACAGTCTTCTTGTCTTCATTCTTTGACATAGTAGTTAAATAAAATCTGGGCTTGTTCATTTTATAATATTCATACTTTTGGGGCTTAACTATCTTCCCTTCGCATTCAATTGTATCAATACTTGTATCAACAGTTGTGGCTAAAGAATTATGAACTTTGCCATTAATTTTTACCTTTGAAGTTTTAATTAAATCCTCGGATTTTCTTCTAGAGGCGATGCCACTAACAGAGAGATATCTGTTAAGTCTAATTCTCATGCTTTATAAAGTAATACTCTGCTTGTTGATACACTTTGATTATTTTTTTCCAAATTTCTCAGCGGTCTCCATAGATATTCCAGCATGAGCCCAGCAAGCTCCTGCGCTCATGACCATGGCAACATTAATCGCTTCAGTTATCTCTTCTTTGGTAACTCCTTCCTTTATACCATCTCTGACGCAGCTTCTAATGCACCATGGGCATTTTGCAAGAAGTGCGCATGCTAATCCCATCAAGCCCTTTTTAAGTTTTTTTGTAAGGTGTCCATCCTCGTAAACCATTTCATGAAATTGAGAAAATTTTTCGTGTGTTTCTCCACTTATTTGGTGAAATTCTTTAATTTGTGGAGTTATGTTTTTGCTAATAAAGTAGCCCTCTGTAACATCTTCTTTTGCTTTCATTAAATCATAATTTTCAAAAGCAATGCTTCCAAAAGCATAGGGTTGGCCCATAGCCAATCTCATAGCAATGTAAACAGCTTCCGCGATTTGTTCATCTGTTGCTCCTTGAGCTTTTGAAGATTTGGTCCTTGCTCTTATACAATATGGGCATCCCGTGATATGAGCACAAGCAAGAGCTATAAGCTGCTTGTCCATATTGCTAATTGCTCCATCTTTGAAAACTTCATTGTGATAGCCCATCCATGAATCATTTAGTTCAGGTACAAGATCTCTCAGCTTTTTCATATATTGAGATATGTCGTCCTTATATATACTTTCACTCATTACAAACTCCTAAATTAGTGCTATAGATATTATAGTATGAATCGAGAAAAACTGATACAAGAATTTTTAATCAAGAATGCGGTAGAATCGCCCGACCTAAATAAAATCCATAGTGATGCATCATTTAGAAATTATTATCGTATCTCGAAGAAAAACCTTATTGTAATGGATGCTTCTAGTGAAAAAAATTCTTCTCTTGAGTCTTTTGTCCGTATAGCAAATCTATTATTAGAAATTAAATTAAGTGCTCCGAAAATCTATGCTGCAGATTTTGAAAAAAGTCTCCTGTTGCTTGAAGATTTTGGGCAAACTGTTTTTTCAAAAGTTTTGTCGGAAGAGAATGAAGAGCAGCTTTATAGAACAGCGATTGAAATAATAGACTATCTTCATAGAAACTACAATGCTAATGCCAATAAAAAAAATGGCATTTTTGATTATTCTGAAATTGAACTAGTTAAAGAAGCTAGGCTTTTTGTAGATTGGTATTTAAAAGAACACAAACAAATATCCCTAAAAGAAAAAAGTATTATTGAATTTGAGATAATAATTGCAAATATTTTTAAGGATGTTGCCCCATGTCGTGAAAGCATAGTGTTAAGAGATTATCATGTGGATAATTTATTTTTTCTGCAAAATAGAAATGGCTTACAGTCTGTTGGCTTAATCGATTTTCAAGACGCTCTAGCTGGTTCTCCTGTTTATGACCTAGCTTCACTGATAGAAGATGTTAGAAGGCCTTTGAATAGGGATTTAAAAGATCGTCTTCTGGACTATTTTATTAATTTATCGGACCTTAGTGAAAATCAAATACGAAATGAGATGGCTTTTTTTTCAGTTCAAAGGAACTTAAAAATACTAGGAATATTTTGTAGGCTCAAATATAGAGACAAAAAAGATTCCTATATGAGGCTCATCCCTAATGGTATTTCGTTTATTCAAAATCACTTGAATAATGACAACATGGATGATTTAAATAAGTGGTTTAAACGAAACAACGTTGATTTGGGACCCTCTAATTAAAAATTGTATTTTCAATTAGCTTGTCAAGAGTTTTGCATGTTACAGAAATACCAATCGAGTTCTTTTTATAATTCTCTAGTTTGAATGATGTATTAAGATTGACTCCATGGACGTGAAAAATTTGTCCATTTGCTTCAAATATTGGCAACATTCTTCTAATAAATTTAGGAATTTTGTTATCAATAAAAATATCATGTAATTTTTTTGGCGATTTAAGTCCCTTAATGCTTATTCGGTCTCCTTCCTGGAAATTTCTAACACTTATTGGGAAATTAATATTTTGCAATTCAAAAAATAAATACTCACCATTAGTATCAGAATTATCTTTAGCAATTTTAACAACTAGATTGTTATTTGTCCAAACACCCTCTGAAGAAATATTTAAATTTAAGTCGTAGATCTTTGATGCCTGTGTTTTTATAAATAGAAATTCATATCCTTTTTCGATTTTTATATTCTTAGTCAAAAATAGTTCCCAGGATGCATTTTTGCTTTTAATCATATTTACTAAATCGTTGATATTTCTATAACTTAAAAAATCTTTTGGTCCTAACTTGTTAGTGAAAAATCTGTAAAAAACTTCGCTAGCTTCAAAGTCGCTTAAGCTTAAAAGGTTCTGGATTGAAATTACAAATTCACTGTCAGAAATCTGTTTAACAATGCTGTCTTGGATTGATTCTATATGTAGATAGACATGCTCGTTCTGCTTTGTAATCAAATCTAAAGTGTTTGATATAGTTGAATTAAGATTTGGATTAAATTTTTCCATCATAGGAATTAGATTTTTTCTTATGTTGTTTCTTGTATAGTCTGTCAAGTCGTTTGATTCGTCCTGAACCCATTCTATCTTCCTAGTGATTAAAAAATTCATTAATTCCTTTTTACTGTATTTAATTAACGGTCTTAAATACAAGCCTTCATTCACACTCATGCTTTGCAAGCCTTTCAAAGAAGATCCTCTCAACAATCTCATGAAAAAAGTCTCTACTTGGTCATCTAAATGGTGAGCTAATAAAATCTTTTTTCCTTTTACCTTCTTACAAACTTTTTCAAAAAACCTCCTTCTTGCAATTCTTCCTGCCTGTTCAACTCCTATCTTTAAGCCTTTAGCCACTCTAGAGATATCAGTTCTTTTTGTAAATAACGGAATTTCATTCTCATCACAAACTTTTTCCACAAATTCCTGATCTCTTTCGGAATTGTTACCTCTTAAGCAATGGTTTAAATGGCAAGCGTATATTTTTAATTTAAGTTGAGATTCCATCAAAAGGTAGAGTAAAGCCATTGAATCTTGTCCACCTGACAATCCAAGTACGATTGTGGCTTTATGGCCAAGGTGTTTTTTTAGTTCAGAATCTATATTCAGAAAGTGATTCGGTTTCATTAAGAGAAAGGCCTCCCGAAATTATAAGTTTAAAGGCGTCGTCTGCTGATATATTAAGTTCTTTCATGTCACTCTTTTCAAAAAAAACTAGAAATCCTGAGCTTGGATTTGGTGAAGTTGGAACAAAAACCGGTATTTTGTCTAAATCTTTAGAATCAAGAGGTTGAGTCGCAAAACCTAGACAGTAAGATCCTTTTCGAGGGTATTCTACTAAAACAACTTTTTGATTTTTTCCACCTTCGGAAAAAACTATTTTTGAAATTTGCTTAGTTGTTGAAAAAATTGAACTGGCAAGAGGTATTTTTGAAATTGTTTTTTCTCCAACTGCTAATAAAAATTTTCCCAATAGATTCTTAGTGGCTACCCCCAATAAAGTTATAGCTAAAATAGCAAAGGAGAGGGCGACAAAAAACAATATCGCATCAGAAACAAATTTTGGTAATTGTTCTAAGTCAAGGAACCTTGCTGGTGTAAAATCCACAAAGGAATTGAACCATGTCCCGAGTTGTATTACTAAATATATAGTAATAATAAAAGGGATAAAGACAGCCAAGCCTGTTAAAAAATTAGATTTTACGAAATTTACTACTATTTTCATAATATTATTCGACCGATTCTTTTAGTTTTTTTCTGAGCTCTTTACTTGGTCTGAAAACTATTGCTTTTCTTTTCGCTATTTCTATTTTTTCGCCAGTGGTTGGATTTCTTCCTGATCTTGAATCTCTTTCTTGTATCTTTAGTGTTCCAAACTTGGGGAGTTTGACCTCGCTTCCCTGTGACAAACTAAATACAATGATATCGAAAAATTTGTCTACGATTCTGGCAGACTCTTTAAGGCTGAGTCCGAGATTTTTATGTAAAATGTTTGTTAAATCTTTTCTAGTCATGATTACTCTCGTATTTCAGCATCTGCTTCCTTTTTTAAATTTGATAATAATTCTTTAATTATCATAGAAACCTCGTCCTCTTCAAGAGTCCTATCGTTAGCGCCGAACACAACAGAAAAAGAAAGACTTTTTTTGTTTTTTCCAAGAGATGAATCTTCAAATAAATCAAATACAAATGTATCTTTAATGATCGGGGAAGGAAATGCTTTTATAATATCAACAATTTTTTGAGATTGTACGTCCTTGTTCACTACAATCGATAGGTCTCTTTGGACAATTGGATAAGTAGTGAATTGTGACATGTTGGTATCGACAGAACTAAAATTATGGAGCTCAGCAACTAACAGAGATGCTAAAGTTACTGTTTTTTTAAGATCATATATTTCAGCAATCTGGGGATGTATTTCTCCTAAAAAACCGACGAGTGTTTTTTTAATGTAAACACCTGAAGATTTTTCGGGATGCAACAGACCATCATAATAAGTTGGTAATTCAGTGCTAAAAATTAAATTATCTTTATTAAGTTTTATTTTAGATAAAATTTTAATTAGAGAATTTTTTAAATCATAATATTTATCATCTGATTTTTTCCAGAATTTATCAGTAGACTTTTGTGTAGACAGTAATGAAATCTCTGCTTTTTGTATATAGTTCGATTTAGACTCAACAAAAACTCCTCCTATTTCAAAAAGCTTAAACGCTTCTACATTGTGGTTAAAATTATATGAAGCGTTTTTAAGGAGGGATGGTAATAAGCTAGTCCTTAAATATTTAGAATCTTGAGAATGTGGGTTGAGTATTTTTATTTTTTTAATTTGAGGAAAAAGTGTTTCATCGTCATTAAAACTATAGTTTATAACTTCAGAGTATCCATCTGAAGAAAAAAGGTCTCGTGCTAAATCGTTTAAATATCTGTAATCAGCAGAAACTTTATCAATAGCTTTTCTCAATGGAATTTTAGGCAATGATGGCTGTATAGAATCCAGACCAATTGTCCGAGCAACTTCTTCGATTAAATCAGCATCTGAAGATAAATCTAATCTAAATTGAGGTGGCCGAAATTTGTATATTGAATTTTCTGATGAAATTAATTCGATTGATAATGATTCATAAATTCGGAGTATTTCATCATTTTTAATGTTGACTCCTAATAGTTTAGCTATTTTTCTTAAATCAATAGTGATAACTCTTTCGTCTACAATATCGGAATTTGTATCCAGATAATTTTTTGAAACAATTCCATTAGTAAACTTAGATATGTGGTCGGCACAATAGAGTAGTGAAGATTGTGTTGTATATTGTGGGACTTCTCTTTCGAACCTGTAAGAGGAGTCGGTTGATAAGTTTAGAATCTTTGAACTCCTACGTATTTTTGAGGGATTGAAAGAAGCACATTCTAACAAAATATTTTTTGTATTTTTATCTACAGCTGTACGAGTGCCTCCAATTATTCCAGCAAGTGCTATTGGACCTTTGGCATCAGAAATAGTTAGGTGTGAATTAGTTTTTTGAAGGGAGCCATCTAAAACAGTAATTGATTCTTTTGTAACATCATTGATTAAAATTTTAGTTCCAGAAATTTTATCAAAATCAAATGCGTGTAAGGGTTGGCCTGTTAAGAACATTAAATAATTAGTCAGATCAACAACATTGTTAATTGGCTTCTGTTTTAATTTAAACAATAAAACTTTTAGCCATGATGGAGAATCGTTAACTGTTATATTAGAAATTTTAATGGCTGTATATCTTTTAACGTCCTTGGAATCAATTAACAAAGCAAGAGAATCAATTGAATCAGACAGTTTATAAGCATTGTTAGTATAATTTAAATAATTATTTTTTATGCTCAAATTTAATATACTTGAAAGCTCTCTAGCGATACCGTAAAAACTAAGACAATCGCCTCTATTTGGAGTTATTGAAACATCAAAAATAGTATCATCAAGATTTTCGATTTTTGAAATTGGAATTCCATGAACTAAGTTATTACTTAATAAGAATATTCCGTTAGAAGAATCATTAACCGATAATTCGTTTAATGAACACAACATTCCGCTAGATTCAATTCCTCTAATTTTAGTTTTCTTTATTTTTATACCTTCTGGAAAGCTTTCTGAGTTATCAAGCTTTGCGCCGATTGTTGCAACAGGAACAAAGTCACCTTGATTAATATTGTTAGCACCACAAATTATCGAAAGTTTTTCTTTTCCTGTATTCACTAAACAGATTTGTAACTTGTCAGCATTCGGGTGCTTTTCTATCTTTTCAATTTCACCTACAACTATTTTGGGATCTAGTTTTGAGAAATCCCATTTTTGTACTTCCTCAACCTCCAGACCTATCATAGTTAATGATTGTTCTACCTTCGATGAATCTAGCTTTTCACCCAGTATTTTTTCAATTTCGCTTAATGGTACAAACATATTTAACCTAACTATGCTATTATACTACATTTTTTTTATAGTTTACCACCAATTTATTTCATATTAACAAAAAGATATCAACAGACTGTGGAAAATTGTTGATAATTAATCTTTACACTTAAATCCCCGTAATTATTGACTATTTGCCAATACAAAACTTTGAGAACAATGCATCGTATACCTCTTCATTTGTTGTTTCCCCTGTTATTTCTCCTATTCTGTTTAAGTATTCCCTGATTTCAATTGTTATTATTTCTATGGGCTTGTCTTCTATAAATAGTTGTTTCCCATTTTTTAAGTTTTTTAGTCCTTTTTTAAGATGCTCTACTTGTCTTTCTGTAGTAAGTACACCTTCTTCGAAATCTACTTTTGTATCCATGTTTTTTATTTCTAATATCTTTTTTCTAATTAAATCTAAATTTTTCCCTTTTTTTGCGGATATTTCTATGTACTTCAAACCTTTATCTTCTAATTGCTCTATTATGCCCCATTTGTTGTCTTCTTTCATAAGATCGCTTTTGTTTATTAAATGTAGAATCTTTCCACGTGGAACATCTTTGATTATTCTATTCAAATAATCATAATCAGAATCCTTGTCCAGCAATAATAGTATCAAGTCAGATGCATCAATTTTAGAAAAAGCTTTTTTTATTCCGATGTTTTCTATCGGATCCTTAGAGTCTCTAAGGCCAGCAGTGTCAAAAAAATTACATCTAACTCCATCAATAAAAATATCTGCATCAAGTATATCTCTAGTAGTTCCTGGAATATTAGAGACGATAGATCTATCCTCGTCAAGCATTCTATTCATAAGTGTGGACTTTCCAACATTTGGTTGTCCCATAATTAAGACTTGTAAACCTTCCATATATAATCGACCTGATTCATAGGTGTTTAGAATGGACTCAGAATGCTGGATAGACAAATTGAAATCTGAAAGGATTGCCTTCTTTGTTGGCTCAGGGATGTTTTCCTCTGGAAAATCAACCATGGCTTCAAATTGAGCGAGCAAAGATATAACTAAGTCCCTGAGATTATTAAGTTTTTTTGTTAATGATCCAGATAATTGATCAATAGAACACTTGGCAGCAGATTCAGAGTGGGATTTGATTAAAGAAGAAATCGCCTCTGCTTTAAGTAAATCTATCTTGCCGTTAATGAAAGATCGGTAAGTAAATTCGCCTGGCTCTGCAATGCGTGCACCATTATCAGTTAAAGATTTTAATACCAGGTTGGGAACTATGGGGCCACCGTGAGTTTGAATTTCTACTACATCTTCTCCCGTCAATGAACCTGGTGAATAGAAAAAAATACATAAGCATTGATCGATAACCTTATTTGCTCTTAAAATATTTCCAAATGTAGCCTTTCTATCTATGAATGATTCAGATTGACTATGAGGTTGAAAAACAATTTTAGTTATTTTGTGGCTATCGACTCCACTAAGCCTAATTACCGCAATTGAACCAATTCCTGGTGGTGTACATATAGCGCAGATTGTATCAGACATATTAGGAAGTTTGTTCTTCATTATTATATAAAAATATATATAAATAGTTTAAATACAATTAAATAAATTTTTTGCGATATATTGAGCCCGCTGCTATAATACTAGGGTTTAATTTCTAATCACATATGATGCGCAATGGAGGCTATTTATGAGCTTATGTTTTGATTTTTCAGACGAACAAAATATGATGCGTGATGCTATTCAAACCTTTTGTAAGGAAGAAATAGAACCACTAGTAGAAGAAGCGGAAAAACAAGAATCTTTTCCTTTAGAACTTTTCCCGAAAATGGCGGAAATGGGTTTGTTGGGAATTTGTTTTGAAGAAAAATATGGTGGTTTAGGTTTAGACAAAGTTACTCAATGCATACTTGCTGAGGAGCTTGGCAAAACATGTGCTGGAATTGCCAAAGGAGTTGCTGCTCATGTAGATTTAGGGTCACTTCCCGTTTCAAAGTTTGGGACAGAAGAACAGAAAGAAAAATATCTTATACCTTCAATAGCTGGTGAAGTAATTGGCGCATTAGCTATTACTGAACCTAATGCTGGCTCTGATGCAAGAGCAATCAAAACAAATGCTATAAAAGATGGAGACTCATGGGTATTAAACGGAACAAAGACATGGTGTTCAAATGGGGTAATTTGTAATTATGTCATAGTTGCAGCTTATACCAACAAAGATGATAAAAAGAATGGAATAAGTATTTTTATTGTTGATAAAGAAACTCCAGGATTTGAAGTATCCAGGAAAATTCATAAGTTAGGACATAGGTCTTCTGATGTTGCTGAGCTTGTATTCGAGAATTGCAAATTACCTGCAAATGCTTTGCTTGGCGAAGAAGAAGGGAAGTTCCAAGCATTGATGGAAACATTAATTGCCGCAAGAATTTCTCACGCCATTAAAAGCGTTGGTTTAGCTACAGCGGCTTTTGAATATGCTCTCAACTATTCAAAAGAAAGAGAAGCTTTTGGCAGACCGATTAATAAATTTCAAGGAATAAGTTTCAAGCTTGCTCAGATGGCAACAAAAATAGAAACAGCTCGCTTGCTTGGATATAAGGCTGCCTGGTTATATGATCAGGGTAGACCATGTGTCAAAGAAGCCTCAATGGCAAAATTGTATTCTGCAGAAGTAGTTCAATGGTGTGCCAGCGAGGGAGTACAAGTCTTGGGTGGTTATGGTTATGCCACTGAATATTCAGCTGAAAGATATTACAGGGATGCTAAGTTGTCGTCCATAACTGAAGGTACATCTGAAATTCAACAGGTGATTATTGCTAAGGAGCTTGGAATTTAAGTTATCTTAGATAACATATTAAAGAAAAAAAGGAGAAGACAATGGGAACACAAATACCAAATATTGATGACACTAGAGAACTTTTAAAGAAGAATCAAATAGGAATCATTGGTGTCGGAGAAACTGAACAGGGTAAAATACCCGGAAAAAGTTCGTTTCATTTTCTTTCTGAAGCGTCTAAGCTTGCGATAGAAGACGCCGGAATACAAAAATCGGATGTTGATGGAATTATTACAGCATTTTCTCTAGTAGAAGAAACTTTTATGCACTGTACTACATTTGCTGACTACATAGGGATAAACCCAAAATATTTTGAGTCAGTTGCTATTGGAGGTGCTACAGCTGTTTGGATGACTGCAGCAGCAGCGATGGCTATAAACTCCGGTCAAGCCGAAGTAGTTTTGTGTGTAAGGGGAGACAATACTCTTTCAGGTATTTCATCCACTGGAATGATTGCTCTTATTAGAGAAATGTGTCATGGGGAATTTGAATATCCTTATGGTCTTACAACGCCAGGCGGATATGCACTGATGGCGCAGAGATATCTTCATGAATCAAATGGTAAAAGAGAGCATCTACATTCTGTAGCTGTAACAATGAGAGAACATGCAAAACTAAAAGAAAACGCAATGAATAAAGACGATTTATCTTTGGACGACATATTAAACACTCGTCTGCTTGCATCTCCATTAACTAAATTTGATTGTTCAATCGTTTCTGATGGTGGTGCTGCTTTTATAGTAACAACAAATGCAAAAGCTAAAGAGCTTGGACTTAAAAGAGATCCGGTTTACTTGCATGGAATGGGTCAAGGGTTTTCACACCAGTATCTCACTTCTTGTGCAGACTTAGATCAAATTTATGGTGCTGTTGAAACATCCGGAGAAAAAGCTTTCAAAACTGCAGGGATGACAAACGAAAACGTGGATATAACATTCCTTTATGATTGTTTCACGATTACTACACTTCTGGAACTTGAAGGACTTGGGATTGTTCCTAGAAACCATGCGGGTGCAGCCGCCCTAGAAGGAAGGCTTCATAAGGATGCCGATATTCCTTTGAATACGCACGGTGGATTGTTATCGCAAGCACATTTAGGTGCAATGCATCATGTGGTCGAAGCTGTTTTGCAGCTTAGAGGAGAGGCAGGCCCAAGACAAGTAAAAAATCCTAGCACTGCTTTGGTTCATGGGAATGGTGGTATAGTATCTGCTCACAGCACTATACTGCTAGGAAGCGAACCGTTAAGTTAAAAATATTGATAGACAGGAGATATAAAAATGTCAGAAGAAAAAATTGAATATCAGAAACCATTGCCAGATTTTAGGCCAGAAACAAAACCATTCTGGGATGGAACGAAAAATCACAAATTGTTGTTACCTAAGTGTAAAGATACGGGAAAAGTATTTTTTTATCCTAGAGCTATAAGCCCTTTCCCTGGATCAGTCAACATGGATTTCGAATGGGTAGAATCCTCTGGAAAAGGTAAAGTTTGGACTTATTCCGTTCATTATATGGGTCCAACCAAGGCTTACAAAGGAGAAACTTACGTTGTTGCACTAATAGAGCTTGATGATGGTGTTAAAATGATGTCCAACGTTGTAGGTTGCGATCCTGAGAGCGTAACCATAGGAATGGAAGTAGAGGTTGTTTTTGAAGACGCAACAGATGAGGTAACATTCGCTAAATTTAAACCAGTATAATTAACTATAGGGGGTCGATATGGACGACAAGATTTTTTATGAAGATATAGAAGAAGGCGCAGAGCACGAATCAAGTGGAAGGACAGTTACAGAGGCTGATGTAGTTAATTTTGCAGGCCTTTCTGCTGATTTTAACAATATGCACATTGATGAGGAGTTTGCTAAAAACACTGTCTTTAAAACTAGAGTAGCACATGGAATGTGTGTGCTTTCAATTGCAACTGGTCTTTGGTTTACAATGCCAAGGTTGGCAACGATTGCATTTATGGGACTTCAAGACTGGCGCTTTTCTGGTGCTGTAAAACCTGGGGACACCATTAAAATTACAAGAAAATTAGTTGAGAAGAAAGAGCACAAAAGACCGAACATGGGATTTCTAAATTGGGAAGTTAACGTTGTTAATCAATCAGGCGATGTTGTTCAAAAGGGAGTATGGGTTATTCTCGTTCAGAGAAAGGAATCCTAGTTACACTCTTAGTGTATTTCAAAAAATAACTAGTAATACCGGTAGTTTAGAGTTAAAACTATTGACTTAATGCATCAATTTATGGTTAAATGGAGTAACTCTTATAAAGGAGGTATAGGTATATGTTAGGATATGTACTTTTACTCGTAGGTTTCGTATTCTTTTGTAACGGTATGACCCTTTTAGGTAAAACCGATGGAAAAGAAGTTGGTATGTTAAACGGCGCAGTAGCGGTGCTAATTCTTATTGCTGCATTCACTGGAGCTGGTCTTGGACCAGAAGGAGCTGCTTCTACTGCTCTTGTTTCAGTTTTTGCATTGATCTATGTCATCGCCTTCGGTGTGTTCACTCTTGGACATGGCGGTAAAGGTCTTGGGTGGTATTGTCTTTTTGCTACTATAGTTTTTCTATGGTACGGGCAGTATTTCTTAGGCGTAGGCGCAATGGAATTAGGATTGTTTAACATTGCATGGGCTGTTCTTACACTTGTTGCATTCTTAGTACTTGCTCAAGGTAAAGCTCTTGGAACTTTATTAGCATACTTATTTATTGCTGAATCATTTGTAACACTATTGATTCCGGGAATGAATATGCTATTAAAAGGAACCTTATTTTAAATTTATTTAGGGGAAAGTTTATGCTTTCCCCTTTTTTTTCTTTTACGGAATCAACCAAACACTTTTAGATAATTTGCTGTCGGATATCTCAAATTTACACCGTCTGTGTCCGTCATAGTTTAATTCTAGCCAGTCTATCTCCTTTACTTTGCTTGTTAATAAAGCAAAAACATTTAATCCAAGATTTTTATTCTTTAAATCTAGCATGTTGTTGTTGAACGGAGTTTCGATTTCAGTTGAAGGTGCTAATGGTACAAAATAACATCTTTGACTTACCTCTTGTGATTTTTCCCATATTGCACTTATTATTGATTTATTAACTATAATCTCAGACTCTGCCTTGATTCGTACTTGAATTTTAGAGGATTTGTCATAGAAAAGGAGCTGGGTGTGTTTGTTCTGTTTTATGTCTTCGCATTTGTTTGTTCTGACATCAGCATGAGAACGCAAAGTTAAAAGATTTTGATCTGCTTCTCTTAAAACCACTATTCTAGAATCAGGGAAGGATGTATTTTTTGAATTAATAGTAGATAGTGTACATAAATGGAAAGGGTGTTTGCGGTCGATTGCGCCTAATTTGAGGTTCTTCCATATAGAATCAAAAATTGCTTCTAGTTCCGAGCTATTTGTTTCCATACCACTTTGGTAGACTATCGCCAATAAAAATACTGATATTTTTTAATTTAAAAAATTCTTCGATACCCTCTAGTCCGAGTTCTTTTCCTGAACCGCTTTGTTTAAAACCACCATATGGTGTCTCCGGAATAATGCCTCCATAAGTGTTAATCCACAAATAACCTGCGTTTATTTTTTTTGAAACCCTAATTGCTCTCGAAATATCTTTAGTCCAAATCCCTCCAGCAAGACCATAATTTGTTTGGTTGGCAAGTTTAATGGCTTCTTCTTCTTTACTAAACGGCATTATTGCAACAACTGGACCAAAAACTTCTTCGGTAAACAACACATTGTTTTCTGAAGGGTCTATCTCTATAACTGTAGGGACAAAAAAGTGCCCCTCTAAAGAAGGATTTTTTTTGCCTCCTACTAAAAGTTTTCCTCCTTGTTGTAAACCTTGCTCAACAAGTTTCTCTACCTTTTTAAGATGATCTTCTGAGATTAAAGCGCCTATTTCTGTTTCTTGCTCTAAAGGGTAGCCCTGTTTGATTGCTGAAATTTTTTGTAAGAATGTTTTCTTAAATTTATTGTAAATCTTGTCGTGGACTAAAAGCCTTGTTACTGCAGTGCAATTTTCGCCTTGATTAAAAAAGCCCCCTCTCAAATTAGCTTCAATGCATGAATCTATCTCGGCATCTTCAAAAACTATATTTGGAGCTTTGCCACCCAACTCGAGAGATAGCTTGGGTAAGTTTTTAGAAGTAACCTCAACAATATGTTTTCCTACAAGTGTTGAACCGGTAAAGGATATTTTGGAAATTAGCTCATTCTTGATTAGTTCGCTTCCTGCCTCTTCCCCCTTACCTGGGCAAACATTGATTACTCCTTTAGGAATTCCACATTCTTCGCATATTTGGGCAAGCTCTATAGTTCCATGCGGTGTAAGCTCGGATGGCTTTATTACCATTGTGCATCCTGCAGCAAGGGCTGGGGCCATTTTCCATGAAACAAGCAGTAAAGGGAAGTTCCACGGCAATATCATCCCAATTACACCAATAGGCTCTTTGAGGGTCAATGATAAAAGCTCTGGGGTTATTGTTTGTGATTGGCCATGTATTTTAGATGCCATGCCAGCATAGTATTCGAAAGTTCTTGCTACTCCTGCCATTTCCACAAGCTTGCTTTCTTTAATTGGTTTCCCAGTCTCTTCAGAATTAATTACCGCTAAATCGTCGGATCTCTGTCTAATTTTTTCAGCAATTTTAAATAAAATATTGCCTCGAATATTTCCAGGTGTGTTTGACCACAATTCAAAAGCACCGTGCGCGGATTTACACGCGTTTTCGACTTCTTTTTTTGAACAAAGAAAAACTTTTTCTAAAGGCTCAAGTGTTCCTGGGTTTTCTCTAATATAAGAATCCTCAGTTTCTACTAGTAGCCCATTTATCCATGCAGCTGATTTGCGCATTAAATAAACTTATCATGTAAAAAGGTTTTAAGAAAGAAGAAGGGCTCTTCAAAAGAAGAGCCCTAATTTTTACCGGTTCTAGGCACCTGGATAGTAAGGTGTCATGAATCTGTGTCTCATAGTATATTTGTAAGGTGTTGAGTAGAGTAAGTCGCCAAAATCAGATTCAGCTCTTTCTACTGTTTTCTCCCATACAATTGATGCTGGTGGAATGATTAAGTTAAATGTGAACGAAATCAATCCGTGACATGTCACGTTACCTAATGAACCTCCCATGAAGTCAAAAGGTGTACCAGCTAAGTACCATGCTCTTACGTCTTCACCAGTAGCTGTTCTAACAGAACTAGGATCTAATTGGAACCTGTGTCCTGTACCGAACTGTGGTGGCAACTCTGATCCAAGGTATGTAACTTGATGAATACTGTTAGATACACTTGGGTGAGTTGTGATTCTGTAATTTAATCTACCCCAGTCTGTTTTACCATAGAATGTTGGTTTGTGTGGGGTTGGTTTATCAGAATATCTACCATTTGCAGAATGGAATACGTAACCTCTTCTTTCCATTGTCATGTTGAAGTAGTTATCGTTTGTTCCATGCTCAAAAGCAGCAATATAAGCAGCTTTTTTAGGGAAACCGAAAGGTTCTCTACCTGCAAAAATTGGTGAATCGTTTGAAAGGTACATATATGGATAATATCCACCTTTCCAAACCTGTCCGTCACTGCCTTTCACTGTTGAAGAAGCAGTTACGCCGAACTCCATGTATGGTCCAAGCATTGTGTTTCTGTGTATAACGTACCAGAACTCAAGGATTGGGTCGTGAAGCTCAACTGGATCAGGAATAACGGCTTTTAAATTAGCTTCGTCTGCTTCAACAACAAAAGCCATCCAGCGGCTTTCTGTGTATGTTAAAGGGACGATGTCATAGTCAAAGACGGGATCGGCAACACCCTGAGAGATAATGTGAATTCTATCTCTATCAAGTGGTAGCGGTGGAACTTCACCTTCTTCTAACCATGGATAGCTGTATTCGTTTGCTTGTTTTCCCATGTTATTTTCCTCCTAAAAAATTAATGTGTTCCTATGCACCTTGGTGAATTGGGAACTGTTGTCTTAAACCATACTGATATGGTGTTGCATATCCTCTGTAGCTGGCTGGTCTTTCGTATGTTTCTGACCATACAACTTCAGCAGGTGGGATAATAAGGTCAAATGTAAATGAAATTAAACCTTTAACTTCGTTTACTTTTACCTCTGCACCCATGTTATCAAATGGAGTTGCTTGTGCGAACCAGTCAATGGCATCGCCAGAAGCTGTTCTTGTTAACTCGTTTTTGATTTGGAATCTGTGTCCTTCTACATTAAATGCAGGTGGAAGTTTAGATGGTAGATATGTTAACTGCCATTCTGAACTTGCAACGTCAGGACGTGTGATAACTTTCATGTTGAATTTACCCCAGTCAGTTTTACCATAGAAATATGGTGGTTTAACTGGTGCATCATCATATTTACCTTGCTGTGCTGTTAAAAGGTAACCATTTCTAGTCATTGAATAACCGAAATAGTCATCGCCTTTTTCACCGCCATGCTCAGTAACTCTGATGTAGGCCATTTTTTTAGGGAATCCTAAAACACGACCAGCATCAACAGCACTATCACTTGTTAGGTACATATATGGATAGTAACCTGCTTTCCATGTATTACCTTTCGAGTCAGTGTGTGTTGCGGAGATTGTTACTCCAAACTCAAGATATGGACCTAGCATTGTGTTTAAATGGTTAACATACCAATACTCAACAAGTTCTGCATCCTCTCCATCCCATATTGTTAATGGTGGATTTGGACATAGTCTTTGTCTTGCATCGCCTGGTACGTCAACAACAAATGCTGACCATCTTGAATTAGTATAGGTTAGAGGAAGAACATCAATATCCCATAGAGGATCGGAAGGGTTTCCGATAATCCATGTTTTAATGTCTCTCTCAACCGGTGGATTTGGAATCTCGTCTGTGAGAGTCCAATACTTTGTGTCTACATTAAGATGACTTGGCATCGTTAGAGACCTCCTTCATTTGAATTTGCGTTGGTAGGTAGATTACTGGTGAGAAAACCGCTTTCGGTCTTTCTACACCCCGTTATTACTATTAAAGCAAATGAGCATAAAATAGTCAACGGTTTTTTTGTTAAAAAAGAGTTAATTTATCCAATAATTTATTATATTTAGCTTTGTCTGCCATATGTCGAACCTCTGTCTATCGAATATCTGGACATAGGCTATAAATTTAGTTTTTGTTCTAACAATTCTGCCACCTTAACTGCTCTTTCGTTGATTACAAGATTTGCTCTGGAATCAAAAGGAGTGGTCATTAAATCAATAATTACTAGTTCGGAACCGGTTTGTAGGGCAATATCTGGGAGATTGTTTGCAGGAGAAACCTGAAGAGATGACCCGATAACAATCATAAGGGTTGTTTCTCGAGATTTGTCCATTGATGCATCCCATGGAGCTTTTGGGAGTGGCTCGCCAAAGAAAACTGTAGTTGGCTTGATAAGCCCCTGGCATGGCTGATCTTCAAACTCTTTGCATATAGGTGGATTCTCTCCATTTTGTACCCTTTCCATTATTTCGTCCATGGAAAAAAGTTGTCCGCACTGTAAGCAGGAGGCGCGCCTTGTTGATCCGTGTAGCTCATGTACAACAGTGCTCCCGGCCTCTAAATGTAAACCATCCACATTTTGGGTTATCACTCCTTCAATAAGGCCAGCCTTTTCTAGCTTAGCTAAGATTAAATGGGCTGAATTGGGTTTGGCGGCTTTTCGTATGGGGTGCATGTCCATTGCATATTCGTAATACTGAGTTGGGTCTCTCAAGAATCCTGGTATCGAAACAATAGAAGAATCGTATTTAGTCCAAGTGCCTGAACCTGGTGTTCTGTAATCAGGAATTCCTGAATCTGTACTAATCCCAGCCCCCGAGAATGTTATTGCATTCTTGTGACGCAAAATCAGTTCAGCAAGTTCCTCGATTTGTTCTTCTAGTTCCATGAAATACACTTGGGGAGACAAGACGTCTCCCCAATTTAATGTAAAATTTAACCGTTTTCGTCAGTTCTAGTTGGTAGACCCATAGCTTCAGCAGCTTTGTTTACATCTGCAAGTCTTTCCGGTGTAAGTGCTGATGGTGTTCCCATCATACCTAGTGCTTCCAACTCTGCATCAACACCTGGATCAGCAATCGCAGGAACACCACATTTTTCTTTGTAAATGATGTCTCCATATGGCGATCTTGGTCTCCATCCCATGGACTCAACTGTTTCCCCTGGGTAGCCAATAGCCATTGCCCAAACAAACTGCATAGAGTCTCTAAAACCTAAAACTTCAGCAATTTTTGGTCCTTGTCCAGCATAACAGCAACTTCCTAAACCTAAGGCTGTAGCCATTAACTGGGCAGACGCCATAGCCATTCCAGTTTCACATGAAAGAAGATAGGCAACTATCTCTGGTGGAAACGTTGTTAGTCTTGGCAATGTTGTATTTTCAATATTGTCCATACTCCAACCATG